>JAHDDY010000009.1:0-29953 GCA_020629115.1 Paracoccaceae bacterium | reverse complement strand
TGGACCGTTTCGCCCGGGCAGTCCAGCACGGTTTCCCGCCCCTGCCGCCCGCCGTGTCAGGCCGGGGACGGTCGACGGTCCCGGATAGCGCTCAGGCCGCCCGCCCCACGATGCTGCGGATCTCGCTCAGGAAGGCCTTGCCGAAATTCTCGGCCTTCTTGCCGCCGATGCCGTGGACCCGGCGCAGGCCCTCCATGTCGCGGGGCAGGACGGTGGCCAGCTCGATCAGCGTGCGGTCGGGGAAGATGACGTAGGCGGGGACGTTGCGCTCCTTGGCCAGCTCGCGCCGCAGGGTCTTGAGCGCCACCAGCACCGCCTCGTCGGCCCCGCTGTCGTCGAGGGGCGCGCGGGCGGCGCGGGCCTCGCGGTCGGCGCGGGTGTTGCGCGGCTGCTTCCGGAGCGTCACCGGCGTCTCGCCCTTCAGCACGCGCCATCCGGCCTCGGTCACGGTCCAACGGCTGAAGTATTCCTCGATCTCGATCCGCGCCAGCCCGCTCGCCTCCAGTTGCCGGAAGATGGAGCGCCACGCCGCCTTGCTGGTATCGGCCCCCACGCCGAAGGTGGGCAGCTCCGCGTGCCCGTGCTGGTCGATCTTGTCGGTCCGCTCGCCGCGCAGCACGGCGATGAGATGCTCCATCCCGAACCGTTCGCGCGTGCGGACCATGGCCGAGAGTGCCTTCTGCGCCGATACCGTGCCGTCCTCGGTCTCCACCTCGCCCCGGCACAGGTCGCAGTTGCCGCACGGGGCCGCGTCCTCCCCGAAATAGGCGAGCAGGGTCACGCGGCGGCAGGTGACGGCCTCGCAGAAGCCGACGAGGGTGTTGAGCTTGGCGCGCTCGATGGCCTTCTGCTCGTCGGAGGCCGCGCTCTCGTCGATCCACTGGCGGTACTGGCGCACCTCGCCCATGCCGTAGAGGCCGTGGGCCACCGCCGGCAGGCCGTCGCGCCCCGCGCGCCCGATCTCCTGGTAATAGCCCTCGATGTTCTTCGGCAGGTCCATGTGGAAGACGAACCGCACGTCCGGCTTGTCGATGCCCATGCCGAACGCCACCGTCGCCACGACGACCACCCCGTCCTCGCGCAGGAAGCGGTCCTGCACGCGGTTGCGCTCCTCCGGGTCGAAGCCCGCGTGGTAGGCGAGGGCGACGACCCCCTCGCCCTTCAGGAAATCGGCGGTCTCCTCGACCTTGCGCCGCGACTGGCAGTAGACGATGCCGCTCGACCCGCGATGCGTGGCGAGGAAATCGAGCAACTGCCGCTTGCCCTGCACCCGCGGCGTCATGGCGAGCGAGATGTTGGGCCGGTCGAAGCCGCGCAGGAAGACGCGCGGGGCCTCGGGGAACAGGCGCTCCTCGATATCCTCGCGCGTCATCGCATCGGCGGTCGCGGTAAAGGCGAGGATCTGCACGCCGTCGAGCTGCTCGCGCACCGTGCCGATGAGGCGGTATTCGGGGCGGAAGTCGTGGCCCCACTGGCTGACGCAATGCGCCTCGTCCACCGCGATGGCCGTGACCCCGACCCGGCGCAGCATGGCGATGGTCCCGTGCCGGGCAAGGCGCTCGGGCGAGAGGTAGAGGAGGTCCAGCTCCCCGGCCTCGGCCTCCTGCATCGCCATGGCGTTCTCGGCGTCGTCGTTGGCGGAGTTCAGCGCGCGGGCGGCGATGCCCAGCTCGCGCATCTGCGCCACCTGCCCGCGCATCAGGGCGATGAGCGGCGAGATGACGACCGTGACGCCGTCGCGCAGGAGGGCCGGAAGCTGGTAGCACAGCGACTTGCCGCCCCCCGTGGGCATGATGGCCAGCACGTCCTCGCCATCGAGGGCGGCGCGCACGATCTCCTCCTGGCCGGGGCGGAACCCGTCGAATCCGAAGACCTCGCGCAGCGTCTCCACCGCCTTCTCCATCGCCGCCCCCCTCACGCGCGTTCCCACCTTGTTCGATAGCCGGGGCGACCTTTGCAACGCGCGGGCCGCGAAGTCAAACGCCGCCGTCGCGGTCCCGGCCCGATCCGGCCCCGGTGCGACGCGATGCGGCAGGATTCGCATGGCGGATGAGGGTTCCGACGCCCGGTCCACGGCTTGGCCAGACACCGTACTCACGCAAGCGTCGGAAACCGTGAGTGGACCTTTGGCCGCGCGACCCCTTCTGATGGGGCACGTGATCCCATTTCGGAGAGATGCCCATGTTCAGGACCCTTGCCGCCGCGGCGCTCGCGGCCCTCGTCGCCTTGCCCGCCCTCGCCGCCGACATGGCGACCCTCAGCCGCGCCATCGTCTTCGGCCCGCCGAGCCAGGCCCGCGTGGCGCTGGAGACCGTCACCCGCGAGCGGCGCACGGATGCCCTGCCCGCGATCATCCTCGGGATGCGCTACGAGGGGCGCGGGGCGATGGGGCCGGACTACCGCCGCGCGTTCAACTCCCTCAGCGGCGCGCGGGCGAACGGCTGGTTCGACGCGATGCTGTGGCAGGAGGCGAACCCGCAAGTGACGCCCCATCCCAGCTATCGCCAGCTCAAGCTCGACAGCTTCCGCCGCATCGACCCGAACTTCATGCGCTTCCTGGGCGGCGAGCGCAGCGATCCCGCCAACATGCGCATCCGCCTGGAGGAGATATCCTGGGGCGGGGTGCAGGTCGACGGCATCCCCTCGCTCGACAATCCCGCGCTGATCCCCGCCTCGCAGGCGTCCTATCTCGTGGAGGACGACCTGGTCTTCGGGGTCGAGATCAACGGCGACGCCCGCGCCTATCCCCTGCGCATCATGGGCTGGCACGAGATGTTCAACGACGTCATCGGCGGGGTGCCGGTCGCGCTCGCCTACTGTACGCTGTGCGGGGCGGGGGTGCTGTACGAGACGACCGTGCCGGGGCAGGGCGCGCCCTTCGTCTTCGGCTCCTCGGGCTTCCTCTACCGCTCCAACAAGCTGATGTTCGACCGCCGTACCGACAGCCTGTGGAACCAGTTCACCGGCAAGCCGGTCGCCGGGCCGCTGGTGAACAGCGGCATCGAGCTGAAGACCCGCCCCGTGACCATCACCTCCTGGGCCGACTGGCGGGCCGACCATCCCGATACCCGCGTCCTGTCGCTGAACACGGGGCACAGCCGCAACTACGGCTCGGGCGTGGTCTACAACGACTATTTCGGCTCGCCCGACCTGATGTTCCCCTCGCTCGGCGGCGGGCGCGACCTGGCGCAGAAGGACTACGTCTTCGGTCTGCGCCTGCCGGGCGGGGCCAAGGCCTACCCGCTCGACGCCTTCGCGGGGGGCCGGGCGATCAGCGACCGCGTGGGCCTGTCCGACGTGGTGCTGGTCGGCACGGCGGATACCCGCACCGTGCGCGCCTACGACAGCGGCGGCATCCTCTTCGCCGGCACGACGCTCGACACCCTGACCGACACGGCCGGCACCGTCTGGCAGGTCGGGGAGGAGGCCCTCGTCGCCCCCGACGGCCGCCGCCTCCCCCGCCTCCCCGGCCACATCGCCTACTGGTTCGGCTGGCAGAGCTTCGTCGGCGGCGAGAGCGAATTCTGGGAGGGGTGAGCGTACGCTGTCATGCCCCGCGAGGTCGGGGTATGACAGCCTCGCCCTTCGAGGCTCCCGGTCTTCGCCGGGAGCGGGGTTCCTTCGAACGGAGCGTACCGCCCACAAAGGCCCCGGATCGTTGTCCGGGGCAGAACGTTTCTGGCTACCCCCGCGCCGCCAGCGCCTCCGGCAGCGCGTTCGCCCAGGCCGTGATCGTACCTGCGCCGAGGCACACCACCATGTCGCCCGGCTTCGCCTCCGCCGCGATCAGGGCGGGGAGGGCGGCTTCGTCGGGCAGGGGCAGGGCGCGGCGGTGGCCCCGGGCGGTCATCGTCTCGATCAGCCGGTCGCGGGTCGCGCCGGGGATGGGCGGCTCGCCGGCGGCGAAGACGTCCGAGATGATGGCGACGTCCGCCTCCGAGAAGCAGGCGCAGAAATCGTCGAACAGGTCGTGCAGACGCGTGTAGCGGTGCGGCTGGTGGACGGCGATGACGCGGCCTTCCGTGCTCGCCCGCGCCGCCTTCAGCACGGCGGCGATCTCGACGGGGTGGTGCCCGTAATCGTCGATGATGCGCACCCCGTTCCAGTCGCCGACATGGGTGAAGCGGCGCTTGACCCCGGAAAAGCCCTCCAGCCCCGCGCGGATGGCGTCCTCCGCGATGCCCATGTGCTCGGCCACGCCCACCGCCGCCAGCGCGTTCAGGACGTTGTGTTCGCCCGGCATGGGCAGGCTCAGGCCCTCCATCCGGCGCGGACGGCCCAGCCGCACGTCCACGTCGAACACGGCGCGCCCCTGCTCGAAGCGCAGGGCGTCGAGGCGGATATCGGCCTGGGGCGAGCGCCCGTAGGTGACGATCCGCCGGTCCTTCACCCGCCCCACAAGCGCCTGCACCTCCGGGTGGTCGATGCAGCACACAGCGGCCCCGTAGAAGGGGATATTCTCCACGAAGCGCCCGAAGGCGGCGCGCAGGGCGTCGAAATCGCCGTAATGCTCCATGTGCTCGGGGTCGATATTGGTCACGATGGCGATGGTGGCGGGCAGGCGCACGAAGGTGCCGTCGCTCTCGTCCGCCTCCACCACCATCCACTCGCCCTCGCCCTTGCGCGCGTTCGAGCCGTAGGACTGGATGATGCCGCCGTTGATGACGGTCGGGTCGATGCCGCCCGCGTCCAGCAGCGCGGCGACGAGCGAAGTGGTGGTCGTCTTGCCGTGGGTGCCCGCGACGGCGACGTTGAGCTTGAGCCGCATCAGCTCGGCCAGCATCTCGGCCCGGCGCACGATGGGCAGGCGGCGGCCGCGCGCGGCGTCCAGCTCCACGTTGCCCGCCTTGATGGCCGAGGAGATCACGACGACCGCCGCCGCGCCGAGATTCTCGGGGGCCTGCCGCGCCGTGACGGTCGCGCCCATGCGGCGCAGGCGGTCGAGGGTCGGCGATTCGCGCAGGTCCGACCCCTGCACGGTGTAGCCGAGGTTCAGCATCACCTCGGCGATGCCGCTCATGCCGATGCCGCCGATGCCGATGAAATGGATGGGGCCGAAATCGGCGGGATCGGTGGTCATGGGGCGGCCTCGCGCGAAAGGGGGGACGGGGCAGGTCTAGACCATCGCCCGCCCCGGCGGAATCGCGAATCGCGCCGGGGCCGCGCATTTCCCCGGACGATCCCCCTGCCCCCGCGCCCGTTTCGCCCTATCTGGCCGCCACGGCCATATGATCGGGAGCGCGCGCGTGTTCGGAACCCATGCCCTCTTCTACGTCGTCGCCGGGGCCGCTTTTCTCGGCATGACGATGATGCATCTGTTCAGCCGGCCCAAGCTGCCGTCCATCCCGATGCTCTACATCGGCGCGGGGGCGGCGCTCGCCTTCACCCCGCTCTCGGCCTTCGTCCTCGACCCCCGGGGGTCCGACGGGCATCTCGCGGTGGTCGAATACGCCTCGGAGGTCATCGTCATCATCGCCATCGCGGGGGCCGGGCTGGCCATCGACCGCCCTATCGGGCTGCGCGCATGGCGGCATGTCTGGCTGCTGCTCGGCATCACGATGCCGCTGACGATGCTGGGTCTGGTCTGGATGGGGATGGCCTTCACCGGGCTATCGCTCGCCTCTGCCGTGCTGCTGGCCGCCGTGCTGGCTCCGACCGACCCGGTCCTCGCCCGCTCGGTCCAGGTCGAGGGACCGAACGAGGGGGGCGAGAGCGACGTGCGCGTCGCCCTGACCGCCGAGGCCGGGCTGAACGACGGTCTCGCCTTTCCCTTCGTCTATCTCGCCATCGCGCTGGCCGCCGTGGAGGCGGGTCAGGCCGGGCCGGGCTGGCTGACGGAATGGCTCGGCTTCGACGTCGCCTACCGCCTTGCGGTCGGTCTGGTGCTGGGATGGGGGACGGGGCGGGTGCTGGGGCATTTCGTCCACGGACCGCACGGCGACGCGCAGCGGGGGGCGTCCGACGCGGGCATGGTGATGATCGGCACGACCTTCCTGGCCTATGGCCTGGCCGAGGCGGTCGAGAGCTACGGCTTCCTCGCCGTCTTCTTCGCGGCCCGGGCGGGGCGGCGGCATTCATCGCAGAAGGGGGAGTCCGAGTATATCGAGCATCCCCACCGCTTCTCCGACCAGTTCGAGAAGGGCATCCTCGCCCTGTTCCTGCTCTGGCTCGGGGGGTACGTGGTCTCGGGTGGCATGGCGGGGCTGCGCTGGTCCGAGGTCGCGGTCGCCGCGCTGCTCATCTTCGCCCTGCGCCCCCTCGCCGGGATGGTGGCCATGGCCCCGCTGACGGGGCCGCGGCTGCAACGCTTCGCCATCGGCGCCTTCGGCATCCGGGGGCTGGGAACGCTGTTCTACATCGCCTACGGGGCGGGGGCGGCGACGTTCGAGGGGATCGACGCGGTGTGGCGCATCGCGCTGGCGGCGATCCTCCTGTCCGTCTTCGTCCACGGCGTCCTCGCCCCGATCACGATGCGCGAGATCGACCGGCGCGAGGGGGCGGCGTAGACCGCCCCGCCCGCATCGTCCCCGTCATGCGCTATCGCGACCACCAGCCGGTGCGCTTGGGCCGGTCGGGCTGCGGCGCGGGCGGGGGCGTCTCGGCGGCGGGGGCGGGCGTTTCCTCGGGGGCCGCCCGTTCGACGGCTTCCCTCGCCTCCTCGACGATCTCCCCGGCGCGGGTCTCGATCTCCGATGCGGGTTCGGGCGCAGGCTCGTCCCTGGGCGCGTCCTTCACGTCCGGCTCCACCTTAGACGCGTCCTCGGCCTTCGGTTCCGGCCGAGGGGCTTCCTCGGCCTCCGGCTGCGGCGCGGGCGTCTCCTTCACGCGGATCGCGTCCTCGGAGCGGAAGACGTCCGGCAGCGCCCGGTCGAGCGCGTCGCGGCCCGAGAGCATCGACAGCGCCGACGCCTCGCCGAACTCGCGGGGGACATCGGCCTTCTTGTTGCGCTTGCGGCCGCCCCGGCGCGAGCGGCGCGAATTGCCGCGTCCGTTCGCCTCCTCGTTCTCTTCCTTGCGGGCGTCCTTGTCGTCCCCGCCCCCGTAGGCGAACGGCTCGCCGCCGCGCGGATCGCCCTCGGCATCGGTCTCGATGACGGGCAGGGGATCGGCCGCCGCGCCGTTCGCGTCGCCGCCCCGCCGCTCGCTGCGCCGCCCGCGGCGCGCGGGCTTCTCGTCGCGGGCGACGACTTCCTCGGGCGCGTCGTCCCCGCCCGCATCCCCGTCGTCCTCCCGGGCGTCCTCGTAGACGCTTTCCATGCTGACGGCGGCGGTGGGCACGGGTTTCAGATGGTCGGGCGCGTCGTCCATCTTCATCTTCTTGATCGAGAAGTCCGGGCTGATCTTCGCCGTGTCGCCCTCGATCACGACCCGGATGCCGTGGCGGCGCTCCATGTCGAGGATGCGGTCGCGCTTGTGGTTGTGCAGGAAGTTGGCGACCGAGACGGGGGCCGAGACCTCCACGACGGCGGTGGACTTGCGCAGCCCCTCCTCCTCGACCTCGCGCAGGATGGTCAGCGCGAGCGTGTCGTCCGAGCGCACGAGGCCCGTGCCGTGGCAATGCGGGCAGGGGTTCGTCGTCGCCTCGATCATGCCGGGGCGCAGGCGCTGGCGCGACATCTCCAGCAACCCGAAGGAGGAGATGCGCCCGAGCTGGATGCGCGCGCGGTCGTTGGCGAGGCTCTCCTTCAGGCGGCGCTCGACGGCGGCGTTGTTGCGCCGCTCGTTCATGTCGATGAAGTCGATGACCAGCAGCCCGGCGAGGTCGCGCAGGCGCACCTGCCGCGCCACCTCCTCGGCGGCCTCCAGATTGGTCTTGGTCGCGGTGTCCTCGATCGAGGATTCGCGGGTCGAGCGGCCCGAGTTCACGTCGATGGCCACCAGCGCCTCGGTCACGCCGATGACGATGTAGCCGCCCGACTTGAGCTGGACGGTGGGGTTGAACATTGCCGCGAGCTGATCCTCGACCCGGTGCTCGATGAAGAGCGGCGTGTGGCCCCGATGCAGCTTCACGTTCTTCACGTGGTCGGGCATGAGCATGGCGACGTAGTCGCGCGCCTCCGCGTATCCGCCTTCCCCGGCCACCACGATCTCGGCGATGTCGCTGGTGTAGAGGTCGCGGATCGAGCGCTTGATCAGGTTGCCTTCCTCGTAGATCGCCGCGGGGGCGTAGGATTCGAGGGTCAGGGTCCGGATCGCGTCCCACTGGCGGAGCAGGTACTCGTAGTCGCGGGTGATCTCGGCCCCGCTCTGCTGCGCGCCGGCGGTGCGGACGATGAGGCCCATGCCGCGCGGTACCTCCAGGTTCCCGGCGATCTCCTTCAGGCGCTTGCGGTCGGGGGCGTTGGTGATCTTGCGCGAGATGCCGCCGCCCTTGGCGGTGTTGGGCATCAGCACGCAGTAGCGGCCCGCGAGCGAGAGGTAGGTGGTGACCGCCGCACCCTTGTTGCCGCGCTCCTCCTTGTTGATCTGGATGAGCATGATCTGGCGGCGCTTGATCACGTCCTGGATCTTGTAGTCGCGCATCCGCACGCGGGGGACGGGGGTGTCGTCCCAGTCCTCGCCGCCGACGGATTCGGGGGCGTCGCGGGCGGGGGCGTCGTCGTCCGAGGTCACACGGTCCAGATCGTCCGTCGCGGCGGCCTTGGTGGAGGCGGTTCCCTCGGCGTTGTCGTCTTCCGCCGGCTTGGCGGCCTGCGCGTCGGGCAGGCGCATGACCCGCACGGGGATCGAGCCGCCGATGGTGAACTCGCGTTCGAGGAGGTCCATGTCGATGGTGTCGGTCTCGTTCACCACGCGCACGCGCACGCCGCCGCCGATGCGGAATTCGCGCTCGATGTAGGCGCCCGAGCGGGTGCGCTTGCGCGAGCGCGCGGCGGTGCGGCCCCGGCTGACCCGGCGGGAGCCGCGACGGCCCTCGCCCCGGTTCTCGTCCCGGTCGTCGGGCTTGGCCTCGCCCCGGTCCTTGCGCTCGGCCCGGTCGGCGCGGTTCTCCCGGTCGCCGCGACCGCGGCCGCGCTTGGCACCCCGGCCCTTGCTGCCCCGGCCCTCGCCGTCATCCTCGTCGTCGTCGCGGTTCGCCTCGCGGCTGGCGCGTTCCTGGGCGGCCACGAGCGCCGCGCGCTCGGCGGCGGGGATCTGGTAGTAGTCGGGATGGATCTCGCTGAAGGCGAGGAAGCCGTGGCGGTTGCCGCCGTAATCCACGAAGCAGGCCTGGAGCGACGGCTCCACCCGCATCACCTTGGCGAGATAGATGTTCCCCGCGAGCTGCTTCTTGTTGATCGACTCGAAATCGAATTCCTCGAGTCGCTGTCCGTCCGCCACGACGACCCGGGTTTCTTCCGGGTGGGTCGCGTCGATGAGCATTGTCTTGGCCATGCCGCTGTCGATTCGGACGGCGCAGACGCGCCGGACGGCCCGGGTGGCCCCTCGGATGGATGCCGGGGGGAGGAACCGGGTCGCGGCGGTGCGCGCTGCACCTCCGCCTTTCCTATGATGGCGTGATCGCGCGCGGGCCTGCGGGAGGCCAGCGTCGCCGCGCGAGCGTCCGGGGCGCGGACAGGAACCGGACCGGGAGCGCGGTACGCTCCGTCCTCTTCCTGGCGCATGGATTGGCTCGAAATCACCGTTGTCAACTTTCGCCGGACGCCGTCGTCCGGAATGGAACCGGGTCCGGGGCCGATGGCCCGTGCCCGAAGGAATATTCGTTCGTGTCGCCGCGCGCGGGTGCCGTGCCCCATTGCCGTGCTGTCGCCAGCGCGCCGCGATCCCGTGGTCGTTTCCTACATTCGAACTGGACAACGATTTATTAACCGCGCCCACCCCACCTTAATGCATCAAAGCGCATGGCTTTGTCGACGCTTCTTTTCACGCCGGCCCGGAAGGGGGCGCGAACGGGACGCCGGAAGGGTGACGTAGCGGCAGCCCGAACGGGTCGCGCCGCGTGAGGTCGGTGGGCGCGAATGAATTTCTACAAGAGGCGGCTTTGTGTTAGAAGCGTTTCCAGAGGGGCCGTCGCAAAGAACGGTGACGAGGCAGCAAGGGCAGGTGCCATGGGCGCATTCACTGGGTTGACCCGGATGATTCGGGCCGTCGCGGTCGCGGCGGCGCTGACGGTGTCCTTCGGGCAGGGCGCGGAGGCGCGCGGCTCGGTCGTGGCCGCCGTCGACGCCGTGCGGGTCGGGACGTACGATAATTTCACCCGCGTGCTGATGCACGTGAACGTGCCCGTCTCGCCCAAGCTGTTCACGCTGTCGGGACCGGACAGGCTGGTCATCGACCTGCCGCGCATCGACTGGCGCATGCCGCGGCTCAACGGTCAGGTGCGCAGCCGCCTCATCCACAGCTACCGCTTCGGCCTCCTGACGCCCAGCGTCTCGCGCCTGGTCTTCAACCTGACCGGCCCCGCGCAGATCGTCGATTTCCAGGTGACGCCACTGGCGAACAAGGTCGGGTACGAGCTGGACATCCAGCTCCGCCGCCTCGTCTCGCGCCCGCTCGACCCCTACCGCCTCGCCAACGATCAGGTCTACCGCGCCGACGGCACGCAGATTCCCGGCGCGACCGGGGCGCTGCCCGAGGCCCCGGTGGTGGACGACGGCACGCGCGACACCTTCCGCCAGCGCCGGTTCGACCCGGCCACCGCCGAATACGGCGCGCTCGGCGCGCTCTTCGCCGGTGCCGACCCGGTCCCCCCGGCCCCGGCCGTGGAGGACGAGGCGCTCGACGACGACGACGACATCTCGGCCGAGGTCGCCGCGCTGCTGGCGCGCATCCAGCCGCCGCTGGAGGTCGTGCTGGCCGACGACGACACCCCCGCCGCCCCGCCCGTCCCCGCCACGAAGGCCGGGCCGGTGCCGGAGGGCGAGGGGGCGGGCGGCAAGGTCGCGGCGATGGCCATGGCCGCGCCGGGCATGCTCTCCGCGATCGGGGGGGCGGATGCCGAGCCGGCGCCCCGGCGTGAACGCGAGCACGAGCCGTTCCGCATCGTCATCGACCCCGGCCATGGCGGGCGCGACCCCGGCGCGGGCGAGCTGGTCGGCCTGCGCGAGGCCAGCGCCGTGCTCGCCTTCTCCGAGGCGCTGATGGCGCTGCTGGAGGAAGACCCCGAGTACGAACCGTTCGCCACCCGCCGCGAGGACGTGTTCGTCGAGCTGCCCGACCGGGTCTCCTTCGCCCGCGAGAAGCGCGCGGACCTCTTCATCTCGATCCACGCCGACTGGTTCGACGACGAGACGGTGAGCGGGGCGGGGGCCTACATGCTCTCGGAGGAAGGCTCGATCCGCTCCATCGACGATCTCGTCACCGCCAAGGAGGCGGGCACGGTCGCCGGCATCGACCTGCGCGAGGAGCGCGAGGACGTGGTGCGCGTGCTGCTCGACCTGGAGCGCCGCGAGACCCAGACCGGCTCGCGCCTCTTCGCCGAGATGGTGCGCGACAAGCTGTCGCGGGTGACGCCGCTCAAGCGCAACTTCGTCAAGCATGACAACTTCCACGTCCTCCGGGTGCCGGACATGCCCTCGATCCTGCTGGAGCTGGGCTTCATGTCGAATGCCGAGGACCGCGAGCGCCTGGCCTCGCCCGAATGGCGGCGGGCCACGGCGGCGGCGCTGAAGGCGGCGATCGACGCCTGGCGCATCGAGCGCAGCGTCCGCGATATCGCCCTGCGATAGGCCGGCGCGCGGCCCCGCGGGGCGGCCCCCGTGGCGGGGCGCGCCATGCGCGATGTGTTGTATACGGGTGACAGGGGCGCAAAAGGATGGCGCGCGCCCCTATCCGGCCACGGTTCCCGCGCAAGCGGGGAAGGAGACGGGGCCGGACGAGCGCACGAGGATCGGAACGACGGCATGATCATCAGGTTTTTCGGCCATATCTTCAGTGCCTTGGCGCTGATCGCGCTCGCCGGCTCGCTCGCGGTGGCGGGGGCCGTCTGGTATTACGGCCGCGACCTGCCGGAATACGAGCAGCTCGCCGACTACAAGCCGCCCCAGTCCTCGCTGGTCTACGACGACGACGGCGCGGTCATCGCCCGCTTCGCCCGCCAGCGCCGCGCCTTCGTCCCTATCGACGAGATCCCGATGCAGGTGCAGAACGCCTTCATCAGCGCCGAGGACAAGAACTTCCGCGACCATGCCGGCATCGACCCCGTCGGCATCGCCAAGGCCATGGTGCGCAACGTGCAGGCCCTGCGCGACGGGGGCCGCATGAGCGGGGCCTCGACCATCACGCAGCAGGTGGTCAAGAACATGCTCCTGACCAACGAGCGCAGCCTCAGCCGCAAGGTGCGCGAGGCGGTGCTGGCCGTGCAGATCGAGCGCGCGCTGTCCAAGGACCGCATCCTGGAGATCTATCTCAACCAGATCTATCTCGGCGCGCGCTCCTACGGCGTGGCGGCGGCGGCGCAGACCTATTTCGGCAAGGACATGGCGTTCCTCGCCCCCGAGGAGGCGGCCTACCTCGCCGCCCTGCCGAAGGCCCCGTCCGCCCTGCACCCCGAGCGCAACGCCCGCGCGGCGCTGGCCCGGCGCAACTACGTCCTGACGGAGATGGGCGAGAACGGCTACATGACCGCCGATGCGGTGGCCCGCGCCAAGGCCGAGCCGCTGCTCACCCGCCTCAACGACGAGGAGCGCGAGGAAAGCTACGACTTCTCGTCCGCCTACATGATCGAGGAGGTGCGCGCGCGCCTGCTGGAGCATTACGCCCGCGCGGCGGTCGAGCGCGGCGAGGCCGAGCCGCAGGGCGCGGCGGACGCGGCGCTCTACGGCGGCGGCCTGAGCATCCGCACGACGCTGGACCGGGAGATGCAGGAATACGCCTCCCGCGCGCTCCGCGAGGGTCTCTTCGCCTATTCCAAGCGCGGCTCCTACAAGGGACCGCTGGGCATCACCGACCCCGAAGGCGACTGGCGCGCGGCGCTGGAGAAGAGCGAGGCGCCCAAGGATTTCGACGACTGGAAGATCGGCGTCGTCCTGGCCGTCGAGGACGGCGAGGAGGGCGGCGGCGAGGCCCGCGTCGGCCTGCGCGGCGTCGAGGAGCCGGTCGCGGTGACCTTCGAGGCCGTAAGCTGGGCGCGGCGGCGCATCGACGGCCCGACCCGCGGGCCGGAGCCGAAGGTGATGACCGACATCATGCGCCCCGGCGACATCGTCTACCTCACCCCCGGCGGCGCGGCGAGGGACGGCGACGTGCGCACCCTCTCCCCCGCGCAGATCGCCGACGTGGACGAGATCGTCTGGGGCCTGCGCCAGCTGCCCGATGCCGACGGCGCGGTCGTGGCCATGGAGCCGGATACGGGCCGCGTTCTGGCCATGCAGGGCGGCCTGAGCGTCCAGCAGAGCAAGTTCAACCGCGCGACCCAGGCCCGGCGCCAGCCCGGCTCCGCCTTCAAGCCCATCGTCTACGCGGCGGCCATGGATCACGGCTACACCCCCGCCTCCATCGTCCTCGACGCGCCGGTCACGGTCGACCAGGGCAACGGCGAGGGACTGTGGAAGCCGCAGAACTACGACGCGGGCGAATTCTACGGCCCGATCCCCCTGCGCGTGGGGCTGGAGAAATCCAAGAACCTGATCACCGTGCGCGTGGCGCAGGACGTGGGCATGGAGGTCGTCTCCGACTACGCCCGCCGCTTCGGCGTCTACGACGACATGCCCGCGCTCCTCTCCTTCTCGCTCGGCGCGGGGGAGACGACGCTGATGCGCATGACCACGGCCTACGCGATGTTCGCCAACGGCGGCAGGCGCGTGACGCCCAAGCTGGTGGAGAGCCTGCGCGACGATGCGGGCGAGCCGGTGGATATCGACGAGCCGTGGATCGTCTCCCGCGAGGCGGGCGAGCCGGAGCAGGTCGTCGATCCGGTGACGGCCTTCCAGACCGTCTCGCTCATGGAGGGCGTGGTCCAGCGCGGCACGGCCACCAAGCTCACGCGCCTCGGCTTTCCGGTCGCGGGCAAGACCGGCACGACGAACGACGCGCGCGACGCGTGGTTCGTGGGCTTCACCCCCGACCTCGTCTTCGGCTGCTACATCGGCTACGACACGCCGAAATCCCTGGGCAAGCGGGCCTCGGGCGGGGCGCTGTGCGGGCCGGTCTTCGAGGATTTCATGCGCGCGGCCATGGCCGACCGCGCGCCGCGCAAGTTCGAGGCCCCCGAAGGCGTCAGCCTCGTGAAGATCGACCGCCGCAACGGCGAGCGGGTCGGCGACGACGTGTTCGGCTCCAACGTGATCTGGGAAGCCTTCCGCTCCGGCACCGTCCCCCAGGGCGGCGATTTCGGCGGCGCGGACGTGGCGGCGGTGGGCGGCGGCTTCGTGCCGACCATCGACGGCATCGGCGGCACTGCGCTCCAGCCCGACCTGGCCGGACCGTCCGCCTCCGTCGGCGGCTTCGTGCCCGCGGGTCCGCTGGCGCCCCCCGCGGCCGGCCCGCAGGGTCAGGGCCTCCCCGCCCAGCCGAACGGCGCGCCGCCGCGCCCGGCCATCCGCTCCACCGCCACCGTCCCCGACCCGGACGAGCCGCTCATCCGCTTCGACCCTGCGACGGGACAGATGATCGTCTCCCAGGACCCGGCCATCACGATCGTTCCGGCCCCCGGCGTCGTCTATCGACCGAACCAGTCGGCTCCGCAACCGCAACAGCCGGCCTTCCGCCCGACGCCGCTGCCGCTGGGCACGCAGTTCGGGGGGCAGGGCGTCGCGCCCTACGATCCGGGCGTTGCCGCGCCGGGCGTCGCTACGCCGGGCGCGAGCGCGCAGGACGTGGGCGGCGGGCGCGGGCTTTACTGACCCGCCCTCCGCCGCTACATGGGCGGATATCCCTTCCCGCCTTCCGAAAGCCGTCCCAATGCGCGCCGAGACCCAGTCCACCGTCACCGCCATCGAGGAGTCCCTGGCGCTCCTGCGTCGCCGCCTCGACTGGGACAGCGCGCTGTCGCGGCTGGAGGAATACGACGCGCGCGCCGAGGACCCGACGCTGTGGGACGATCCGGCCAACGCCCAGAAGATCATGCGCGAGCGCCAGCAGCTCGCCGATGCCGTCGACCGCTATCGCGCGCTGGACTCCGACCTGTCGGACAATGTCGAGCTGATCGAGCTGGGCGAGATGGAGGACGACGCGGACGTGGTGGCCGAGGCCGAGGCCGCGCTGACCGCCCTCAAGGCCCGGGCCGAGACCGCCGAGCTGGAGGCGCTCCTGTCGGGCGAGATGGACGGCTCCGACGCCTTCATCGAGATCAATTCCGGCGCGGGCGGCACCGAATCCTGCGACTGGGCGTCGATGCTGGCGCGGATGTACACCCGCTGGGCCGAGAAGCGCGGCTACAAGGTCGAGGTGATGGAGCATTCGCCCGGCGACGAGGCGGGCATCAAGTCCGTCACCTACCAGGTCAAGGGCGACAACGCCTTCGGCTGGATGAAGGCCGAGAGCGGCGTGCATCGCCTCGTGCGCATCTCGCCCTTCGACAGCGCGGCCCGGCGTCACACGTCGTTCTCCTCGGTGCAGGTGACGCCCGTCATCGACGACACCATCGAGATCGACATCCAGGACAAGGATATCCGCATCGACACCTACCGCTCGTCCGGCGCGGGCGGCCAGCACGTGAACACGACCGACTCGGCGGTGCGCATCACCCACGTCCCGAGCGGCATCGTGGTCACGTCGTCGGAGAAGTCCCAGCACCAGAACCGCGATATCGCCATGAAGATGCTGCGCGCGCGCCTGTACGAGAAGGAGCTGCGCGAGCGCGAGGAGGCGGCCAACGCTCAGCGCGCCGAGCAGTCGGATATCGGCTGGGGCCACCAGATCCGCAGCTACGTCCTGCAACCCTACCAGATGGTCAAGGACCTGCGCACCGGGCTGGAGACCTCCGACACGGGGGGCGTGCTCGACGGCGATCTCGACGCCTTCATGGGCGCGGCGCTCGCGGCCGAGGTCTCGGGCAAGAGCCGGGCGGATTCGGAAACGTAGGCCTCCATCCCTATCCGAACACCGCGCCGATGCGATCCAAGGCGCGGCGGACCTCAGGCAGGAAGCGGTCCGCGTCGTGGGTGACGAGCCATTGGTCGTGCGCCAGTTCGTCCACCGTCTCCCCGACCCGCTCCAGCCCCGCGCGCCCGTCCCCGACGAAGGTGGGCAGCAGGACCCGCCCGGCCCCGCCCGTCGCCAGGTCGAGCGCGAGGCGCGGCGCGGTCGTCTCCGCCGCGATCCGGCTGCCGCAGCGCTCGGCGACCCAGCGGGCCGACGGCGTATCGGCCCGGACGACGATCCAGCGGTCGGGCGCGCCCTGCGCGGCATAGGGCGCGAAGGCCACCCTGCGCAGCCGCCGCGCCGCCAGACCCGCCTCCACCGGGCGGCGCGCGCGGAACCCGATGGCCGCCTCCCGCCGGGGAATCGACAGCACGTCCTCCCCCGGCACCAGACGGACGCGCAGGTCGGGCGGCGCGCCCGCGATGGCGGGCAGGGCCTCGGCGACGGCCAGCATTGTCCAGGTTCCGGCGGTGACCTTCACCAGCGGCAGCAGCGCGTCGTCGCGGTCTGCGCGGGAGATCGCGCGCAGGATGCTCTCCTCCGCCGGGCGCAGCCCGTCGCGCAACCGCTCGCCCTCGTCGGTCAGGTCGTAGCCATGCGTCCGGCGCACGAACAGCTCCCGCCCCAGCATCCGTTCCAGCGCCCGCATCCGCCGCCCCAGCGTCGGCGCGCTCGATCCGGTCTCCCGGGCCGCCGCCGACAGCCCGCCATGACGGGCGATGGCGAGGAAGGCCGCCAGATCGTCCCAGGCCGGTGTTCTTTCATTCATGGAACGACCCTTTCGTTTCATGCCGTTCCGCGCAGTGTCGCCCGTCGATAGGATCGAGGCAACCGGAACGACGACCCCCGAAAGGACATCGCCATGACCACCATCGCCCTCTCCCTCCCGTCCGACACGCTGAACCCCGACGGGCGCAGGCCCGTCCGGCGGGGAAAGGCCGCATCGCAGGCGGAACAGGATTTTCTCGACCGCCATGGGGGCCGGGGCGCGCGGGCGCTCTATCGCGTCGTCTCGATCATCGCCTGAGCGGGGTGGGGCGGGTCCCCGCGACCTCTCGTCCGTCGCGGTTGATACCGCCCCGCACGACCTCATATCTCACTCAGACGAATGTGAGGATCGACAGGGACCTAACTGCATTCGCACCACCCCGTATGCGACATCGTATCCCGCCGCCACGGTGGAAATTTTCACTCATCCATGCTATTTCAGAAATTATTGAAATGACTTGGATGAACGGAAGGCGGCGATGAACCTCTCCTCCCTTCAGCAGGAATTCGTGCTCCATTTCGGCGAGATGGGGTCTCGCTGGGGCATCAACAGGACCGTGGGGCAGATCTACGCCGTCCTGTTCCTCAGCGACGTGCCCCTCAATGCCGAGCAGATCGTGGATCGCCTCGGCTTCTCCCGCTCGAACGTGTCGATGGGTCTCAAGGAACTTCAGGCGTGGAATCTCGTTCGATTGAAACACCTGCCCGACGACCGGCGGGATTATTTCACGACGCCGGAAGACCTGTGGGAGATCGTCCGCATCCTCGTCGCGGAGCGCAAGAAGCGCGAGATCGACCCCACGCTCAGCAAGTTGCGGGAACTGGAGATGCGGACGGTGGACAGCGAGGCGGACCGTCACGCCCATGACCGCCTTTCCGAACTGCGCGAACTGATCGAGTTGCTGACCGGCTGGTACGACGACATGAACCGGCTTGAGACCGACCGCCTCAAGCAGCTTCTCGCCCTCGGCAGCAAGCTGCAGAAATTCGCCGGCGCCGACATCCTCTCCCTCGTCGGCCGCCGCACCGCCAAGGACAAGACCCCCGCCGGAAAGGAAGCCTGACCGATGGAAATGGACGCCCTCATCCTTTCGCGCATCCAGTTCGCCGCGAATATCTCGTTCCACATCCTGTTCCCGACGATCACCATCGCCCTGGGCTGGGTGCTGCTGTTCTTCCGCCTGCGCTACAACGCGACGGGGGACGACCGCTGGATGGCCGCGTACCGCTTCTGGGTGAAGGTCTTCGCGCTCAGCTTCGGCCTCGGCGTCGTCTCGGGCATCACCATGAGCTTCCAGTTCGGCACGAACTGGCCGGGCTTCATGGAGACGGTCGGCAATATCGCCGGGCCGCTGCTCGCCTACGAGATCCTGACCGCGTTCTTCCTGGAGGCCGCGTTCCTCGGGATCATGCTCTTCGGCTTCCGCCGGGTGCCCGGCTGGCTGCACACGACCGCGACCTTCCTCGTCGCCTTCGGCACGACGATGAGCTCGTTCTGGATCATCGTCCTCAATTCCTGGATGCACACGCCCCAGGGGTTCGAGATGATCGACGGGGTGGCCCATGCGACCGACTGGTCGGCCATCATCTTCAACCCGTCGCTGCCCTACCGCCTGACGCACATGCTGCTGGCGAGCGGCCTGACGGTGGCGTTCCTGCTGGCGGGCGTCTCGGCCTATCGCCGCCTGATCGGCGACCGCAGCCCCGGCGTGCGCCTGACGATGAAGACGGGCGTCTACCTCGCCGCGCTGCTCATCCCCGTGCAGATCGTCGCCGGAGACCTGCACGGCCTGAACAC
Source organism: Paracoccaceae bacterium (assembly GCA_020629115.1). Lineage (GTDB taxonomy): Bacteria > Pseudomonadota > Alphaproteobacteria > Rhodobacterales > Rhodobacteraceae > JAHDDY01. The sequence goes on along the minus strand of JAHDDY010000009.1, from coordinate 11,364 downwards.
CCTGGAGCATCAGCCGCAGAAGGTCGCGGCCATGGAGGGCAACTGGGAGACGCGGGGCAACGTGCCGCTCGTGCTGTTCGCCCTGCCGAACGAGGAAACGCGCTCGAACGATTTCGAGATCGGCATCCCCTCGGGCGCAAGCCTCATCCTCAAGCACAAGGCCGACGGCGTTGTGCCGGGGCTGAACGATTTCGTCGCCGAGGACGGCACGCCCCTGCACCCGCCCGTCGCGCCCGTCTTCTGGTCGTTCCGCGTGATGGTCGCCACCGGAATGCTGATGCTGCTGGTCTCGTGGGTCACGGCGTACCGCATGATCCGCCACGGCGGGGTGGACGGTCTGGGCAAGGCGATCCTGGTCCCGCTGGTCGCGATGACCTTCTCGGGCTGGATCGCCACGCTCGCGGGCTGGTACACGACCGAGATCGGGCGTCAGCCGTGGCTCGTGCAGGGCGTGATGACGACCGAGCAGGCGGTGGCCGACGTGCCCGCGCCCATGGTCGCCGGGACGCTGACGGCGTACCTGTCGATCTACGCGGTGCTGCTGGCCGCCTACATCCTGACGATGTTCGGCCTCGCGACCCGGGCCGCGCGCGGCGAGAAGGTGGCCGACATGCCCCGCGCCGGCGGCCGCGCGGGTACCAAGACGGGCGGGGGCGGCACGGGCGCGGTCGGCCCCAACCCCGACGCCGACGTCGTCCCGGCGGAGTAGGCACCATGGACCTAATCCCCAACCCCGAGACGACCCTGCCGATCATCTTCGCCGCCCTGATGGGCTTCGCGATCCTGATCTACGTGATTCTCGACGGCTTCGACCTCGGCGTGGGGCTGCTGATGCCCTTCGCCGGGGACGAGGAGAAGGACGTGATGATCGCCTCGATCGGGCCGTTCTGGGATGCGAACGAGACGTGGCTGGTGCTGGCCGTCGGCCTGCTGCTCGTCGCCTTTCCCTCGGCGCACGGGGACATCCTGACCGCGCTCTACCTGCCGGTCTTCGTGATGCTCTTCGGGCTGATCCTGCGCGGCGTCGCCTTCGAGTTTCGCGGCAAGACCGCCACGGCACGGGGCAAGGCGCAGTGGAACGCGACCTTCGTGGCCGGCTCGCTGCTGGCCTCGCTGTCGCAGGGCTACATGCTCGGCCTCTACATCATGGGCCTGAAATCGACCTCGACCACCATCGCCTTCGCCGCCCTGACGGCCCTGTGCCTGACCGGGGCCTACGCCTTCATCGGCGCGTGCTGGGTGATGATGAAGACCGAGGGCGCGCTCCAGCGCAGGGCGGTGCGCTGGGCGAAGCGGGGATTGCCGGGGGTGGTGGTGGGTCTGGGCTGCGTCTCGCTCGCCACGCCCCTCGTCAGCCCGCGCATCTTCGCGAAGTGGTTCTCGCTGCCCGAATTCGCGTTCCTGCTGCCGCTGCCGCTCATGTCGGCGGGTCTGGTCGCGGTCATCTGGCTGGCGCTGCGCCACCTGCCCGACCGGGAGGACCGCTGGAACTGGATTCCCTTCATGGCGAGCAGCGTGCTGTTCACGCTGGGCTTCGTCGGGATGGCCTATTCATTCTACCCCTACGTGGTACCCGAGCGGACGACCATCTACGAGGCCGCGAGCGCGCCCGAGAGCCTGTTCATCATCCTCGTCGGCGCCTGCCTCGTCATCCCGATCATCATCGCCTACACGACGCTGTCCTACGTGATCTTCCGCGGCAAGGCGACGGACCTGACGTACGATTGAGGAAAGGAAACGCGCTGCCCCGGACTTCGATCCGGGGCCTGTAGGAATAGAGCGCTCCGTTCGAACAGGCCCCGGATCGAGGTCCGGGGCAGAGCTACGCCCCCACCCCCTCCGCGATCATCGAGATCATCTCGAACATCACCGCCCCCGCCACGAGGGCGGTGATGTTGTTCGGCGAATCCTTCGTCGGCATCATGCAGACCACGTCGCCGCCGACGATGTTCATGCCCCGCGCCGCGCGCAGGAGGGCGACCGCCTCGTCGATGTCGAAGCCGCGCTCGCCCGGCTCCAGGTTGGCCACCGCCGGGGCGACGGAGGGGTCGAGGCAGTCGAGGTCGAAGGTGATGTAGACGGGCCGCCCGGCCAGCACCTCCCGGATCTGGGCGATCACGTCCGCCGCCCCGCGCGCGCGGTACTCGGCCATGGTCACCACGTTGTAGCCGTAGTCGTAGGACGGTTGCAGCCAGTCGAGCGTGCGCGGGTGGCCGCGCAGGCCGATCTGCATGGAACGGGTCGGGTCCACCCGCCCCTGGTCGACGAGATACGCTCCCCAGTGCGCCGCCGACTTCTCGGCCCCGAGGAAGTGGTCGACCTTGGTGAACACGTCCGTATGCGCGTCGAGGTGCAGGAAGCATACCGGCTCGCCCCCGGCGACGGCCCCGCGCCCCAGCGCCTGCACGATGCCGCCCGTGATCGAATGGTCCCCGCCGATGGAGACGGGCCGCGCCCCCGCCGCGTCGATGTGGGCGTAGAACTCGGTGATCCGGGCGATGCAGTCCTCGTTGTCGTTCGCGCGGGGGAACGGCACGTCGCCCACGTCCGCGATCCGCGCCGCCTTCCACGGGTCGAGGCCGAAGGCCCCGTGCACCCGCCGCTGCACTGCCGAAACGTGGCGTAGGGCGCGGGGGCCGAGGTGCTGGTCGCGCTCGGTGGTACCGTTGCCGGTGGAATGGGGCACGCCCACGAGGGCGATGTCCTGCCCCTCCGGCGGGCCGTGCGGACAGCGGAAGAGCGTCGGGATGCCCCACCAGTAGAGGGTGTCCATCATGCTGGCGTCGTGTTCGTCGGCCATCGCGTCCTTCTCCCCCGGGTTCCTGCGCGCGCGAGGTTCCGTTTCGCGGCCCGGCCGGGCCGTCTTCCCGTCACGGAATTCCCTCGATGCGCCGGTTGTTAACGTCCGTGTGCCTGTGCAAGGGTACAGCACGAATCAGGGAGAAAACGAATGAAACTCATCAGATCGACCCTCGCGGCCTCCGCGTTGACCGTCATGACGGCGATTCCCGCGCTGGCGTCGGATATCGTGATCGGCGTGCCGAACTGGCCGTCGGTCAACGCGACCGCCCATGTGCTGAAGGTCGCCATCGAGCAGAATCTCGGCCTCGAAGTCGAGCTTCAGAACGGGTCGAACCCCATCGTCTTCGAGGCGATGGACAAGGGCTCGATGCACGCGCATCCCGAGGTGTGGCTGCCGAACCAGTCGAACCTGCACAACACCTACGTGCAGGAGAAGGGCACCGTCGTCCAGAACCCGAACGGGGTCGAGGCGTTCCAGGGCATGTGCATCCCGCAGGGCTTCGCCGAGGCCAACGGCATCGAGAGCATCGACGATCTGACCAATCCCGACGTGGCCGCCCTGTTCGACACGGACGGCGACGGCAAGGGCGAGATCTGGATCGGCGCGCCGGGCTGGGCCTCGACCAACGTCGAGAAGATCCGCGCCAAGTCCTACGGCTACGACCAGACCTTCGAGCTGATGGAATCGGACGAGACGCTGGCCTATGCCGGTCTCGACAACGCCATCAAGGGCGACAAGCCCTGGGTCGGCTTCTGCTACACGCCGCATTACGTCTTCGTGCTGCACGACCTGCACATCCTGACGGAGCCGGAATACGATGAGGCCGGGTGGAACGTGATCCAGCCGACCGACGATCCGGCATGGCTGGAGAAGTCCTCCGCCGGGATGGCCTGGGATTCGGCGTACCTGCACCTGCACTACGCCAAGTCGCTGGAGGACGAGCACCCCGAGGTCGCGACCATGTTCCGCAACATGAAGCTCTCCACGGATGACGTGTCGGCGATGACCTATGCGCTGGTGGTCGACAAGGTGGACCCGCTCGAATACGCCGAGAAATGGGTCGCCAAGAACGAGGACGCGGTCCTCGGCTGGATGTCCGAGTAATCGGCTCGCTGGGGTCGCCGGGAACGGCGGCCCCTCTCTTGCAGTGGAATACCCCGCTCCCGGCGCAGACCGGGAGCCTCGAAGAGCGACGTGCGATCCTTGTAAGCCGTGCCTGTCTCATCGAGGCCCCCGATCCCTGCCGGGGGCGGGGCTTTCCCCAACTTCCCCGAAAAAGGTGCCGCGCATGACCGAGGCGGTCGTCACGCTGTCGAATGTCTGGAAGATCTTCGGCGACCGGGCCGACGAGGCCATGGCCGCCGTCCGCGCCGAGGGGCTGACCAAGCCGCAGGTGCTGGAGCGCTTCGGCTGCGTCGTGGGCGTGCAGGATGCCAGCTTCGAGGTGCCGCGGGGCGAGATCTTCTGCATCATGGGCCTGTCCGGCTCGGGCAAGTCGACCCTGGTGCGCCACGTCAACCGCCTGATCGAGCCGACGGCGGGCAGGATCGAGATCCTGGGCCGCGACATCTCGGCCATGAAGGAGCGCGAGTTGCGCCAAGTGCGCGCGCAGCAGATCGGCATGGTCTTCCAGCACATGGCGCTGATGCCGCACCGCTCGGTGCGCGACAACGTCGCCTATCCGCTCGAAATCCGCGACGTGCCGAAATCCAAGCGCTGGGCCGTCTCGGACCATGTGCTGGGGCTGGTCGACCTGACCGGCTACGAGGACCGCCTGCCGAAGGAACTGTCCGGCGGGATGCAGCAGCGCGTCGGCATCGCCCGGGCGCTGGCCTCGGACCCCGAGATCCTGCTGATGGACGAGCCGTTCTCCGCCCTCGACCCGCTCATCCGGCTGCAATTGCAGGATCAGTTCAAGGCGCTGGTCGCGCAGTTGAAGAAGACCACGCTGTTCATCACCCACGACCTCGACGAGGCCATCCGCATCGGCCACCGCATCGCCATCATGAAGGACGGCGTGATCGTGCAGATCGGCACGGCGGAGGAGATCGTGATGAACCCCGCCGACGACTACGTGCGCGAGTTCGTGCAGGGCATCTCGAAGCTGAAACTGGTGAAGGCGCATTCGATCATGGGGCCGCTCGACGCCGCCCCCGGCCCCCTGGGCGATGCGCCCCGAGCCGACGAGGACGCGGACCTCGACCATCTCATCGACCTGAGCGCCGACACGGCCTCGCCGGTCGTCATCACGCGGGGCGGCGCGGATGTCGGCTTCGTCGACAAGACGCGCCTCTTGCGCGGCATCCAGGGGGGTAGGCAATGACCGACACCACCGTTCCCGAGCAGGTCGACAGCGGGCGCGGCGGCGCGGCGGCGGTGCCGGGCGCGCCGCTGGCCGGGGAGCCGGGCATCACCGTCACGGCGGCCTCGGATATCGAGGTCAACCGCGACGAGCTGGACGCCTCCATCGGGCAATTCGTGGAGGAGCGCGCGCCGTATTACCAAAGGAGCTTTCACCGCATCCACGAGAGCACGGGCCTCGTCCCGAGGACCTTCAACCTCTGGGCCGCCGTGGCCGGGCCGTTCTGGGCGGCGGCGCGCGGGGTCTGGGGGATGTTCTGGACCTTCCTGATCCTGGAGATCATCGCCTGGGTGCAGATCGGGCGCGGCCTGTGGGGCAATCCGGGCGCATCGCTGATGGAGCGGGCCGGGACGCAGCGGGCGCGGGCCGACGAGTTCCTGCAACGCGCCGCCGACGCCACGGCGGCCGGGGAGGACCCCTCCCGCTTCGAGCGTCTCGCCGAGAATATCGGCCGCGCGGCGGACAAGAGCCTTGCCGAGGCCGAGGCGCTGAGCGCCGAGGCCACGAGCATCATGCTCTACGGCCTCGCCCTGCTCGCGGTCTTCAAGATCGTGCAGGGCCTCTACGCGAACCGCGTCTACGAGAAGCAGTATTCCAAGTGGCGCATCGACCCCGCCTCGGTCGAGAGCGGGTTCAGCCGCCGGCGGGCGGGCATCGGCGCGGCGCTGGTGGCGGCCATCGCGCCGCTGACGATCTACAAGTTCACCGTCTCCAGCCCCTGGGCGGTGCTGAACGAATTTCCGGAGAAGCGCCTGTCCGAGGCCGTTCTCGGGGTCGAGAACGAGACCTTCTTCACCCGCCTCGCGACCTGGCTGGAGGCGCGGATCGACGCGGCGGCGGTGGCCGGGGCGGACGTGTTCGACGGGGTGACGGCGGGGGTGCGCTCGGTGCTCGACGCGCTGACGCTGGCGCTGAACGGCACGCCCTGGCCCGTGGTGATGACCGTCATCATCGTCACCGCCTGGCGTGCGGCGGGGCCGCGGGTGGCCATCTTCACCACCGCCGCGCTGGCCTACATCGCACTGCTCGGCTACTGGGACGTGGCGATGGAGACGGTGGCCCTCGTCGGGGCGGCGGTCATCATCTGCGTCGTCATCGGCATTCCGCTCGGCATCTGGTTCGGCAAGTCGCGCCGCGCCTACAATGCCGCCGAGCCGGTGCTGGACCTGATGCAGACGCTGCCTGCCTTCGTCTACCTCATCCCCATCATCGCCTTCTTCGGCACGGGCAACCCGCCGGGCATCCTGGCCACCATCATCTTCGGCATGCCCCCCGTGATCCGCCTCACGGCGCTGGGGATGCGCGGCGTGCCGGAGAACATCAAGGAGGCGGCGACCGCCTTCGGCGCATCGAAGCGGCAGGTGCTCAAGGACGTGGAGATCCCGCTGGCGCTGCCCTCGATCATGGCCGGAGTGAACCAGACGATCCTGATGTGCCTGTCCATGGTCGTCATCATCTCGCTGATCGGCGGCGGGGGGCTGGGCAAGGTCATCCTCGAGGCGCTGCAATACGCGGCCAAGGGGCCGGGGCTGCTCGGCGGCTTCGCGATCCTGTTCTGCGCCATGGTCATCGACCGCATCGTGCAGGGGGCCTTCCGCGGCGACGGGGCGCGCTAGGGCGGGATGCCGCATCATACCGGCTGTCATGGTCGCACCTGTCGCGACCATCCATTTCTCCGCCCGAAATTAGTGTAAGGGTCGAGGGATGGACCCTCGCGGCACGTGCGAGGGTGACGCCGACATTCATCCGGCAAGGGAGACCGCACCCATGCGCATCGACGGCCTGCAATACTGCAACTGGTCCGAAAAGGTCTTCCGCCAGATGCGCGAGGGCGGGGTGGACGCCGTCCACGTCACCGTCGCCTATCACGAGAACTTCCGCGAGACGGTCCTGAACCTGGAACGCTGGAACCGCTGGTTCGAGCGCTATCCGGACCTGATCCTCAAGGGCCTGACCGCCGCCGATATCGACCGGGCGCGGGGGACGGACCGCACGGCGATCTTCTTCGGCTTCCAGAACCCGTCCCCCATCGAGGACGATATCGGCCTCGTGGAGATCGTGCACGCGCTCGGCGCGCGGTTCATGCAACTCACCTACAACAACCAATCCCTCCTCGCCACCGGCTGCTACGAGGCCGAGGATACCGGCATCACGCGCATGGGGCGCGAGGTCATCCGCGAGATGAACCGGGTCGGGCTGGTCGTCGACATGAGCCATTCCGCCGACCGCTCGACCATCGAGGCGGCGGAGCTGTCCGAGCGCCCCATCGCCATCACCCACGCCAATCCCTATTCGTGGCACCCGGCCCTGCGCAACAAGCGGCACGACGTGATCGAGGCGGTGACGGAGCGGGGCGGGATGCTGGGCTTCTCGCTCTACCCGCATCACCTGAACGGGGGGTCCGCCTGCACGCTGGAGGATTTCTGCGCCATGATCGCGCGCACCGCCGAGCGGTACGGGGCGCGCCACCTCGGGATCGGGTCGGACCTGTGCCAGGATCAGCCCGACGGCGTGGTCGAGTGGATGCGCACCGGGCGCTGGACCAAGGGGGTGGAGTACGGCGAAGGGTCGGCGGACGCGCCCGGCTTCCCGCCGATGCCCGGCTGGTTCCGCGACAACCGCGATTTCGGGACGATCGAGGAGGGCCTGCGCGCGGTCGGCTTCCGCGACGACGAGGTGCATGGCCTGATGGGCGGAAACTGGTATCGGTTCTTCTCGGAGAATTTCGGACCGGGAGGAACGTGATGGACGGCGGCATTCCGATGGGCCTGCGCCCGCCCGCGAAGGTGATGCGCCTCTCGCGCCTTGGCTCGCTGCACCAGTGCCGGCTGAGCTTCATGCGCGTGCTGATGCGGCGGATGGCCTCCGAAGGGTGGGCCTTCTCGCGCCCCGCCTTCGAGATCGGCGCGGACGGGACGGGCCATGCGGTCTACACGGCGGCGGGGCCGGAGCGGTCCTATTCGCTCGTCGCCTTCGCCCACGACCTGCCGGATGCGCAGCGCTCCGACCGGGTGATCGCGGAGGCGTGGGATACGACCTTCGCCCTGTTCGACGGGGTGCCGACCGAGGGCGATATCGCGCGCCTGTCGCGCAACGTGCCCCTTCAGGAGGCGGGCCGGGTGAGCGCGCGGGAGCTGACGCTGTCGCGGGCCAACCGCTCCGTCCGGCTCTGGGCGCATGTGGTGGAGGCGCTGGCGGCGGGGCGGCAGCCCGATATCGCGCAGGTGGATGCGGTGGGCTACCTGATGCGCACCACCGCCGTCTACGGGTCGGGCAAGTTCGGCGCGGCGGACCGGGAGGACATCGCCGACCGCGCCGAGATGGCCGCGCCCTTCCAGGCGGAGATGCTGACCGTCTACCTCATCCGCGCCTTCGTCCGCGATCTGGTCGAGCACGCGGCGCGGGCGCGGGGCGGCGCGGGGGCGGCGCGGATGGAGGAGGGCATCGCCCGGCGGCTGGGCATCGGCAATTCGACGGGGCTGGGCATGGCCCCCTTCATCGTCAACCACCCGACCCTGTTCAACAACTGGATCGTCGCGCGCGAGACGGCCATCGCCCGGGTGCGCGGCCTACGCGCGGCATCGGAGGCCGAGGCGGCGCTGTTCCGCGACCTGCTCGCCCGCGCCGCCGCCTCGGTCGGGGCATGGCGGTCGGAGCATCCCGTGCAGGTGGCCAGGCTCGCCGCCCTGCGCGCCGATCTCGACGCGCTGACCGCCCATGTCGCGGCGGCCGACCTGTGCGGGGATTTCCCGTGGGACCGCCTGCTCGGCTGGGCCGACGGGGCGCTCGGCGAGGAGGGGCAGGAGATGCTCGCCTCCCTCGTGCTCGAACCCCACGGCGCGCTGGTGGACGATCTGGCCCCCGGCATGGCCGACCGCGCCGAACCGCCGCGTCTCGACGGGGCGATGACGGTGGCGGGGGCGCGCGCCCTGCTGGCCGGGGCCTTCGGCTGGGCCTTCGATATCGACTGGTCGGCGCGGGCGCAGTGCGCGCGGGCGTGGTACGTCTCGGAGGAGAAGCTGGAGCCGCGCCTCGGCGAGCGCTTCGAGGAGCCGGTCGCCCCCTACGAGCAGCCGCTCGCCCCCGCGCGGGATGCGGCGGCGGCGCATGCGGCCCTGGCGGACTGGCCGGACGAAGCGTCCGTCGCCGATTTCCTCCTCGCCCGCCCGGAGCATCGCCGCGCCCTGCGCCGGGCGCAGGAGAGCCGCGCCGCGCCCTATGGCGAGATCCGCGACAACACCATCGCCGCCGACCTGATGCCCATCGACATGCTGCGCGCGAAGCTGTCGTTCTTCGGCGCGACCCGGTTCGACCCGCGTTCCGACCGCTGGGTGCGCATCTGCATGTATCAGGGCGCGCCCTACCCGCAGGACCTGTCGCCCGGTACGGCGGATCTCTGGGTGTATCCGGGGGCCGCGTGACCCTCTCGCGCAACGAGATCGAGGCCATCGCCAAGCGGGCCGCGCGGGGGGCGGGCTATCCGTGGGGCATCGCGGAGGAGGCGGGCCGCGCGGTGCGCTGGCTCTGCGCCCGGGGGCTGGATGGCGGCGGGGCGCTGGCGATGCTGCTGGCGGCGGTCGACGGGACGCCGGACGCGCACGCGCCGCGCCTCGACGGGCGGGACTGGCGCGCGGCGGGGGAGGCGCTGTGCCCCCTCCTCGCCGGATGCGCGCTGTCCGACCGGGCCGATGCGCTGGGCGCGGGGCCGTTGCGGCTGCACGCCGTCGCCGCCCCGCTCCTGCTGGTTCCCTTCGTCGCGGCGGTCGCACGGCATCGGGGGGCGGGATGGCGCATCGGGGCGGGGGACGCGTCGCTGGTCACGGATGGCGCGGGCATCGTCCTGTCCGGCGCATTTCCCTGCGATGCCGCCGACTGCACCCTCGCCCCGGACGCCACCCCCGTCCCCGTGCCGCCCCCGCCCCGCCGGGCCGCGCCCGACCCCGCCACCCTCGCCGCACTGGAGGCGTTCGGCCATCGCACCTATGCCCCGGCGACGGCGGAATCGCGGCGGCGCGGGGCGGGGGGTGCGGACGGGGATTGATGTCGGCGTGGTCCCCCGTCCCCGGCGCTGCGCGCCGCGCTTGACCCGGGACGGGAGGGACGCCTACAGGACCGGCAGTTCGGCGGGCGCGCGTTCCGTCAGCAGGCGCGGCGGGCCGTCTCGCACCACGATGTTCTCCTCGTGCACCATCATCCGCCCCTCCCCCAGCGAGAGCGAGGGTTCAAGCGTCAGGACCATGCCGTCGGCCAGCACCGTCCGGTCGAAGGCGGCGAGGCTCGGCTGTTCGGTGAGCTGCATCCCGAGGCCGTGCCCCAGCCGCCCGATATCCCCGCCGCCGGGGTCCATCCCGGCAATCACCGCCGCCATGGCCGCGCGGACCCCGGCGCAGGTCGCCCCCGGCCGGGCGGCGGCCAGCCCCGCCTCGGTCGCGCGCCACAGCACGGCATGGGCGCGGCGGGCGGCGTCGGTCGCCCGGCCCACGGCCCAGTTGCGGTCGAAATCGCAGAAATAGCCGTCCCAGGTACAGCCCGTATCGAGCATCAGCACGTCGCCCGCCCGCAGCGGGTCGCGGGTCGGGGGCGAGATGACATCGGCGTAGCCCCCCGGCCCCGCCCCGCCGACGAGATAGGGCACGTCGTCGGCCCCCAGCGCCAGCGCGGTGCGGCGGAACTCCCGGAACACCGCCTCCAGCGGGGTGCCTTCGCGGGCGAAGCCGGGCAGGGCGGCGAAGGCGGCGGCGCCGATGGCGCAGGCATGGGCGATCTTCTCGATCTCGGCGGGCGACTTCACCATCCGCAGCCCCTGCACCAGGGCGCTGGCGTCGGCGATGCCCAGCCCCGGCAGGGCCGCGCGCAGCCGTTCCCAGTCGGCCAGCGGCATCCGCAGATGCGTCTCGTGCCCCGTCATCACGCCCAGCCGCTCCCCGGCGCGGGCGAGCGGGGCGAGCAGGTCGGTCAGGAGGCTCACCCCGTCGTCCTCGGGCCGGGGCGCGGGCCAGGTGCGGATATCGTCGAGCCACGTCCCGCGCATCATGGCCGCCCCGATCTCCGGGATGACGGCGACCGGCTTGCCGCTGGCCGGGACGAACAGGAACCACGGGCGGGTCGGGCTTTGCCAGAACAGCGTGCGGAAGCCGGTGAAGTAGCGCATCTCCGGCTCGGTGGTCAGCAGCAGCCCGGCCATGCCGCCCCCGGCCAT
>JAHDDY010000089.1:6510-14889 GCA_020629115.1 Paracoccaceae bacterium | reverse complement strand
GCTGTGCTTCACCGATGAACCTGACTTTCCGACGGTCCCCAGACCCGCATCTAGGACACTGCCTCGCTATTCTGCGCAGAGCACGTCACAGTCCGACAGATCGAGCTGGTGAGTTAGAAAAGCCCAAATAAGCACCAAAGGCCGTGATTAGACCGAGAATGCGATCATCGCGATGGCGAAGGCCGCCGCGAAGCCCAGCAGCAGCGTGCCGAGCTTGACCGCGACCAGCAGGCCCGTGCGCAGGGCCGGGGCGTGGATGTAGTCCTCGATCACCACCTGAAGCCCCAGCCGCATGTGGTGGAACACCGCCAGCATGAACAGCGCGGCGACGATGGCGTTGAAGGGGTGCTTGTACATCGACACCACCTCCAGCCACGGCTTGCCCAGCGCGATGGCGAAGGGGATGAAGAAGAAGGGCGCAAGCACGGCCATGGAGATGGCCGAAAGCCGCTGCGTCCACCAGTGGTCGGTGCCGCTGCGGGCCGAGCCGAGGCCGGAGACGCGCGAGCGCGGGGTGAGCATCGCCATGGGTCCGCCTCCTCTAGTTCAGCCAGCCGACGAGCAGCAGCCCGACCGCCATCAGTCCCGCCGCACCCAGCGCCACGATGCCGGTGGTCTTCACCTGATCCAGCTCGAACCCGTAGCCCGCATCCCACAGAAGATGCCGCAACCCGTTGCACAGGTGATAGCAGACGGAGAAGGTGAAGCCGAGCAGGACGACGTGCCCGAGCCAGCTCGTCATCAGCCCGTCGATGAAGCCGAAGGCCCCCTCGCCCACCGCCGCCGCGATGAACCACCAGGCGACCAGCAGCGCGCCGATGCTGTTGCCGACCCCCGTGATGCGGTGGAAGGCGGACATGACGGAGGTGATCTGCGGGCGATACACTTGGAGATGCGGGGAGAGGGGGCGGCTGCCCCGTCCGACATCCGCGCCGGTTTCGACTTTCGACATTATGTGACGCGGCCTTTCCGGGTGCTGTCGTTCGGTATTCGGAAGTATAGCCATCGCCGCCCCCGCGGCAAGGGGAGGGAACGGCCATGATGACGCTCCCTCCCGGGAGGCCGGACTCCGATGACACCGTCGGCCGGTGCGCCATGACCATGCCACCATGCGCAACATCGGTGCCGGGACGGAGAGCAGACCCCGGAACAGGGGTTCGTGGAAGCTCTCGCAGACCGCTTAGGGGCTGCGGGGGGGGCTGCGACGTGTCGGCCGGAATGCCCCTCGCGACCGTGCTCCGGTGGCGCATCACGCCGCGGCGGATGTCTCCGTCCCGCTCGCCGCGAAGCGCAGGGAGGCGAGCATGGTGCGCAGGCGCTCGGCGTTCTCGCTCATGGTGTGCATCGCGTCGGTCGTCCGCTCGACCATCGCGGCGTTCTGCTGGGTGATCGAGTCGAGTTCCGAGACGCTCGTGTTGACCTCGCGCAGGCCCAGCGCCTGTTCGTTGGACGACGAGGCGATGCGCTCGGTCAGCTCCGAGATGCTCTGGAAGCTCGATGCGACGGTGCCGAGGGTCCGGCCGGCGTTCTGGACCAGCGAGGCCCCGTCGCGCACCTGTTCGCCGCTGGAGGCGATGAGGGACTTGATCTCCTTGGCCGCGTCCGACGACCGCTGCGCCAGCGCCCGCACCTCCGAGGCGACCACGGCGAAGCCGCGCCCCGCCTCGCCCGCCCGCGCCGCCTCGACCCCGGCATTGAGGGCGAGGAGGTTGGTCTGGAAGGCGATATCCTCGATCAGGCCCGTGATCTGGGCGATCTGGTCGGAGGACGCCTTGATCCGCTCCATCGCCTCGACGGCCTCGCCCACGACCTCGACGCTGCTCCGGACCTCCGCGCCCGTGTCGCGGGCCACGTCCGAGGCCGAGGCGGTGTTCTCCGCCGATCCGGCGACGCTCTGGGTCAACTGTTCCATCGCCGAGGCGGTCTCCTCCAGCGAGGCGGCCTGGTTGCTGGTGCGCTGCGACAGATCGCCCGCCGAGCGGGTCACGTCGTCGATCACGCCGCGCAGGCCCTCCATCGCGTCCTGTATCGAGCCGAGGAGACCGCCGAGCCGGGCGGTGGCGGCGTTGAGCTTGCGGCGCACGGGGTCGTAGCCGACGGGATAGTCGCTCTCTCCGGGGCCGGGGATCGCATGGGTCAGGTCGCCCTCGGCCAGGCGGTCTACGGCGCGGTTGATATGGTCGAAGGCGACGGCGCGCTCCTCGTCCCAGACGGCCAGCGTGACGGCGACGACCTGCTCCACGTCGAAGGCGAAGGCGCGCTGCAACGCGCCGACCATCGCCGCCATGTCGCGCCGCGCGCCGCCGAAGCGCCTGCGCGATACGCGCGTCATCAGCAGCTCCACGACATGCGCCGCGGCACAGGCATAGGAGGACATGTAGAGGCCGATCGGCAGGTCGATGCGCGCGTGCGTGCGTCCGATCCGGTCCATCGACGCGACGTAGTCCCCGTCGATGACGCCGGAGAGCAGCCGTTCCCAATGTGCCTTCTGGGCGTTGCGGGCCGACCGCACGCGCGTCTCGGAGTCGAAGAACGCCCGCGCCTCTGGATCGTCGAGCGCCCGCTCGTAGAAACGCTCCAAGACGGCGTCCAGCTCGGGGATCACGATGTCGCCCGCCGCGCGCAGGATGGCGAGCGCCTCCGCGTCGAGGCCGAACTGCGCGAGCTTCCTGGATGTATCGGTCATGGGCGTTCCATCGGAGGGGACAAGGTACTGAACCCCGCCATCCTGACCGCCCGCGGGTTAAGACCCGCCTTACGCCGTCCGCGAAACGCGCGCGCGGGGGACGGTCAGTCGCCCTCGCCGGGCTTTTCGGAGAAGTACTTCTCGAACTTGCCTTCCTCGCCGTCGTGCTTCTCGGCGTCGGCGGGCTTTTCCTTGGCCTGGGTGATGACCGGCCAGACCTCCGAGAACTTGCGGTTGATCTCCAGCCAGTTCTCCAGCCCCGGCTCGGTATCGGGGCGGATGGCGTCGGCGGGGCATTCCGGCTCGCACACGCCGCAGTCGATGCATTCGTCGGGATGGATGACGAGCATGTTCTCGCCCTCGTAGAAGCAGTCGACGGGGCAGACCTCGACGCAGTCCGTATACTTGCACTTGATGCAGTTGTCGGTGACGATGTAGGTCATGGCGCGTCTTTCCCGGCGGGTCGTAGGTGGTCCTCGCCGGGGGTTCTAGAGCATTTCGGGGCCGTCGCGATACCCGTTTTTTCGTCACGGCACCGCGAGGGCGCGGGGCCGCCTCAGCGGTTCATCAGGTCGGCGCAGTTGCGCGTGGCCGCGACCCCCTGGCGGGCGACGTAGGTGACGGGAAGCTCGTCGCGCGGCTGGTGGTAGGCGGTCCTCCCCATCTCGATGCGGTGGCCCGCGCTCTGGGAGATCGCCGGCTCGTAGGTGTACGAGACCGTCGTGAGGATGATGTAGTCGCCGTCCTGGATCGTCACGTCCGTGGGCGGGTCCTCCAGCGGCGAACCGGGGCGTGGACCCTCGTTCGTGATGGACCCGGCCGCCCATCCGTTGCTCCAGACCACGAACATCTCGGGCGTGGAATCCGCGGTGTCGGTCGGGTCCTCGTGGCAGGCGATGGCCGCCCTCACCCTGACCGACAGGTCTCCCTGCGGGAAGGGTTCGAGGATGACCGGGGCTGCGCGCATGATGGCGGCGAAGCTGGTCGCGTCCAGCTCGGTCTCCTGGGCGATGAGGTCGCCGACGACGCTGCTCGCCTGGGCGACCTTGCCGTTGGCCCACAGCCCCTGCGTGGCGGAGGTGGTGCCTACCAGGAACAGGGCGAGCATCGGCGCGACGAGGGCGAACTCGATGGCGACCACGCCCTCCTCGCGGCGCAGGAGGCGGCGCAGGCGCGACGGACGGGTCTCGTGCGGGGCGCGGATCATGCCCTGCACCCCGTGGACGTGCCGTACGGCTCGTTCTTGAAGGCCGTGCCCGCCGTCAGCAGCAGCACGCCGTCGTCGCCACCCATCGCCTGGTCCATCAGCGGGAAGAGCACGTCCCAGCGGTAGTAGGTGCGTAGCAGCATGGTCGATTCGGACCCGCCCGGATCGACCGAATCCGTGATGGAGGCGAAATCGGCATCGGCCTCCATCCGGTCTCCGTCGAAACCGTCCAGCTCTTCGAGAATCACCTTGAGGTTCTCCGTACAGGTCTGTTCGTTCTGCATGCTGATGCGGCTGCATATCTGCGCCTTCACGGTCTCGATCGTTGCGCAGCCCGCCTCGCCGGTATAGATCGGACGCGACGCATCCTCGACGGCATTCGAGACCGAACTGCGCATCAGGTGGATCAGGGCCACTTCCATCGTGCCCAGCGTGAGGGCGAGGAAGGGGCCGATGACGAAGGCGAACTCGATGGCGGTGACGCCGGCGGTATCCCCGCGGAACCGCGCTGCGGCGGTGGCCGCGCGCTGGCGGAAGGAGGCAGGCCGTGCTCGTGTCATCGCTCTCTCGGTCCCCTGGGCCGTTTCATCGGTTCGGGATCACCCTTGCACGAACGGGTTTCCATAGTTTCAACGTGGACCGTACATCTTTTTCCCTTCCGTGAAGCCGCCATGCCCGATACCGACACCGCCCTCCCCCGCCGAAACCTCTATGGCCGCCGCGGCTCGCGCCTGCGCGGGACGAAGCGCGACACCTTCGAGGACCGCCGCGCGCGCTTCGTCGCCCTGGCGGAGGACGGCACCCCCGCCTTCGGCGGACGGGGGCCGGTCTGGCTGGAGGTGGGATTCGGCGCGGGCGAGCATCTGGTCGCCCAGGCGCGGGCGAATCCCGGCGTCACGCTGGTCGGCTGCGAGCATTACGTGGACGGCGTCGCCTCGTGCCTGTCGAAGCTCGACGCCGAGGGGGCGGAGAACGCGCGGGTGCACCACGGCGACGCGCGCGACCTGATGGACGCGGTGCCGGAGGGCGGCATCGCCCGCGCCTTCCTCCTCTATCCCGATCCCTGGCCCAAGGCGAAGCATCACAAGCGCCGCTTCGTCAGCGACGAGAACCTCGACAGCTTCGCGCGCATCCTGGCGGACGGGGCGCATCTGCGGGTGGCCTCCGACATTCCCGAGTACATCGACTGGACCCGCGAACATGCGGGCCGGCATCCGGCCTTCGCGCCGGTCTCGGACACGGGCGAGGCGTGGTCGGACTGGCCGGGCACGCGCTACGAAGCCAAGGCGCTGCGCGAGGGGCGCACCCCCGCCTACCTGACCTATGCGCGGGTCGCCCGATGATCCGGCCCGAGGTCGCCGCGCTCCTGTCGCGCTATGCGGAGGCCATCGTCGCGGGGGGCGTCACGCTCGTCGCCCTGTGGATCGTCGGCCTGCCCGACTTCCGACTCGACTGGCTCAGCGTCCTCCTGGGCGCGCCGCTGGCGGTGGCGGGGATCGTCTGGCTGCGGGTGGCCCTGCGCCGGGCGCGGGCGCAGGGGCAGGACGGCGCGGGGCGGCTGTTCGTGGAGGAGCGGCGCGTCCTGCATGTCGGCTCCTTCGGCAACGTGCAGGTCGATCTGGACGACGCCACCCGGCTCGACCTGATGGCGCAGGGGGGGCGGGCGAGCCTGATGGTCCACGTCCCCGACGGCCCGCCGACCGCGCTGCCGCTCGGGGCCGAGGGGGTGGACGCGCTCTACGACGCGCTGACGGGCCTGCCGGGCATGGATCTCGACGCGCTCCACGCCCGCCTCGCCCGCATCCGCCGGGCGGGGGCCGGCGAGACGGGCACGGTCTGGACCCGCCCCGCCCCGAAGGAGCGGCGCGTATCGCGGTAGGGTCGGGGCCTTGGGGAGTGGTGGCAGGCCCCTGATCACTGCAAATCCGTGCCAGCATCCTCAACCGCTTCACCGCGCTCGGAACGCCCGAAACCATCGCCGTCCAGAGACCATGAAAATCACCGGGGCAGAGGGCAAGTCCGACCCCCGGCCGATCCGTGCAACAGCGCCCTCCAGGGGCGTCGGTGCCTTCACGTCAGGCGTTCGGCTCGTCAAATACAACATTGCCCAATTATATCGTTCACGCCGCCGTCATATGCGCCCTCCCGCCTTTGCAATGCGGCGCCGTTCCTCTAGGTGTTGTCGCCCGGAAAGAGGCGCGAAGGGGAGCACGCGGCCATGTCCATTCCACAAGAGGGCGGCGGCCCCGTCGAATCGCGGGACCAGCTGGTCGCCTACCTCGAATCCGGGTGCCGCCCGCGCGAGGACTGGCGCATCGGGACCGAGCACGAGAAGTTCGGCTACCGCAAGGACGACCTGACCCCCCTGCCCTACGAGGGCGAATGCGGCATCCTCGCGATGCTGTCGGGCCTGCGCGACGAATTCGGCTGGTCGCCCGTGACCGAGGGCGACACGCTCATCGGTCTCCAGAAGGGCAAGGCCAACGTCTCGCTGGAGCCGGGGGGGCAACTGGAGCTGTCCGGCGCGCCGCTGGAGACGATCCACCAGACCTGCGAAGAGGTGAACCAGCACCTCGCCGAGGTGCGCGAGATCGCGAACCGCATCGGCGCGGGCTTCATCGGCCTCGGCGCGGCCCCGACCTGGACGCGCGAGGAGATGCCGGTCATGCCCAAGGGGCGCTACGGCATCATGCGCCGCTACATGCCGGAGGTCGGGACCAAGGGCCTCGACATGATGTTCCGCACCACGACGATCCAGGTGAACCTCGATTTCGCGTCCGAGGCGGACATGGTGCGGAAGCTGCGCGTCGCCTTCGCGCTGCAATCGGTGGCGACCGCGCTGTTCGCGTCCTCGCCGTTCCTGAACGGCAGGCCGAACGGGTTCCTGTCGTATCGCTCGGAGGTCTGGCGCGACGTGGACAACCAGCGCGCGGGCATCCCGGCCTTCATCTTCGAGGACGGGATGGGGTTCGAGCGGTGGGTCGACTACGCGCTCGACGTGCCGATGTACTTCGTCTACCGGCAGGGCCGCTACGTCGACGTGGCCGGGCAGTCCTTCCGCGACTTCCTCGACGGGCGGCTGCCGGGCCTGCCGGGGGAGACGCCGACGCTCTCGGACTGGGCCGACCACCTGACGACCATCTTCCCCGAGGCGCGGCTGAAGAAGTTCATCGAGATGCGCGGGGCCGACGGCGGCCCGTGGCGGCAGATCTGCGGCCTGCCCGCCTTCTGGGTGGGCCTCGTCTACGACGATGCGGCCATGGCGGCGGCGTGGGACGTGTGCAAGCACTGGACGCAGGCCGACAGGCTCGCCCTGCGCGATGCGGTGCCCGCCGGGGGGCTGCACGCGGAGGTGGCCGGGCGCAAGGTCCACGACGTCGCCGCCGACCTGCTCGACATCGCCGCCGAGGGGCTGCACGCGCGGGCAAAGGCGTCGGGCTTCGACCGGGACGAGGCGCATTTCCTCAACACCCTGCGCGACGTGGTCGACCGCCGCGAATCGCTGGCCGGGGAGCTGCTGCGCCGGTGCGAGACGGCGTGGGAGGGCGACGTGAGCCGGGTGTTTGCGGAGTACAGCTACTGACGGAACGCGCGAGCCGGGCTACGCGCGCCGCACCTTGCGCTCGATCCAGGTGGCGAGGGCCGAGAGCATCGGCATGAAGACCAGACCGAGCATGAAGGCCATGATCGCGGAGATCAGGGCGGCGTCGCGCGGGGCGGGGGTCTCGGAGAACTCCGCCCCCGCCGCGGCCTCCTCCGCCGGGAAGATCACGTCGTAGCGGTCCGTCGCCACGACGAGCATGATGATGGCCGGATAGATGACGAGCGAGGCGAAGTTCGCCGCCAGCGAGGATTTCACGCGCGGCTTCCACCCGTTCGAGAGCGGATCGCGCCAGGCGAGCCACGGATAGACGAGGAACCACGCGGGCAGGACCGCGACGAGGCCGAAGCCCCCCGCAACCATGAACCGGCTGCCGTAATCGCCCATGAACCCGAACACGCTGGCCGCCGCACCGACGAGGGCGGGGGCGGCGAGGAGGGCGATGATGAAGGGAAGCTTGGTTCGTCGTTCAGCCATCGAGACGTCGTATTCCGGCAATGGCGCGCATAATTAGCATCACGATGCCTAGATGTAGCGTTGCGATAAATATGGCGATTGGGTGAAGAGTATCATCGCGCGTTAAAAGAAGAGCTGAAGAAACAATGGCACCTATTAAAAAACCCGCTAATAGATAGTGTCTTCTTTTGCACAGTCGAAATAACCATAACAACAGAAAGCAGACTAGCCCCCCCGTAAAAGTAATGATATAGCTACCAATAAGTATCGTAGGCGCAACGAGGACTGTTTGTGAGTTCTTCAGATCGAACGAGCCGAGCAATACGCCTTCGAGCGAAAAAAGCAGTATGAAAAGGATGGCCGCTGCAATGGCGGGAGACAACAGGAAGGCGAGCGCCGTCCGTCCGAAGACGTACGTCGTGCCGGTCG
>JAHDDY010000089.1:0-6410 GCA_020629115.1 Paracoccaceae bacterium | reverse complement strand
GGAGACAACAGGAAGGCGAGCGCCGTCCGTCCGAAGACGTACGTCGTGCCGGTCGGCCAGTAATCTCGCGATAGCCCGTTAATCATGGTCCCGTATATCTGGCCGCGCCCGCGTCAGGGACAAGCCCGGTTTCGGTCGAGAGTCGTTTTGTGGGACAGCGTGGCACGAGAGGCGCAGTTTGAGAGGAGCGAACGCGGAAAACTCCCCCTTGGAAAGACGTGCCGGAAGAATACGCCTATAAAGTGTGGAAACAGCGGTCAGTCGCCCCGCCCGCCGACGACGATATCGTCCATCAGCACGGTCGGCTGGCCGACGCCGACCGGCACCCACTGCCCCGCCTTGCCGCACATGCCGATGCCGCCGTCGAGGGCGAGGTCCGAGCCGACGAGGCGGATCTTCTTCAATGCACTGGCCCCGTCGCCGATGAGCGTCGCGCCCTTGATCGGGTGAAGCACCTTGCCGCCCTTCACGCGGTACGCCTCGGTGCAGGAGAAGACGAACTTGCCGTTGGTGATGTCCACCTGCCCGCCGCCGAAATCGACCGCGTAGATGCCGTCCTCGACCGCTGCGACGATCTCCTCCGGGGGCGTGTCGCCGCCCAGCATGTAGGTGTTGGTCATGCGCGGCATGGGGACGTGGGCGTAGGACTGGCGCCGCCCGTTGCCGGTGGGCGGGACGCCCATCAGGCGCGCGTTCTGCCGGTCCTGCATGTAGCCGACGAGCCGTCCGTCCTCGATGAGGGTGGTGCAGTTCGACGCCTCGCCCTCGTCGTCCACGCTGATGGAGCCGCGCCGGTCGGGGATCGTGCCGTCGTCGACCACCGTCACGCCGGGGGCCGCGATCCTTTCGCCCATCAGGCCGGCGAAGGCGGAGGTCCTCTTGCGGTTGAAGTCGCCCTCCAGCCCGTGGCCGACCGCCTCGTGCAGCATGATGCCGGGCCAGCCGGAGCCGAGGGCGACCTGCATCGCGCCGCCGGGGGCGTCCTGGGCCTCCAGGTTCACCAGGGCCTTGCGATGGGCCTCGTCGGCGAGGTGCCGCCACCGCGCGGGGTCGATCACGAGGTCGTAGCCGTGCCGCCCCCCGCCCCCCGCCGAGCCGCTCTCGCGCCGCCCGTTCTCCTCGACGATGACGGAGACGTTGATGCGGGCGAGCGGGCGCGCGTCGGTCACGCGGTGCCCGTCGGCGCGCAGGATCTCCACCTCCTGCATCTCGCCCGAGAGGGTGGCGGTGGCCTGCACGACGCGGGGGTCCCTCTCGCGCAGGTAGGCGTCGATCTCGCGCAGGAGGGCGACCTTGGCCCCGAAGGCGGGTTCGTCCAGCGGGCTGCGGTCGGCGTAGAGGCGGCGGTTGGTGCGCGCCGGCGCGTCGGCATAGGCCACGTCGCGCCCGCCCTTCACCGCCGCCGCCGCCTCGCCCGCCCGGGACAGCGCGGCGGCGGTCAGCTCGTCGGAATGGGCGTAGCCCACCGCCTCGCCCGACACGACCCGCAGGCCGAAGCCCTCGGCCGCGTCGTAGGAGGCGTTGCGCAGCCGCCCGTCGTCGAACACCAGCGATTCGCCCCGCCGCCGCTCGAAGAACAGTTCCCCGTCATCGGCCCCGCGCACCGCCTCGCCCAGCGTGCCGAGGGCCGTGTCGAGGTCGATATCGCCGGCGAAGGGGTCGAAGGCCATGCCGCGCTCCTGTGTCTGGGTTCCCCGTCACACGTGGCGCGTCCGCGCGCGAAAGGCAAGGCGCGGCTCCCCTCGCCGCGCTTGCGTGGGGGTCGGGCTTCGCGCATCCTGCCGCGCGAACCGCGCGAAGGGGGATCGGACCGCCATGCCGCGACAGGACACCGGCAACGTGACCATGCGCGACGTCGCCCGGGCGGCGGGGGTGTCGCACATGACCGTCAGCCGCGCGCTGCGCGACGAGGGGTCGGTCTCGCCGGCCACCCGGGCGCGCATCCTCGATCTGGTGCGCGCGATGAACTACGTGCCCGACCAGATGGCGGGCAGCCTGACGACCCGGCGCTCGGGCTTCGTCGCGATGCTGATCCCCTCGCTCAACAACCGGCATTTCGCCGACACGGTCCAGGCCCTGACCGAGGCGCTGGAGGGAATCGGGCGGCAGATCCTGCTCGGGCATACCGGCTACGACCCCGCGCGCGAGGAAAAGCTGGTCGAGAGCATGCTCCGGCGGCGGCCCGAGGCGGTCGCCCTGTCCCATGACGGCCATTCGGAGCGCACCGTCTCGCTGCTGTCGGAAGCGGGGGTGCCGGTGATCGAGCTGTGGGAGACCCCGGCGCGGCCCATCGGCCACACGGTCGGCTTCTCGAACCGGGCGGCGGCGCGGCGCATGACGGAGCGCCTGATCGCGGCGGGGTATCGCCGTATCGTCTTTCTCGGCGAGGCGGACGACGACTGGACCCGGGGCGGCGCAAGGCGCGCGGGATTCGCGGATGCGATGGCGGCGGCGGGCCTGCCGTCCGGCCGATGCGTGAAGTACGGGCATCCGCCGCTGTCGATCGAGGACGGCGCGGCGGCGCTGCCCCTGATCCTGGACCGCTACCCGGATGCGGATTGCGTGTTCTGCGTCTCGGACGCGCCCGCCTTCGGCCTGATCTCGGCCCTGCGGGAGCGGGGCATGCGGGTGCCGGAGGACATGGGCGTCGCGGGGTTCGGCGATTTCGAGGTCTCGCGCTTCGCCGTGCCCGCCATCTCGACGGTGGCGGTCGACCCCCACGCGCTCGGCGCCGCGACGGGCGCGATGATCGCGGGGCTACTGGCGGCGGACGCGCCCGGCGATGCCGCACCGCAGCATACGACGATCGAGACCCGGATCGACATCCGCGCTAGTACGATGGATATCCGGGGCGAGTAGTTTCAGGGCATTAGGGCGAAATATTTCTCTTGTATTAACGAAAGGCCCCTCGCAGTGTGACCGGTAACACGATGCAAGGGTCGCCGGTCCATGCCAACCATCCGCCTCGACAGCCTGACCAAGCGCTACGGCGACGTCGAAGTCCTGCACGGCATCGACCTGGAGATGGCCGACAACGAGTTCACCGTCCTCGTCGGCCCGTCCGGCTGCGGCAAGTCGACCACGCTGCGCATGATCGCGGGGCTGGAGGACGTGACGGCGGGCGAGATCTACATCGGCGGCGAGCCGGTCAGCCACTTGGAGCCGAAGGAACGCGATCTCGCGATGGTGTTCCAGGACTACGCGCTCTATCCGCACATGAACGTCGCGAAGAACATGTCCTTCGCCCTGCGCCTCGCCAAGCGTCCGCGCAGGGAGATCGACGCGAAGGTGCGCGAGGTGGCCGAGGTGCTGGGCCTGTCGGACTACCTGCACCGCAAGCCGGGCGAGCTGTCGGGCGGTCAGCGCCAGCGCGTCGCCATGGGCCGGGCGCTGACGCGGGACGCGGGCATCTTCCTGTTCGACGAGCCGCTCTCGAACCTCGACGCGAAGCTGCGCGGGCAGATGCGGGCCGAGCTGGCGCTGATGAGCCAGCGCGTGCGCAAGAACATGGTCTACGTCACCCACGACCAGATCGAGGCCATGACCCTGGCCGACCGCATCGTGGTGATGAACGCCGGCCACATCCAGCAGGAGGGCACGCCGGAGGAGCTGTTCAAGCGCCCGGTGAACCGCTTCGTCGCCGGGTTTCTCGGGATGCCGCCGATGAACTTTCTCGACGGGGAGCTGATCGAGCGCGGCGGCGCGCTCTTCGTGGAGGGACAGGGCTTCGCGCTGCGTATCGACCGGCCCGTCGAGGGCGCGCGCGGGCGCGCGGTCACGCTCGGCATCCGCCCCTCCGACCTGCACTATGACGCGGATGCCCCGGCGGGGGAGGCGCTGGCGCTCGACGTGCTGGTCGCCGAGTACGTGGGCGCGCAATCGGTGCTCCTGTGCACCTGCGGCCCGGCCAAGGTGATGGTCGAGGTCGGCTCCGATACGCCCATCGCGATGGGCCAGACCCTGACTTTCCGCGCGAACGCCTCAAATATTCACCTCTTCGACCGCGAGACCGACCTCGCACTCTGAAGGATAATTCCAAGGGAGAACCACCATGCTCAGGACATTCAAGGCGACCGCGGCGGCCTGCGTCGCCGCCGCGCTGATGGCGGGGACGGCCCTCGCCAACCCCTACGAGGACTACGAGGGCACGACCCTCATCGTGAACTTCCCCGCGCACCCGCATTACGACGCCGTGCGCAAGATCCTGCCCCAGTTCACCGCCGAGACGGGCATCGAGGTGGAGGTGGACCAGCTTCCCTACCTGAAGATGCGCGAGCGCCAGACGCTGGAGCTGGCCCAGGACGAGGGCGAGTACGACCTCATCTCCTACGTCGTGTTCTCGAAGGCGGACTACGTCTACGCGGACCAGCTGGAGAACCTCGCCAAGTACTTCATGAATCCGAAGCTGGCCGACCCGAGCTACGACGCCGACGATCTGATCGACGGCTACGTCTACAATATCGGCTTCGCGGGCGGCGAGAAGGGCTACCTGCCCGGCAAGACCGGCTCGCTCTTCGGCATCCCCTTCGGATCGGAGACTTCGATCCTCGGCTACCGCACGGACATCTTCGAGAAGCACGGGCTGGAGCCGCCGACCACCTACGAGGAGATGCTGGAGCTGGCCTGCAAGATCCCCGAGCTTGAGCCGGGCATGGGCGGCCTCGCCTCCCGCGCGGCGTCGGGGCACCATGCCTCCCACGCCTACCTGCTGCACCTCTCCCCGCTCGGCGGGCGCATCTTCGACGACAACTGGAAGCCGCGCATGAACGACGCCCAGGGCGTCGAGGCGGCCCAGGCGCTCAAGACCATCGTCGATTGCGGCGTCGAGGGCGCGATGTCCTTCGGCTTCGGGGAGGCGCTCAACTCGTTCCTCGCGGGCGACACGGCGATGTTCCTCGACTCCACCGTCGCCGCCGGCCAGGTGAACGACCCGCAGAAGAGCCAGGTCGTCGGCAAGGTCGCGTGGGTCATGCACCCCGAGGGCGTGCGCCGGGGCAGCCAGACGGGCGGCTTCGGGATCGGCATTCCCAAGAACGCCGAGAACAAGGAAGCGGCCTTCCTGCTCATGCAATGGCTCACCTCCAAGAAGGGCGACAAGCTGATCGCCATGGAAGGCGGCAATCCGTCCCGCTTCTCGACCCACGAGGACGAAGAGGTGAACGAGAAGTTCCCGCACATGTCCACCTTCGGCGAGGCGCTGAAATACGCCGACCCCGACTGGCGCCCGATCATCCCCGTCTGGGGCAAGATCAACGCCGATCTCGGCACGACGCTCTCGAAGGTGCTGACCGAGGACCTGGACATCCAGGAAGCCCTCGACGGCGTGGCCGAGCGTACCGAGGCGACGATGGAAGAAGCCGGGTACTACACCTGGCAGCAGTGATGCAGCATCCTCTGCCCCGGCCTTGAGCCAGGGCCTCTTCGGGCGGCGCGCATCGTTCGGAGGGGCCCCGCATCGAGTGCGGGGCAGAGCGAAATCTTCGGAAAATCCCCATGTCCCTCGCCCGAGCGAACCGCACGACGCCCTACCTGTTCATCGCCCCCGCGGCGGTGATCATGGGCATCGCGCTGCTCTACCCGCTGCTCTACATGGTCTGGGGCAGCTTCCGGGACTGGGACCCGACGCAGACCATCGGCGAGGCGGAGTTCGTCGGCGTCCGCAACTACGTCTCGCTGCTGAACGATCCGAACTTCCACGAGAGCCTGAGCGTCACGCTGATCTTCGCGTTCTCCGTC
Organism: Paracoccaceae bacterium; assembly: GCA_020629115.1. Lineage (GTDB taxonomy): Bacteria > Pseudomonadota > Alphaproteobacteria > Rhodobacterales > Rhodobacteraceae > JAHDDY01. Next base: position 674 of record JAHDDY010000089.1, on the reverse strand, counting down.
GTGACCATCGAGATGGTGCTGGGCGTGGGGCTGGCGCTGCTGCTGGACCGCAAGCTGCGCGGCATGTCGGTGCTGCGCACGCTGTTCATCCTGCCGATGATGATCGCGCCGGTCGTGGTGGGCCTGATGTGGCGCTACATGTACCACCCCACCATCGGCACCTTCAACCGGATGCTGGAGGGCGTCGGGATCGAGGGGGTGGACTGGCTGGGGCAGTACGCGCTTCTGTCGGTCATCATCGCCGATATCTGGCAATGGACGCCCTTCATCTTCATCCTCTCGCTCGCCGCGCTGCAATCGCTGCCCCGTTCGGCGCTGGAGGCGGCGCGGATCGACGGGGCGACGGCGTGGCAGCAGATCCTCTACGTGAAGCTGCCGCTGATGATGCCGGTACTGATCGTCACCGCGCTGCTGCGCCTGATCGACGCCTTCAAGGTGCTGGAGGTGATCCTGGTGATGACCGAGGGCGGGCCGGGCCTGTCGACCGAGATCCTGGCCCTGCGCATCTCGCGCACGGCGACCGAGTTCCGCGAGCTGGGGGTGGCGGCGGCGATGTCGAACATGCTGCTGATCCTGCTGCTCGCCCTGACCATCGGCATGTTCGCCTTCACCCGCTGGCGCGAGGCCCGCGCGGCGCGCATCCGCGCGATGATCGAGCAGGAGGACGGGTGATG
>JAHDDY010000088.1:1186-15173 GCA_020629115.1 Paracoccaceae bacterium | reverse complement strand
CAACAGCGGCACCCCGCCCTCGATCTCCCTGCGCTACGAGGTGGTGCTGTTCTGACCGGGATTCTCGATGACGGCATCGCGATCCGCCCCGTCGACCCGCGCCCCCGATGGATCGTCAGGAGGCCGAGGCCCGGATGGTTCCGCGGTTCTGGAGGGTGTGGTCGATCTCGGCGGCGAGGGTATCGTTGTCGATGGGCTTGAAGAGGATCTTCTCCGCCCCCTTCACCCCGCTCTCGCTGTCCGACCATTCCGCGAAGTCGGCGGCGCCGGTGACGATCAGGATGCGCACGTCGGGATAGAGCGCGTCGCGGAAGGCGGCCAGCAGCACGCCGCCGCCGTTGGGCATCAGGATGTCGGCGATGAGGATGTCGAAGAACGAGGATTCCAGCAAGGCCCGCGCGTCGCGCCCGGTATGGACCGTGGTGCACGAATGACCCCGCGAGGTCAGGGCGCGGCTCCAGGCCCAGGCGAGGTCCTCGTCGTCGTCTGCAATAAGGATGCGGGCCATATCACATCTCTCCCTGTCCTTTGAGTATCTGAAAGACAGTCTCCACCGCCAGTGGTTTATTAGTGTACACGATTTCCGGATAATTGCGCGCACGTTCTATGTCGACGGGATTCAAAGAGCTGGTCAGCAGCATGATGACCTTGCGCGCCTTCTTCTCGTCGGGCAGCGCACGGTGACGGTCGAGCACCTCGAAGCCGCTCAGCTCGGGCATGTTGACGTCCACCATCATCAGGTCGACCGGCGCGCGGTCGTCGCGTTCGAGATGGGCCAGCGCCTCGACCGGGTTCTCGAACGCGATCACCTCGGCCGCGATGCCCGCGCTGCGGATCAGGCGCTCGTTGACGAAGTTCTCGTCGGCGTCGTCGTCGACGAGCATGGCGACGCCGGCGGCGGGGGTCCTATCCATCGATCTGATCCTTTATGCTGAATTCTATCCATGTGCCGCCGCCCTCGCGCCGGGCGGCCCTGATGCGGCCGCCATGCGCCTCGACGATCCGGCGGCAGATCGTCAGCCCCAGCCCCGAGCCGCTGTAGGCGCGGCGGCCGTGCAGGCGGTTGAAGGGCTTGAAGATGTCCTCGCGGTCCTCCTCGCCGATCCCGATGCCGCGGTCCCTGATCGAGAAGACGTGGAAAGGCCCCCGGGTGGCCGAGGCGATGTCGATCTCGGGGGCCTGCCCGGGGCGGTGGAACTTGAGGGCGTTGGAGACGAGGTTCTGGAACACCTGGGCGATCTGGGGCCGTCCGGCGGTCACGACGGGCATCGTCCCGTCGACGGCGATGCGCGCGCCGCTTTCGGCGATCTCCGCTTCGAGGTTGCCGAGGACGCCGTCGAGCATCTCGCCGGAATCGAACGTGCTCACCTCGGGCGGCTTCCCGGCGATGCGGGCGTAGTCGAGCACGCCGTTCGAGAGCTGGAGCATCCGGTCGGAGACCCCCTTGAGCCGCTCGAACACCATGCGCGCATCGTCCGGCGCGTCCTTCAGGTAGTCCTCTTCGAGTATCCCCAGCAGCGAGCGCATGGTCTGGATCGGCGAGCGCAGGTCGTGCGACGCGGCATAGGCGAAGCTTTCGAGATTGGTGTTGGCTTTGGCGAGCGCCTCGTTGGCGGCGTACAGCTCGGTCACGTCCCGCCCGACGGAGAACAGCGAATCCGCCATGTCCCCGTCGAAGCGCATGGTGTGGGACCATTGGTAGGTGTGCTCGACGCCCGAGCGGTCGACGACGTGCTCCATGGCGTTCACGACCGGCAGGTCCGGGGTCAGGGCGTCGACGTTCCTCTCGAACGTGTGGCGCTGCTCGCCGCTCATCAGGTCGGCCAGACGTCTGCCGACCAGCTCCGCCGCCGGCATCCCCCGGGAATGCGCGAACCGGGCGTTGACGAAGGTGAGCGTCGTGTCGGGCTTGGCGCGCGCGACGAGGTCGGGAATCCCCTGCAGCAGGATTTCGAGATCGGCGCGCCCCTGGGCCAGTTCCCGTTCCAGGCGGCGGCTCTCGCTGATATCCTGGGCGAAGGCGACGATCACGCCGCCCCCCGCCTCGTCCTCGCCGCGATCGTGGAAGATGCGCAGGCGGCAGGGGTAGGTCGTGCCGTCGGATCGTTGATGCGTGGTCTCCAGCTCGATCAGCGGCACCTCGCCGGCGATCAGCGGCTTCAGCATCTCGGCGATGTCGGCATCGGTGAATTCGGGATTGATGCAGGCCGGCGTCCTGCCCATCATCTCCGCGCGCGTGTATCCGAGATTGAGGCAGGCACCGCGGTTGATGTCGATGTACCGGCCGGTCCTCGCGTCGATGAGGTGGATCTCCTGCGCGCTGCGCTCGATGGTGCGGGACAGGCGGTCGTGGTCCATGCTCAGGCGCTTGAGGGCCGTCACATCGGACCGGAATCCGATGACGTGGCCGGTCTCCAGCCGCCGTTCGCGTATCTGGAGCCAGCGGTCGTCGTCGAGACGCTGCTCGATGTCGGTGTCGGCGCGCCGGTGGGCGGCCAGCCGTTCCGACAGCCACGCCTCGTGCTCCTCCGCCGTCTCGCCCGCCTCCGGGTACTGGCCGTTCTCCAGCCCGCAGCGCAGGATGGTCTCGAACGGCGCGCCCACCGTCATGGCGGGGGCCGACAGGTCGTAGAGACGGCGATAGGCGCTGTTGCACGCGACGAGGCGGTCGTCGGGCCCGTAGATCACGAACCCCTCGGGTATCGCCTCGAATGCGGCCAGCAGGATGGCCGTGAGTTCGGAATCGTCTCGTACGCTGTCCATTGTTTTTCCTGCCCTTCGGAAGATACCGGCTTATTCGGAAAACCCATCCGGGAAACCCCCCATTTGGGGATTGAAGGGGGCTTTTCCGCCCGGCATCGTACCGGGACGGGAGCGTCTGAACTGATTTATGTTAATCCATATTAGTGAATTGACGGGTGCCTGAAACAGTTTAGTAACGTGATGCAACCTCAGTGATGTGTGTTTATTTTGGACCTGTACGGATGACCGATCCGCGCGTTCTCGACAGTATCTATTCCGGCGTGATCGACGCCGATGGATGGCGGGAGATGCTCGGGTTCGTTGCCCGTACGCTGGATACCGATGTGGCGGTATCGTGCCGGGGCTTCGACGGGGGCGGCGATCCGGTCGACTGGATCGCCAGCGAGCGGATGCCGGTGGATCGTGTCGAGGCGATCTTCTCGATCCTGCGCGACGTTCCGGCGGACCCCTCCGACGCGGTCGTGCTGCCGTCCTGCGATATCGCGGGGTTCTCGCCGGTCTGCGCCGTCGCGGGGGACGATTCGAATCACCGCTTCCTGTTCGGCTGCGACGGCCGGGCGCTACATGCGGATACGCGGGACAGGATGTCCCCGTACGTTCCGCACCTGATGCGCGCCGCCCGGCTGCGCGACAGCGTGAACGAGGCGGCGCACCAGGCGCGCAACGCCCTCGCCCTCCTCGACATGCTGCGCATCCCCGTCATGCTGGTCGACCGGAAGTTGCAGGTCGTGATCTCCAACAGCGCCGTGCACAAGCTGGAGAAGGCGGGCGTGCTGCGCCTGGCCGGGCGCGAGCTGCGCTTCGCGTCGGTATCGGCGATGGAGCGGGCGCGGCGGGCGATCGAGGGTATCGCCGAGGGGGCGGATGGCGGCCCGGACCTCATGATCCGGCTCGACATGTCGGGCGGCGGCTCGTTCCTCGCCATGATCGAGCCGCTGGAGGGCGTCTTCATGGATGCCGGGGCCGCCCCGAGCACGGCGGTGGCCGCGATCCTGCTGAAGGACCCCGAGCGCACGGCCCTGCCGACGGAGGCGGCCCTGCGCGAGCTGCACGGGATGCCCCCCGCCGAGGCGCGCTTCGCCGCCGCCATGGCCGAGGGGCTGACGATCCGGGACTATTCGGAGCGCGAGAACCTGTCGGAGACCTATATCCGCGACCTGTCCAAGCAGGTGATGGGCCGGCTGGGGGTGAACCGCCAGCCCGACCTGATCCGCGCGATCGTGCGCCTGGCCTCGGATTTCGAGAACGAGCCGTGACGGGGCGGCCCTCAGCAGCCCGCCCTGTAGGTCAGGACCGGAAACTCGCCCAGGCGCACGGCATGACGCCGCGCCCAGGAGACCGCGCCCTGGTGGTTCGTCTTGCACCACGGCCCTTCCGACGCCGTCCGGCATTCGGAGAAGGAGAGGCAGACGCCCGGCTCCACCGTCGAGACGACGGGCGCGTCCGGGCGCGGCTGATCGCGCAGGACGAGGCTGACGAGGGTCTCGCCCTGGGCCGGGGCGCCGGGGGCACCGGCCAGCGGGGCGCGGTCCGCCTCGGAGGCGCAGTCGTGCCCGTATCCCGCGAACAGGCAGGCGGGGGTCTCGGGTTCCGCATCGCCCGGGCGGGTCCGTTCCAGGATCACCATGCGCCCGTCGCCCATGTCGCCGCTGATCCGGCTCTCGTTGCCGCCGAGGCGCGCGACCGGCGTCCGGTTCGCGTCCATCAGGACGAGCTGCCCGCGCTCGACGCCCCAGGCGGTCACGCCCTCCAGCCCGCCGATGCAATAGGCCTGCTCGGCCCGGTACGACCCCGCGGCGGGGGTGCTCGACAGGGCGATGGTGCAGGGTCCGCCCCCGGCATAGCCGGGATCGAAGACGCGCCAGGCCCCGGCGAAGACCGAGGCGACCTCGTCCTGCGTCTGGGCGACCGGCTGGTGCACCGGGAGGGGGACGGTGGCGAGGGCGAGGGCGAGGACGAAAGGTTTCATGTCGGTGTTCCGTATCAGCTTCCGGGGTCACCCCTTCGTGCCGACGCGGGACCGACGCGACTACCCCCATATAGCAGTATTGCGGGGTGCTTTACTGCCATAGAAGAAGTTCCGTTCCCCGGAACGATGAAGACGATCAATACAGTTGAGGAGACGGTCCCATGAACGGAATTCTACGCGCCCTGCCGGCCGTGGCCCTGCTGCTGTCCGTCGACAGCGCCCGCGCCGCGGACCTGCTGTACACGCCGGTCAATCCGTCGTTCGGCGGCAACCCGCTGAACTCGACGCACCTGTTCGCCGGCGCCAACGCCCAGCGGACGGCCACGGCGAGCGATGCGGACGATGGCCGCGGCGACACGGCCATCGGGGCGGGAACCGGGACGACCGGCACCTCGACCATCGACTTCGACCTCTTCGTCCGCCAGCTCCAGAGCCGCCTGCTCTCGGCGCTGTCCAGCCAGGTGACCTCGGCGATCTTCGGCGAGGATGCCCAGGATTCGGGCACCATCACCTTCGGCGACCAGAGCGTGACCTTCTCGCGCGATCCCAGCCAGATCGAGATCGTCATCACCGACGTCGCGGACCCGAACAACTCGACGACCATCACCATCCCCCAGGTGGTCTCCGCCAGCGCGATCAACTGACGTGCCCTTCCTTGCCCACCACCATGACAGGAGAGCGCCATGACGCGGTGTCACCCTATCTCCGTGCGTCGCGCCGCGATGCTGCCGCTTCTGCTCCTCGGCCTCGCGGGATGCGCCGCCACCAACCATGCGGGCCAGAACCCCGGCATCGTCCCCCCGGCGGTGCAGCAACTGACCCCCGTGAACCGCGAACTGCGCGCCCTGCCCGCCCCGGCGGAGCGCATCGGCGTCGCCGTCTACGACTTCGACGACCTGACCGGCCAGTTCAAGGAGCGGGACAACGTCCAGACCCTGTCGCGCGCCGTGTCACAGGGCGCGTCGGCCATGCTGATCCAGTCGCTGCACCAGGCGGGCGACCGGCGCTGGTTCACGGTGCTGGAGCGCGACGGTCTCGACGACCTGCTGCGCGAACGCCAGATCGTGACCGAGATGCGCCGCATCTACCAGAACGACACGACCACCAGCGCCGACGAGCTGCCCCCCCTGATCCTCGCCCCGATCATCATCAGCGGCGGCATCATCGGGTTCGACACCAACAACGTGACGGGCGGGGCGGGCGCGCGCTTCCTCGGCATCGGCGGGGACGTGCGCTACCAGCAGGACACCGTGACCCTCGCCCTGCGCGCCACGTCGGTCAAGACGGGCGAGGTGCTGGCCTCCGTCACCGCCAACAAGGCCATCGCCTCCTACCGGGTGCAGGGCAACGTGTTCCGCTTCGTCGCGCTCGACGAGCTGCTGGAGCTGGAGGCGGGGCTGAGCGGCAACGAGCCGTCGCAGATCGCGCTGCAGCAGGCGGTCGACAAGGCCGTCTACGCGCTGATCGTCGAGGGGGCCATGGTCGGCGCCTGGGACTTCGCCGACCCGTCCGTGAAGCCCGCCATCGTCGCCGACTACCTGAACCGCAACTTCGGCGAGGAGGACCGCGCCGTCCTCGCGCGGGCGGGCGGCGGGCTGGAGACGGTCGCGCCGACGCGGCTGTCCCAGATCGGGGAGGCCGGACTGCCCGCCCCCGCGCGCAAGCCCCCCGCCTTCGACCCCGCCGAACCGCCGCTCGGCTGAACCGGGACCCGTCCCGCACCACCCGAAGGCCCGTCCCGCACGCGATGCGGGGCGGGCCTTTGTCGTTCGGACGGGGCATCGTTCCGCATCCGGCCGGGGAGCCATCCGGCCGCGCGGGGAATCGGGGTGTATCCCGTCCGGAAAAAGCCTCCCGCGCGGAGCGCTCATCGGGTTCCCGACCCCGTCGCGACGGATCGTCTCGTCCATGAAAACGGATGCACCGTCATTTTTGTTGAATTTTATTCATTCTAAAACAACGCGTTAACGATTTTTTCACGAAATTTAAATCCATCCCCCCATCCGGGGGCGGTGAATTTGACCCCGCCCGCCTAGGTTGTTCCTCATGAGTTGAACAGTCGAAAGACCGACAGACCTTCCGGGCCACACCGACCGACCACCCCGCCCGGCACTACCCGACAGAACGACCCGCTACCCCGCTTCGGGGAAGGTAACGCGCCCGTTTGCGCGACCGCCCTTCCCTTGTCCTTCGCCACGGCCCGCACCGTCGACCGGAGAGTCCAGACCGATGAAGATGTCCGCACCCCAGACGATCGCACGCATCCTCGCCGGGACGAGCCTGTCGATCCTGATGGCTGCGCCGGCCTTCGCCGACGGGAGCACCAGCTTCGTCGCGCAGACCGGCACCGGCAACAGCGCCCGCATCGACCAGGACTACCGCACCGGTGTGACGGGCCTCGGCGGCACCCGGGTCGCCCAGGGGAACCGCATCGGCCGCGCCGCGGACGTCGCCAGCCAGACCGGCAACCGCAATGTGCTGAGCCTCTTCCAGGGCGGCGTGCAGGGCTGGATCGGCACCAGCGGCCAGGGCACCGGCATCGACCAAACCGGCGACCGCAACACCCTGACCGTCACGCAGGTGGGCCGCGCCAACCGTGTCAACCAGGTCCGGCAGACCGGAGAGACCGCCGCGGCCACCGCCCGGAACACGGCGACCGTGATCCAGACCGGGGCCGCCTACCGTATTGACGGCGCGGCGGCCAACAGGGTTTCCAGCATCGTCCAGACGCAGACCGGCGGCCCCGCCGCGAACGTCGTCTATGTCGAGCAGGTTGGCACCGGCAGCGTCGTCGGTCGCTTCGGCCAGCCCGCCGCCGTCGATACCGTGCTCGGCGGCATCGTCCAGAACGGGTCGGGCAACAGCGCCGAACTCTACCAGCGCGGCGATGCGCAGGCCTTGGGCCTGCTCGACCAGAGCGGCATCGGCAACGAGACCCTGATCCACCAGGAAGCGGGCAACGGCAACGTCATCGGCGCGATCACGCAGGTCGGTACCGCCTCCTACGTCCATATCGGGCAGTACGGGTCGGACAACTTCGTCGACCTGATCGACCAGCGCGGCGGCGAGGCGGGCGTCCTCGCCAACGGCATCGACCTGACCTTCACGGGCGACGGCAACGGTGCGGCCTTCACCGCCGGCGGGTTCGCCGACCTGGCCGCGCCCGCCCCCGCCACCGCGACGCAGCTCGGCATGGGCAATACGCTGACGCTGTCGGTCGAGGGCGACGCCAACGCCTTCGGCGCGCTCCAGAACGGCAACGACAACACGATTACCGGACCCGTCCTCCTGCTCGGCAGCGACAACGAGCTGGCCGTCGCGCAGACCTCCTCCGGCAATCTCTTCGACATTCCGCTCTTCACCGGCGACGGCAACGTCGTCGGCGTGGAGCAGACGGGCGGTGCCAACACCGCCACGCTGTCCCTGACCGGCAGCGACAACGCCTTCGGCATCCGTCAGGACGGCACGAACACGCTCGACCTGACGATCGAGGGCGACCGCAACGGCGGCACTGCCGCCTTCGCAGGCGTGACCGCGGGACTCCGGACCGCGACCTCCGCCCACGATCTCGCCCCCGGCGTTCTGAGCCAGACCGGCGCGGGCAACTCCATCTTCCTGACCGTCCGGGGCGAGGCGGGAGGGGTCGGCACCGACAACCTCTTCGCCATCGTCCAGGACGGCGGCGACAACGTCGTCGGCGGCCTCCAGGCCGGCACCGGCAACCAGGTCGCCATTCTCCAGACCGGCAGCTTCAACGCCGTCCGCTTCACCCAGACCGGCAGCAACAACGTGCTCGCCGTCTCCCAGTAACCCCCACCCGCCGACCGCTACCGGCATCACCCGAAGACCAACCCGAAAGGCTCCCGTCATGCGTATCGCAAAACTCCTCTCCGCCACCGCCATGTCCCTCGCCCTGGCCACCGCCGCCCAGGCCAACGGCAACGAGACCTACGTCGATCAGGTCGGCGACAACCACAGCGCCATGATCGACCAGAGCGCCGGGTCGGGCAACTCGGCCGGTCTGGCCACGGCCAATACCGGCATCCTTCAGGAAAGCCTGAACACGTCCAACGGCAACACCCTGTCGATCACCCAGAGCGGCGACGACAACGTGGTCGGCGACACGCAGATCACAAACCAGGGCGGCAGCGTTAACCAGCTCAACCAGAGCGGCCCCGGCAGCACGGCGACGACCACCCAGACCTCTGACGGCAACCGAATCGGCCAGATCTATCAGCGTGCCGAAACCGCCAGGACGACCGGCAACAGCCTGAACGTCACGCAGGGCACGGGCGACGGCAACGTCATCGACTCCATTCTCCAGAATGCCAATTCCGGTGCGTCGGGCGAACGCTTCGGCCACACCGCGACGATCAACCAGGCGGGTTCGGGCAACTACATCGATGAAAGCAGGCAGGTCGGCCGCGGCAACACCCTTTCGGCCGCCTTTACTGGCAATAACAACGGTTCCGACGGGTCGGGCGGTGTCGGCTCCCTGTCCGGTGTGGCCGCCCTTGCCGGTGTCGACGCCAGCTCGCTGAAGCAGAACGGCGCGGGCAACAGCATCAATCTCGTCGTCACCGCCAGCGACACGCAGTTCGGCATCGACCAGAACGGCGACGGCAACTCCGTTGCCACCCTGACGATCACGGGCGACGGCAACGATCTGGGCATCGACCAGAACGGCACGAACAACCGGGTTCTGATGGGTGTCGTCGCCGGGGCCGACAACGAAGTCGGCATCTTCCAGGACGGCACGAACACCCTCGCGCTGAGCATCCACGAGGCGACCAGCGACCGCAACGTCGTCGCGTCCAGCCAGATCGGCGACGGCAACAACGCCATCGTCGACGTGGCGGGCAGCGACAACACCCTGGCCCTGACGCAGGATTACGACGCGATCGGGGCCGGCGGTTCCAACTTCGCCCGCATCGACGTCGACGGATCGTTCAACGCGTTCACCGTGGCCCAGGCCGGGTACAACGATGCGATCGTGAAAGTCACGGGCGACGGCAACGGCGTCGGCACCTTCACCGGCGTCGCCGAGGGCATCGCCACCGCGGGCACGATCAGCCAGATCGGCGGCACCGGCGACACCCTCAACGCGCGCAACAACGTCGACATGACGATCGACGGTAGCGACAACGTCTTCGGCATCATGCAGTCGGGTGACGGCAACGTCGCCACCGGCACGATCGACGGCAGCATGAACCAGGTCGCCGTCGCCCAGCTCGGCAACGGCAACATGACCGACTTCAGCCAGAACGGCTCGATGAACGTCCTCGGCGTCACCCAGTAGGACGCCCCCGCCGGGCGGCCCCGCGCCGCCGCCCGGCTTTCCCTCCCCCAAGGTATCGTTCCCGCAGAAAGGCCCACGTCATGCGTATCGCAACACTCCTCTCCGCCACCGCCATGAGCCTCGCGCTCGCCACCGCCGCACAGGCGAACGACAACAAGTCGTACACCGCGCAGACCGGCACCGCGAACAGCGCGCTGATCGACCAGGACGGCGCCACCTTCGGCCAGGCAGGCTCGACGGGAACGCGCGTTCTGCAGAGCGGCACCACCAACGATCTCGGCATCGAGCAGACCGGCACGCAGAACAAGGCGGGCATCCGCGCCAGCGGGATTCGGCAGAGCGTCGGCAACAACGTGCTCGACCTGACCCAGTCGGGAACGGACAACGAGGTCGTCAACGCCCTCCAGTCCGGGTCGGCCTCGACCGCCGCCGTCAACACGATGACGATCGAACAGGGCGGCCAGCTCAACGAGATCACCAACGCCCAGCAGGAATACAAGACCGGCTCGACCGGGGCGAACACCATGACGCTGACCCAGAGCGGCGGCGCGCCGGCCACCAGCGCCGCCGCATCGACCACCGGAAGCGGCGCATCGGTCGTCAGCGATGTCGCGCCGCCCCCCGCCGCCGCCGCGCCCGCCCTGATCGGCAACGTCATCTTCCGCGCCCGCCAGATCGGCGCGGGCCATACGCTGAGCATCACCCAGACGGGCGACGGCAACCGGGTCGGCAAGGCCGTGCAGGACAACACCGTCGCCGGCGAGGCGACCGGCTCCGGCAACACGGCCACCCTGTCGCAGATCGGCATCGGCAACCGCATCGACCAGGCCGAGCAGACCGGCTCCGGCAACTCGATCGTGCTGTCCGTCACCGGCGACCGCAACGGCGCGGGTCCGCTGTCCGGCTATGCCGCGGATAGCGGCGCGACGACGGCGGACGCGATCCAGTTCGGCGACGGCAACATGATCGACATGACGATCTCGAACGGGTCGGGCAACCAGTTCGGCTTCAGCCAGCTCGGCGACCGCAACGACGCGACGGGCATCTCGATCACCGGCGACGACAACGTGCTGGGCGTCGATCAGAACGGCGACGACAACGTGCTCGATCTGGCCGAGATCGGCGGCGCGCGCAACACCGTGGGCATCGACCAGGACGGCCGGGCCAACCTCGCCTCCGTCACGCTGGAAAGCACGTCCTCGGACAACCGCGTCTGGGTCGGTCAGGAATCGAATGTCGGTCTCGCCGACCCGACGAACCAGGCGACGGTCACCGTGGACGGGGTGTTCAACGACGTGTTCGTCGACCAGGACGGCCTCAACACGGCGACCGTCGAGATCGGCAGCGCCGGCAGCGCCTCGAACAACACGATCGTCGTCGGCCAGACCGACTACAACGAGGCGACGGTCACGATCGCGGCGGGCGACTTAAACCGCTTCGAGGTCCGGCAGTCCGGCAGCACGAGCGGCAACGCCAACGATGTCGACCTGACGGTCAACGGCGACCTCAACGGCGGGGCGCTTAGCTTCGGCACCAACGTCGCCGGAAACCTCAACCTGACCGCCGGCCTGATCGAACAGAAGGGCAGCGACAACGACTTCGACGCCACGATCACCGGCAGCGAGAACGTGTTCGCCTCGCTCCAGGACGGTGACGGCAACGTCGCGACCGGCACGATCGCCGGCAGCATGAACCAGGTCGCCGTCGCCCAGCTCGGCAACGACAACATGGCCGACTTCGGCCAGAACGGCTCGTCCAACGTCCTCGGCGTGAGCCAGTAAGCCAGGGCGCGGGGCGCCGCGCATCGTCCCGCACCCCGGGCGGGACCGGAGCATCCCTCCGGTCCCGCTTCATTCCGCAGAGGAGACCTCGCCATGACCCGATTCGAGACCCTTCCGGTGACGCTGCTCCTGATCCTGCTCGTGCCGGGGATGCCGCTCCGCGCCCAGGAGGCCCTGACCATCCCCTTCTCGACCCTGGAGAATGGCGGCGGCGTCGATGCCCCCGCCGTGGAGCGCTCCCTCCTGGACACGACCGGCCTCTTCGGCGGCGTCGACGCGGCGGGCATCCGCAACCGGGCCGATATCGGCCAGACCGGCCTCGACAACGTCGTCGTGATCGACCAGACGGGCGATCTCAACACCGTGGGCCGCATCGACGCCCCCGCGGCGCAGTTCGGCGACGACAACGCCGCCACCATCGTGCAGGACGGCACGTCGAACGACGCCGCGTTCCTGTCGCAGGCGGGCGACGGCAACGTCCTGCGGATCGACCAGACGGGGGCCGGCAACCGCGTCGATGCCATCGTGCAGGATTCGACCCTCGCGGAGGACGGCACGGCGGGCATCCTCGTGATCGACCAGACCGACGACACCGCCCCCGGCGCGCGCATCACCCGCATCGTGCAGCAGCGGACCGATGCGGGCGGAGCCAACGTGCTGAGCGTGATCCAGCAGGACGACGCGCTGATCGGCGGCGACAACGCGCTGATCGGGCGACCCGGGGGCCTGCGCCAGTCGGGCGGGGCGAATGTCGCGGTGATCGAGCAGATCGGCGCGCGCAACACGCTGTTCGCCCTCGAACAGATCGGCACGGCCAACACCGCCGGCCTGCGCCAGGACGGCGACGACAACGCCGTCCTCTTCGTTGACCAGACCGGCACCGGCAACCGCGCCATCGCCATCGTCGCGGGCACGGGCAACGCGGTCGAGGCCGTGCGCCAGAACAACGCGCTCGCCAGCGGGCGCAACATTGCCAAGTTGACCGTCTCGGGCGACGGCAACGGGGCCGTGTCCGGCACGGGCCTCGCCCCCTTCGCGTCCGGCACGGCGGCGGCGGGCGCGGGCGCGGCGCAGGGCGTTCTGAGCACCCTCGGCGGCGACGGCATGATCGACGTGGCGATCTCGGGCGACGACAACGCCTTCGGCGTGGACCAGATCGACGACGACCAGTTCGCCGCCGTCACGGTCGAGGGGAACCGCAACGCCTTCGCCGTGCGCCAGTCGGACGACGGCAACGACGCCGTCATCGGCCTGTTCGGCAACGACAACGATATCGGCATCCGGCAGGCCGGGGGCCTCGCGGGAGCGGCCAACGACGCGGGCGCGACCGCGACCGGCGACCGGAACCGCCTCGACCTGATCCAGACGGGCGCGCGCAACGCGGTGCGCTGGCAGGCGGCGGGCGACGACAACCGCGCCGACCTGTCAATGACCGGCGACGACAACGGCACCCCCGCCCTGTTCGGCGCCGCCGACGGCGTGGCCGAGCGGGGTGTCGTCGCGCAGGTCGGCGACCGGAACGCCGTCTCGCTCGCCATCCTCGGCGCGGGCAATGCCTACGGCCTGCGCCAGGACGGCGACGACAATCGCATCCTCGGCTTCGTGTCGGGCGAGGGCAACGCCGTCGCCGTCTCGCAGACGGGCCGCGCCAACGTGGCCAGCTTCTCGCAGAGAGGGCGGACGAACAGTATCGGCATCCGCCAGTGATCCCATCCGCCCGCGCGCCGTTCGCGGGCGGTTAACGCCCCCTTAGGGCGATGCTCCCTACTGTTCCGCACGCGGAACAGGAGCACGCCATGAGACCCCTCGCCATCGCCGTCATGCTGACCGCCACCCCCGCCCTCGGGACGGAACCGAACCGTCTGGACCTGTCCCCCGCCGCGGCGGCGCGGGCGGGCGGGAACATCCTGATCCTGACCGTCGACGGCGCGCGCAACGGCGCGGCGGACCCCGGCGCGCTGGTGCAGCAGGGGACGGGCAACGAGATGGCCCTGACCGTCCGGGGCGACGATACCCTCCTCGCGGTCGAGCAGATCGGCGACGGCAACATCGCCTCGCTCCTCGTCTCCGGCACCGCGAACCGGCTCGCCCTGTCCCAGCACGGCACGGGCAATATCGCCACGATCTCCCAGACGGGCACCGGCAACACCGTCGCCATCCGCCAGGCGGGCCGCT
>JAHDDY010000088.1:0-1086 GCA_020629115.1 Paracoccaceae bacterium | reverse complement strand
CGCCGCGATACCCCCCGTCCGGGGGTTGCCACGTCCTGGCCACGACCGCCTATCATGGTCCGCAGCAGATCATGATCCGAGGACAGCCCCGATGAATCGCCCGCATATCCCAGCCTTCGTCGCAGCGGCCTGTGCCGCGCTCGCCGTGTTCGCCACCCCCGCCGCCGCACAGTCGAACACGCTGTTCGTCGAGCAGGCCGGCGTCGGAAACGTCATCAGCGTCGACCAGTCCGCCGCCCTGCGCAGCACGATGGGCAGCGAGGAGGCCCCGCTGTCGCAATCGGGGGTCGGGAACCGCCTGACGATCGTCGATGCGGGGCAGGACAACGTCATCCCCTCGGTCCTGCAGGACAATGCCACCGGCGGGAACGGCCTGTTGCCCAACGTCGCGTCCATCACGCTGGGCGCGGGCACTGGCGGCGCGCAAGCCAGCGTGACCCAGAACGCGGACGTCACCGGCACCCTGTCGGGCAACAACGTCGCCATCATCGACCTCGCCCTCGGCAACGGCGCGGCCATCGTGCAGAACGGTACGGGGAACCGGGCCGACCTGACGGTCAACGGCCCCGGCGCGAGCGGCACCATCACCCAGAACGGCAACCGGAACGAGGGCGCCCTGACCGTCGTGGGCCTCGACGCGGCCGTCAGCCTGACCCAGACCGGAAACGACCTGGCCTTCGACAGCGGCGCCACGGGGGTCGATTTCACGAACGGGGCACCGGGCGGCATCTCGGTCGTCGGCAACGGCGTGACCGTCAACATCGTGCAGACGGCGAACTGATGCGCGGCCCCCTCGCGCTGCTCGCCCTGATCGCCGCCACGCCCGCCCTCGCGGAGCCGGCGATCGAGATCGTGTCGGAGCCGGTGGAGAACGGCTACGCCCTGTCCCTCATCGCGCGCGCGGACGGCGCCTTCGCGGGCCGCGCCTCGATGGAGATCGACCGCCGGGGCACGGCGGGCACCGCCCGGACCCGGCAGGGCGGCACGCTCGACCTCGCCCCCGGCGAAAGCACCATCGTCGCCCGCAGCCACCTGTCCTTCGGCCCGGGCGACACGCTCGACGTCGTCGCCATCCTCTACGACGAC
>JAHDDY010000239.1 GCA_020629115.1 Paracoccaceae bacterium | reverse complement strand
GGAGCCGAGCGAATACTGCGCCTCCAGCACGATGCCCGGCACGCGCCGCAATGCGACCCCGTCGTGAAGCAGCATGCTCTCGCCCTCCCGGGGGTCGTCGAGGCTGTATCGTGCGATCGGGACCATCAGAAAAACAAGCTCACGCCAAACGCTCCCGCAATGCCCCCCACCACGGCGCCGATCCCGACGCAGATCGGCGCACCGGGACCGCAGAGCAAACCCGCCGCCGCGCCCCCGGCGACGCCCCCCGCAATGCCCCCGCCCATGATAGCGGCCTCCTCGACCGCCTGGGCGACAGGATCATCGGAGGTTGCAATAGTGTATACTGCAACACCGATGGAAATCACGATCAATCCTCGCCCGATCCGCGACCACCGCGCCATACGCGCATTCACCTGCGGGTTCGAGCGCCCCGCAGCACTCACCAGTGCCGCATAAACCTCGTCCTGTTGCCGAGCGGTCAGGGACAGGAAATCCTTGCCGAAAAGGTCTTGGCTGTACTTGGCCAACAGGGTTTCCCGGGTCAGACCCCCGGCCTTCATCGACTCGGCAAGAGCCCGGCCGACCGGGGAGCTTCGCCCGCGCATGAGGTCCATCACGTCGTTACGCAGCGCCGACGCCTCATCCGCCGCCTGCGCCCAGGTCAGACGCCCCGCCTGAACTTCGGCCACGAATTGCCGCGAGACCGTGTCGATCTGCGCGGCGTAGGCCAGTCGGACCTGCGCATCATTCGCCACCATCCCTGCCAGAGCCGTCACATCCGCCCGCAAGATGGCCATTGCCCGATCGAACGCATCCCGCCCGTCATCGACGACAGGGGAGTTCGTCAGGGGCAGAGGCATCGGAAACGGGCAGTAATCGGCCATGCATTCACTTTCGGATGGCAATGGAAAAAGCGTGCCCGGCACCGTTGGCGACGGGCACGCCGTCGCGCCCTAGCTGTTCTGCTCGCGCCAGTCGTCGGATGCGGAGGTACCGGCGGAGACGTGTTCCCACATGATCTTGCGGTAGGAGAACGACACGTCGATGAGCTGGGTGAAGTCGGTCATCGCCGGGTCCTGGCAATGGGGCATCCGGGTGCGGATGTCGACGATGGTGCCGTCTTCCCACGACGTGGTGAAGAAGTTGACCTGCTCGGCCCCCTCGACGCGGTACCACTGCATCTCCAGCTTCGGCAGCAGCTCGCCGGTGACCATGGCGTTGTACATCAGCGGCACGGCCTTGTTCAGCGTGCAGGTGAAGGTGACGGGCTTGTGGATGCGGGTGCCGGTGGTCAGGCCTGCCTGGGGGTCGCGGGGGATGGTGACGAGGTGGTCGAAGGCCTGGACGATGATCTGGTCCTCGTGGCCGATCTGGCGCTCGTTGCCGATGGAATCGGCGGTGGTGGCCCCGGCGGTGATGAGGCCCTGGACCTCGCCTTCGATGGACATGTAGGCTGGCATCGGCATTGGTGGCGTTCCTTCTGTATGATCACCATGGGTTGCAGTAGCACGGTTAACACAGCAAGGGACGTGCCAAATGAGCGTACACGGGAAGAAAACCGTCAGGCCGCTGTAATCGCTGCTTTTCCGGCACCGCGCCGCTTTAGCGCGGATACGAGCCATCCCCACCGGGCGACATGCCGCCCCAAACCCGGGCGAACTCTCGCCCCCGGGCGAAAATCCGCCCGCACCGGCATCCGTTTCTTCCTCACGCGACGAACCGGCGGAATGCGGCATCCGTCTTCGATGCGACGCGAAGACTGAAGGGCGGGGCTAGGCTCAGGACCCATT
>JAHDDY010000087.1 GCA_020629115.1 Paracoccaceae bacterium | reverse complement strand
GATCCGGTCCGTCGGGCCGGCAGCCACCGCGAGCAGCTGGAACGGGTCGTCCTTGGTCTCCTCCACGAGCACGGCGTCGAGCCCGACCGTCTCGGCGGTGGCGGCGAGCGCGCCGACGTCGCGGATGTCGAGCGGGGTGTCGGGCTCCCGGAGGCCCGGATCGAGCTTGCCGAGCGGGAGCAGGGATTCGACGAGCAACGACGGTCGGTCGGTCATGGGCAGCGAGTCTGGCCCCTCGGCATTCGCCGTGCCAGGTGTGTACGGCGGCCGGCCTCCGCTGCGTCCGCGGCCTCAGCGAAGGCGGGTACGTAGGCGTCCACAGGTGGGTCAAGCTCCTCAACTCGGGGGATGCGACCGCCCGTCATCCCCGATTACGGTGGTCGGCGACGGGGGGTCGCAATATGTGCAACCCCCGAGATCTGGGCGGGCGGCGGCCTGGCTCGGGGGAGGAATGACATCGTGGGCTTGACACCGAAGGCGGGGGCGTCGACGCGTGGGGTGCGTCGACATCGGTTGGTCGTCTTCGCGCTGGCGCTCGTCGCCGCCGTGGTGAGCCCGATCCCACTCAGCCCAGCGGCGGCGGCTCTCGAGCCGCCCACGCAGACCCTCTCGCCCGGTGCGGCGGGTGACCAGGTCGGTGCCTCGGTCGCCGCCTGGGAGGACAAGCTCATCATCGGCGCCCCCGGCACCAACGGTGGCGCGGGCACGGCGTACGTCTATGGCCGGTCGGCCGGCGGCACCTGGACCCTCGAGGCCGACCTCTCCACCCTCGTCACCCCGGGCGCCGCCGAAGCCCTGGGTTCCAGTGTTGCCATCGCCGGCAACACGCGAACCGAGCACTACACCGCCGTCGTCGGCGGCCCCGGCGACGACCTCGTCCGCATCTTCGAGTGGGACCCGATCGCCGGGTGGACCGCCGAGACGTCGGTCGTGCGCTCGGAGGCGACGATCGTCGGCTTCGGCACCGATGTCGACGTCCAGCGCGTCGCCAGTGGCTTCCGTGGAGGCACCTACCAGCTCGCCGTCGGCGCTCCCGGCGACGCCACGACCTCGGGCAACCTCTCGATTTACCGCTGGGACGGCACGACGCTCGCGACCGAGTACGACGCCGCCTGCGTCGCCTGCACGCTCGACGGCGATCGCTTCGCCGAGTCGGTGGCCATCGACGGGACCTACGCCGTCGCGGGCGCGCCCGGCAACGACCTCGCCGTCGTCCTCCAGCGTGACGACATGGGCGGATGGAACGAGGTCGCCGCGCTCGACGATCCGTCGGGCATCACAGGCGCGGACTTCGGCGCGGCCGTCGATCTCGACATCCTCGACGGTGAACCGTCGATCGTCGTCGGTGCGCCATTGGCCGCGCTCGCGCCGACGCTCGCTCCGATCGTCCGGTTCTTCGGCTCGGGTTCGACGTGGACCGACGGCGCCTACTTCGACGCGCCGACGGCCGGTGTCGCCGGCCTCGGCCTCGACGTCGCCTACCAGGACGGCTCGACCGTGTCGGGCGGCGAACTCTTCGAGGGGGAGTTCGCCCAGAACCCCGAGTTCGAGTTCGGTGGGTCGGCCGTCGACATCTCGGACAGCTTCGACATCGTCGTCGGTGACCCGGCGACCGATTCGGTGCACCTCTACCGCTCGCGGAACGACAACGGCGCCCAGGTCATGCCGGGCACGAGCCCCGGCGACCTGCGCCCCGCGGCCCTGATGGCCGACGGCCGCGACGGCCTCGACATCGAGAACGACCGGGCGATCGCCGGTGCCCCCGGCTACAACGCCGGCGAAGGCACGGCGTTCGTCATGGCGCGCTCGGCAACGGCCCCCTCCGGCTGGGAGGTCCAGGCCGAGTTGTCGAATCCGACGCCGAGCAACGCCGAGTTCTTCGGCACGGCCGTGGCGATCAACGACACGTTCGCACTCGTGACTGAGCCGTTCGCCGGCGTGCACTGGTACACGAACGCAGGTGGGAGCTGGAACTACGAGGGCCTGATCGCGACGCCGATCACCCGCAACGTCCGCAGCCTCGACCTCGACGGCAACCGGTTCGCCGCCTCGGCCACCGCGTCCCGCGGCCCGCACGAGGTGTTCGTCTACACCCTCGATGCCGGCGGCGCCGCCCCGGTGCTCACCAACGTGCCGGCCCCGATCGACCAGACCGCCGAGGGCACGGCGCTCGTGAAGCTCCAGGGTGAAGAGCTCTTCGTCGCCGTCTCGAATCACCCGACCTCGTCCGTCGCCGACAACAACGGCCGGGTCTACGTCTTCACCGAGGACGTCGCCGGTGGCACCTGGGCCGTCAGCCAGGTGATCGACGACGAGTTCAAGCCCAGCAACTCCTTCTTCGGGACCGAGCTCGACGTCGACGGCGACCAGCTGCTCGTCGGTGCGCTCCGTGGCCACGCCAACCTCTACGAGCGGGATGCCGTCGACGGTTGGGTGCTCGCCGCCACCCTCCAGCCCCGGACGGCAGGCGAGACGATCGTCGACAGCGTCGCCCTCGACGGTGGCATCGCCGTGTTGTCCGATGATGGCGACTCGTCATCCGGCCTCCAGACCGGCACGGCGACCGTGTTCAACGGATCCGGTGCCTCGTGGACCGAGGTCGAGACCCTCGCGCCGGTCGACCCGGAGAGCGACCACTCGTTCGGCTCGACGATCGCCCTCGACGGCACGACGCTGATGGTCGGCGCCCGCTACGAGGACACCGATCGAGGCGTCGACTCGGGTGCGGTGTACCCGTTCGAGCTGACCGCGCCTCCGGGGCTGCCCACCATCACGATCAACGAGCCGGTCGACGGCGGGATCTACGCCCTCGACGGGGGTGTCGTCGCCGACTTCTCGTGCACGAGCGCCACCGGTGGCCCTCTGCTGTGCATCGGGCAGATCGGCGGCGTGACCGTGAACTCGGGCGACCCGATCGACACCGCCGAGGGTGCCTTCACCCTCACCGTGACGGCGTCCGACGGCGGTGGCACGACCAGCGAGACGGTGTCGTTCACCGTGCTCGGCGGGCTGCCGGACGGTGTGCTCGATCCGCAGGCGCCGGCCGGCGCCCTGGCTGGCAGCGCCGTGGCGACCTCCGACCGGTTCGTCGCCGTCGGTGCCCCCGGTGAGGACGGCGAGGCCGGTGCGGTCTACGTGTTCCGTCGGGGCGACGACGGCAGCTATGCGCCGTTCCAGCGGATCGATGCCGGCATCACCGCGGAGACGGGCGCCCGCTTCGGTGCGGCCGTCGACATGATGCAGCGGGGGAATCAGTCGCACTATCTCGTGGTCGGTGCTCCTGGCGAGACCGTCTCGGGCCTCGATGATGCCGGTGCGGCCTACATCTACCGGCTCGACAGTGGCACCTGGGTGCTCCGCGCTCGCGGTGACGGTGGTGCCGACGCCCAGGCGGGCGCTGCGCTCGGCACCTCGGTCGGAGTGGCCAATCGGAACGACGTCATCGCCGGTGCCCCGTTCCACGACGCCGGCTCGCGCATCGACGCTGGTGGTGTGTTCAGCCTGGCGATCGGCACCGGTGACGTGACGAAGATCCTGATCTCCCCCGACGCCGGAGCCACCCAGTTCGGTTTCTCGCTCGACACCGCGTCGGCGAGCGCCGTCGTCGGTGCACCCGGGGGTGAAGGCGCCGCCTATCAGTTGGGCACGGGTGGCAACGTCTGGAGCCTCGGCAATCGATATCCCGGCCCGGTCGGCGTCGGCTTCGGCACCTCGGTCGCCCGCTGGTTCGGCACGACGGTCGTCGGCGCCCCCGGCGACTTCGGCGGTGCCGGTTCGGTCCGCCTCTTCCAGAACTCGACCAGCGGGGTCTTCGAGACCGACGTGCTCGGCACGGGTCTGACCGACGAGGGCCTCGGCACGAAGGTCGACGTGATGGACGGCATCATCGTCGCCAACGGCGAGGCCGGCCGGGTCTGGAGCTTCTCCCGTGTCGATGGTCTGTGGGACCTCGACGGGGAGCCGGTCGAGAGCCTGATCGCCGCGACCGACCGATTCGGGAGCGACGTCGCCATCGAGGGCGAGCGCCTGTTCATCGGCCACGCCGGTGTGGACACGGGCGCCGGTGGCGACAACGGCGTCGTCGAGGTCTTTGACGCCCTGTACGACGAGCTGCCAGGGCGCATCACGGCTCCCGACGGTGACTCCTTCGACAACTTCGGGGTGCCGGCCACCGACGGCACGACCACGTTGATCGGCGCGCCGAACTGGGAGGCCGAGATCGCCGTCCCGAATGTCGGGAGCGTCTACGTGTACGACATGACCGGCGCCGAGCCGGCGCTGACCCAACAGCTCACGGCCTCGGACCTCGGTGCGGGTGACCAGTTCGGCGCCGACGTGGCCGTCGACGGAGATCTCGCGATCGTCGGTGCCCCCGGTGAGGACACCGGTGCGAACGGCGCCGGCAGTGTCTACGTCTTCCTCGACAGCGGTACCGGCTGGAACGAGATCGAGCGCTTCCAGGCACCGATCCCGACGTTCAACGCCGGGTTCGGTCGCCGGGTCGAGCTGGAAGACCTCGGCGACGGCACGTGGCTCGCGGTGATCGGCAGCGTAGGGAGTGGGGCGGGCGCGGTCGAGGTCTTCATCCTCGACCCGTCCGGATCGGCGCCGCTCGTGTCGCACCAGGCGACGTTGCTCGGAGAGGCGGTGAACGATCGGTTCGGCTTTGCAGTGGCAGCCGACGGGCCGACGAAGATCATCGTCGGTGCGCCGGAGTACGACGGTCCGTTCGTGAGCAGCGGCGCCGCCTACGTGTACACCTCGGACGACACCGAGGCGCCCTACACCTACTCGCTCTTCCAGAAGCTCGAGTCGCCGAACCCCGGTCAGGACTACGACTTCGGCAGCTCGGTCGACATCGACGGTCCGTACGTGGCCGTCGGCTCGGTCGGCGAGGACGTCAGCGGCGGCAACCGCTCGGGTGTCGGCTACGGGTTCGCCCTCGACGGCGGCCAGTACGTCGACCAGGTCGTCGTGCGGACCCTGGTCGGCACGGTCGGCGGCAACGGCTGGGGGAGCGACGTCGCCCTCGAAGGTGAGCTGCTCGTCGTGGCCGTGAATGGCCAGGACAACTACCGCCTGATCGGTCGTGCCCTCGTGCGCGACGGCGACACCTGGGTCGCCCGTGAGGAGATCCGCTACCCGGCGCCGGCGGCCACCGGTGGCGTGGGCGCGCGGATCGACCTTGCCTTCGACGGCACGCTGATCTCGTCGGCACTGTCGCAGGAGAGCCGCAGCGGGCAGTCCGGTGGTGCGGCGTACTACCAGACGCTCGTCATCCCCGAGCCGCCCGACGCCACGATCACGCTCGGCCGCCCGGTCGACGGTGGCACGTACGTGACCGGGGACCCGATCACGGCGATCTTCGCCTGCGTCGACAGCTCGGGCGCTGCGGTGGCCGACTGCTCGGCGACCCTCGACGGTGCCCCGATCACGGTCGGCGATCCGATCAACACGACCGCCGGCACGTTCACCTTCGAGGTGACCTCGGGCGCGGTGACGGAGACGGCGACGTTCACGGTCATCGATCCGCCCGAGACCGACGTGACGGTGTCTTACACCCTCTCCTCGAACTCCGTGCCGGTCGGTGTCACGACCGTGCCGCTCGAGGACGCCCCGGCGGCGGAGATCGCCGGTGTCGACGCCGACATCAGCGGCGTGTCGGCCGCCTCGCTCGGCACGATCGACTTCGACGAGCCCCCGACCGACACCGACGCGACGACCAACCCACTCGGCGACGTCACGCTCGGCGAGTTGGGCCTCGACACCCTCGGCCCGGCGGCCGAGCTCCTCTTCGACGTCCCGCTCACCGAGTTCCCGATCGACGGAGGCTGGGAGCCCAAGCTGGTCGGGTCGCCGTATGAAGGCGTGCCGCTCCAGGCCGTCACGCTCGGCGACGTCTACAACCTCGGCTCGGTGCAGGCCGTGACCGTTGGTGACACGGATGTCTCGGCGAGTCCGTTGCGGGCAGTCGATCTCGCGGCCGTGGGCTTTGGCGAGCTGCCCCTCGACCAGATCGACCTCGACGGGGATCCGCTGACGGACCCGATTGCCGAGTGGTGTGCCGAAGCTACGGCCCAGGAACTCGATTGCGTCGACGTCGGGCTCGACGCCCCAGATGGCGATGCAACGCTCGGCGCCCTGTCAGTGGCCGGATTCGACATCTCAGCGTCGCCGTTGCGTGCGGTGCCGTTGCGTGCGGTTTTCATCGAGGCGTCGCCGTTGCGTGCGGTGCCGTTGCGTGCGGTGGACATCGAGGCGTCGCCGTTGCGTGCGGTGCCGTTGCGTGCGGTGGACATCGAGGCGTCGCCGTTGCGTGCGGTGCCGTTGCGTGCGGTGGACATCGAAGCGGCCCCGCTCCGTGCGGTGCCGTTGCGTGCGGTGCCGTTGCGTGCGGTGCCGTTGCGTGCGGTGCCGTTGCGTGCCGTGCCGTTGCGTGCCGTGCCCGCTGAGCTGCGGGACAACCTCGTCGACTGTGTACTGGTCGACTGCTCGGAGGCGTCCAACCTCACCTTGGGAGACGCTGTCGATGTCGGGGCGTACCGCCAAGGCACGGCGACGTTCGGTGACTTCGGCGACGCCCTTGCCGATCTGACGATCAGTGACATCGTTGCCTACCTCGACCAGCAAGAGCTCGATGAGCTGATCTCGGCGTGGAGCTCCTCGAACCTGACCCTGGGAGATCTCGCTGCCGATCCAGGCCTCGGTGACATCACGCTCGGTGACCTCTTGGACACGGCCTTCGGTGAGTTGGAGGCCGCCATCGGTGGTGGCTATGTCTTTACTGTCGAGGAGTTCTTCCGCTTCGTCGACTTCGATGCCCCGGAGATGGAGGGCTTCACGATCGGTGACTTCCTCCTGCTGTTCCTGCCTCGCGAGTCGTATGCCTGGGACCAGGTCGACATCTCGGCACTCGGCATCCAGACCGCCGGCACCTCGGCGCCGGTGGCGTCCTCGATCGATCTGCGGGTCGACGGGATCCTCGAGCCGGCGACGGCGGAGATCACGCTCGCACTACCGGAGACGGGTGTGCTCGATCCCGATTCGGTCTCGATCAGCCCGGCCGGCACCGTCATCACCAACCTCGACGTCACGAGCGACCAGTACGTGTCGTTCGACGTGATCGGGGTGCAGCCGTCGGTCGACTACCGGATCGACTTCGCGCTCTTCGCCGGTGTCGACCTCGGCTCGAGCCAGACGATCGCCGAGGTGAGCGTCGCCGGCGTCACGGAGTTCGCGACGTCGTCGCTCACGGTCACCGAGGCCTTCGAGCCCGGCAACAACACGCCGGGCGGCGCCGTCTCGATCGTGCCCGACACGCTGTATCTCAGCCACATCTCGTCGGCGACCGACACCGACTTCTACCGACTGACGGTCCCGAACCCCGACACGCGGGTCTCGGTGATCCTCAGCAACCTGCCGGCCGACTACGACCTCGTGGTCTACGGCCCCGAAGCACCGCCGATCGTGCCGAGCAGCGGTGATGCGGTCGAGACCGTGCCGGATCCCGACTTCGACGTGAACCCGTCGAACGACGTGACCCAGCCGGCCCCGCTCGACGACATCCCGACCGACGTGCCGGGCTTCGAGATCTACGGGGTGTCGTACAACCGCGACACCCGTGACGACCAGGTCGACATCCTGGCCGCCGACGCCGGTGACTACCTCGTGCAGATCACGAAGGGCAGCACGCTCGGCACCGAAGCCGATCAGGTGCAGCCCTACGCGCTACGGGTGGCGACCACGGCCGGTTCGTCGCTGCCGTGCCAGCCGCTCTCGCTGAGCACCGGGGCGACCGGAACGTCGACGCCGATCGACGCCTCGACGAACACGCTGTTCCTGTTCAACCAGCAACGGTTCGCCGCCATCCACGGCGCGGCCGCGGCGCAGGACGTCGCCGAGGGCCTCGCCGACCTCCAGGCGGCGGTCAACGCCGACTCGGACGACGGTGTCGACGCCGCGATCCTCGCGGTCGACTCGGTCGGCGCGGTCCAGAGCGCCTACGCGACCTGGGATGCCGCTCCGTGTGAGATCGGCAACATCAACGGCGTCGTCGGAGCGATCGCCGCCGAGATCGACTCGATCCGGGCGACCAACGACCTCGACCACATCATGATCGTGGGTGGCGACGACGTGATCCCGTTCGGTCGAGTCACCGATGCCACGTCGATCGCCAACGAGCAGGGCTACACCAGCTCGCTCGGCGGTCAGAACAACGCCCTGCGGGCCTCGATGGCCGCCGGTCAGGTGCTCACCGACGACCCGTACGGCGACCCGTCGCCGGCGTCGGCCGACAACCGTGAGGTGTACGTGAGCGAGGTCGCCCTCGGGCGTCTGGTGGAAGGCCCGGCGGAGATCCTGGCCAACATCAACCTCTACCTCGTGTCCGACGGGCAGCTCGACACCGACACCGGCTTCGTCGCCGGCTACGACTTCCTCGACGACGGCAGTGAAGCGGTGGCGTCGGAGTTCGAGCAGTACATGACCGGTCCGGTCGAGCGACTGATCAACGACACGTGGTCCGACGTCGACCTCGGCAATGCGCTCACGCCGCCGGCCGACGTCAACTCGATCGCCGCGCACTTCGATCACTACCGGGCCCTTCCGGCCATCTCGGACTTCCAGGGCACCGAGACCGACCTCTACGAGGTCGGTGCCCTCGCCGGCACCGACTACTCGGGCGCCGTCGTGTTCTCGATGGGTTGCCACTCGGGCCTGTCGGTTTCCGACGGTCTTTTCGCCGGGTCGGGCATCGAGGCGCAGGACTGGGCGCAGAGCTTCCTGGAGCAGGGCGCGTCGGTCTACGTCGCCTCGACTGGTTATGCCTACGGTGATGACGTCACCGTGGCGCTGACCGAGAAGCTGATGGTGCTGTTCGCCGAGGGTCTCGGTGAGTACGCCACAGTCGGCGAGGCGTTGCTGTATGCGAAGCAGGAGTACTCGGCGGATCTGACGGCCTATGGCGTGTACGACGAGAAGGCGCTGATGGAGGCCGTGATGTACGGCATCCCCTTCTTCCGTCTCGACAACCCGCCGGTCGACGTCACCATCAACGAGCCGACGCTCAGCACGTCGCCGTTCGGTCCGTTCGCCAACCTCGCCGTGAGCCCGGATCTCTCGGTCGACAGCAGCGACGCCGAGAACACCTACTGGTACACGACGGACGAGGACGGCGACCGGCTCAACCAGGTGACGAGCGGGTACCCGATCCTCCCCGCGGTCGAGATCGAGGTGACCCAGCAGTCGGAGGACGATCCGAACACGCTCGAGCTGGACGCCCGCGGCGCCATGCTCGAATCACTCACCACGACCGACATCACCGATGTCGATGCGGCGACGGCGAGGGCGGTGTACGACCTCGCGGAGAACGAACCGAACACCGATCCGGCCGAGGTGACCTTCGCCTTGGCCCCGACGGTCAACACGTTCATCTCACCGGCGGGTGTCGAGCAGCAGGTGACGATGACGGTCGGTGCGTTCGAGAGCACGAGCCCCGACGGTGTCGGCACGATGCGTCTCTACGACGACTTCGACCTGAACGTGTATTACGCAGACCCGTCGAACCCCGACGAGGCCGATCCGGTCTTCCGGGACGTCCAGTCGAGTCTGTCGGGCGGCACGCTCAGCATCACGGCGTCGGTCACCGACGACAGCGGTGTCGACCGGGTCACGGCGCTGGTGACCAGTACGCCGGTGCCCGGCGCGAGCACGACCTGGCAGCTCATCGAGATGAGCCCGGCCGGTGGCGACACCTGGTCGGGGAGTGCGTCGGTCGGTGGAGCGGAGGCCGAGTTCCTGCTCCAGGCCCTCGACGGCGCTGGCAACGTCGGCACCTCACTCAACAAGGAGCTGTCGTTCGGGACGGATCTGCCGCCCGCCGAGACGCTGACGGTCACGATCAACGGTGACGGTGCCGACGGCGTCTACACCGGTGCGGTCACGGTGACCGCGACCTCGTCGACCGGTGCGGAGCTGACCCAGGTCGTCGACAGCGTCGGTCCTGATGTCTACACGGCCCCGATCATCGTGTTCACGCCGGGTCTGCATCAGATCACGTTCACCAGCGAGAGCGGGCTGACCGAACAGGTGTCGTTCATCATCGACGGTCCGGCCTGCACGATCGTCGGCACGAACGACCCCGACATCCTCATCGGGACCGACGGTGACGACGTGATCTGCGCCCTCGGGGGTGCCGACACGATCGACGGTGGTGGGGGCAACGACGTCATCCTCGGTGGTGACGGTCCCGACGTGATCGACGGTGGTGACGGAAACGACACCATCGACGGCGGCGACGGTCCGGACATCCTCATCGGTGGTGCGGGCAACGACCTGATCGCCGGCGGTGATGGTCCCGATGTCATCGAGGGCGGATCAGGCGACGATCAGATCGACGGTGAAGGTGGCCCGGACGAGATCGACGGCGGTTCCGGCTCGGACGTGTGTGTCGGGCTCGGCAACGGCAACAACGGGAACGGCAACGGCAACGGCCGGGGCAAGGGCAACAACGGGAACGGCAACGGCGACTCGTTCGTCGGCTGCGAGAGCTCGTGACGGCTCGTCGGGTCAGGCCGGGGTGGTCGTCACATCGCCCCGGTCGACCCGATGCCGGTTCCACGAGATGGCGAGATAGAGCCCCAACCCGCCGATCAGGTAGAGGTCGGCCAGGTTGGCGACACCACCTCCCCAGTAGAGCCAATCCCGGACGGCACCGAAGGCGATGCGGTCGACGCCGTTGGCGAGTCCTCCGCTGACGACGAGCGTGAGAGCAAAGGCAGCCGAGCGGCGACGCTTGTAGATCGGCCGTGTGAGTTGCGAGAGATCCGCCAGCACGATGCCGACGCCGAGCACGAGTGCGCCGAGGATCCACGGCGAGCTGGACGACGACGCAACTCCGAGAGCGAGTTCGTCGTTCATCCCCGGGCGGATCCAGAAGAGCTCTTCGTCGATGGCCCGATGTGCGAGGGTCTTCGAGGTGAGATCGGCGATGATGAGCGCCAGTCCAAATGCAGCGAGATGCAACCTAGGTGCATCAGGTAGCTGTCGACGGGTTTGGGATGCGAGCGTCATGATGGATGCGTCTCATGCGCTTGAAGCGATGCCCAGGTCGATGCTAGGTGGAGCGTGATGTCGCTATTGCGGCGGCCACGACGAGGAGTTTCCCATGAAACAGAAGATGTACCGGTTCGTTCCGGCGGTTGCGGCCGTTTCGACATTTGTGGCGCTGGCTGGGCCGATCAAGTTCGCCTGATCGGAGAGTCGGCGTTCGGGAGTCATGCTCGACCTGAGACAGAAAATCTACTTGCGTTTCAGATGAATGCGCGGACTCGAAGCGCTTAGCGCGAGGAGGTGTGATGAAGCGGAAGATGTATCGATTTGTTCCGGCGGTTGCGGCGGTTTCAACGTTCGTTGCGTTGGCAGCACCGATCAGGTTCAGCTGAGTTGCGCGCCTGGCGGAGGGGGTGGCTGGCCTGCGAAGCCGAGGAAGTCGAGAAGCGGAACACGTGAGATTCCGAGTTCGTCCAACTGGCCCGCCAAACGGCGCCGCTCTCTCTGTCGGACGGCGAGCATGATGTCCCCGATGAGTTCCAGAACGTCGTCGGAGGCCGCCTGAGCGAAGGCGCGGGCCTCGGTCCAGTGCGTGAGCGCCTCGGGAATACCGCTTCGGCGCATTGCGAGGGCCCCAGTCACATAGCCGAGCCGGGCTTGAGCACGTTCCGCTCCCTCGTCGATCGAATCCGGCTCAGCGGAGACTTCCTCCCGCGCTTGTCGCAGCCACCGCTCGCACCTGTCAGGATCGTCGGCGATCAATGCGGCCTCAGCGGCATAGATCAGGACCTCCGCTGCCCTCCCCGGTGCCTCGAGTGACCGGTACTCCGATGCGACCTCTTCCAGCGCATCGGCCGCTCGGTGAGCGTCACCCTGCAGAACCAAGAGCCGTCCCTCGAGGGCTCGACAGAATGCGACCCCGACGTCGACGGAAGCTGCACGGAAGTTCCGGATCGCTGACTCGAGAAGCTCGGCTGCGTCGTGTGGCTCGCCTTGCTCGATCAGAAGTTCGGCGAGGTTAACCCGAGAGCGAGCGGCAGACGCCGTGTTCCCGCAACGCTCGTCGAGCTCGAGAGCCCTTCGGTAAAGATCGGCCGCTTCTTTTCGCTTGGACGAGAAGTACGCCGAAACCCCGAGGTTGTTCAGCATCTGGGCCTCGCCGGGAATGTCTCCGAGACGCTGACAGAGGTCGAGGGCGGCACTTGCGTGCATTTCGACGTCGCCGAATCCGAGCGGCTCTCCGGCCGCAGCGGCGACCCGGTGAGCCGCCGCTGCGATCCGGAGGGGCGGTTCGATGCTGTTGTTTCCGACCCCGAGTGCTCGTCGAGCGAAGTCGAATGCCTCTCGGTTCTTGCCGCGCCAGTAACTGATGCGGGCTCGAATCAAGTTTGCCTCGCACCCGACCTCGGCTGAGTTGCTGAGCTTGTCTGCGTCGTCGACGTGAGAGAGTGCAGAGTCGTAGTCGGCGAGATGCGTCTGTGCTTGCGCAGCGCCGAGATGGAGCAGTGCCACCCTTTCTCCATCTGCATCCTCGGTGAGAGCCTCGCGAAAGGATGCTGCGGCTTCGGTGAATCGTCCAGCGTTCATGAGCGCCTGCCCGCGGCGTTGCCACACGGACGTTCGATCGTGCTCCGGCGGTGTGGGTGACTTCAGCGCAAGATGGAGCCACGAGGCGGCGTCGGCCCAGGCATCAGCGTCGACCGCTGCATCCGCAGCAGCGAGGCCATATCGCCAGGTGCGATCGACATCACCAGCCACGGAGAAGTGCCGTGCGAGCTCGTTGGAGATCTGAAGTGGGTCGTCCGAGGCTGTTTCGAGGTGAGCGCCGATCTTCGAGTGAAGGTTGCGGCGTTCGTCGAAGGGGAGCGCGTCGTAAGCACTCTGGCGATACAGGTCGTGGACGAAGGTGACGATGCCTGGTTCGCTCTCGAAGAGGACGCCGTTGAGGCCGGTCAATGCCTCGGCGTGGACGGGTTGGTCGCCCAGAACGGCGAGCAGATCGGTCGTTGCGGTACTCCGACCAAAGACAGCCGCAGTTCGAAGGGCGGCACGCGCGTTCGGGTCGAGCTGATCGATGCGCTCCACGATGAGCTGATCGACGCTTTCGGGTAGCTCGTCGAGGGGGCGGCCCGACCCGGCGAGGGCGCCGAGTTGCTCGGCGAAGAGTGCGAGGCCGCCACTACGGGCGACGATCTCCTCGAGCGCCGTGTCCGACAGCGGTGCGGTCGTCGCCGACATCGCAATTGTTCGGATCGCCTCGTCTCCGAGTGGGCCGAGTCGCAGTGAACGTGCTCCGGACAAGGCGGGAAGTGTGGCTGCGACGTCGTGTCGGCTCGTGACGCAGATCGACCACGAGGAGTCCTCCGGCTGTGGAGCGGCGAGCCTGCTCAGGAGCGCACTCGTCGCGTCGTCGATCCAGTGGGCGTCCTCGACCACGAACAGGGCGGGATCGTCGAGCATCAGCTCGGCGATGAACTCGACGACGGCATCGTGGATCCGATCGCGGCGGAACTCGTCGTCGATCGCATCCGACTCCGGTGTGGGCGCGACCTCGGCTCCGAATGGCACCGCCAGGAGTGGAAGCCAGGGCCGCATGTCGGGCACCTCCTCGTCCACGATCTTGGCCAGGAGGTCGCCCGTCATCGCCGGGTCGGCATCGACGTCGATGCCGACTCCACGCCGCAGTAGCGGCCGGAAGACGCCGTATGGCGTCGAGGCCCCGAGTGGTGTGCAGGCACCGGTGAAGGTCGTGAGCCCGCGCACGTAGGCGTGGTTGTAGAGCTCGGTGAGGATGCGGCTCTTGCCCGAACCGGCCTCACCGACCAGCTGCACGATCCCGCCGGGCTGCTCGGAGACCTCCTTCAGGATCGCGATCTCCTCGTCCCGGCCGACGATCCGGGAGGTGAACATCGCCGTGCGGAGATTCGCCGTCGGCTCGATGACCCGCTGGATCGCCAGCGGCTCTGCCTTGCCCTTCACGTGCACCGGATCGAGCGGCATCGACACGAAGTCGGCGCGGGTGGCGTCGACGAGGGCCGACGTCGCGATCACCTGCCCTGGCTCCGCCGGCCCGAGCATTCGAGCAGCGGTGTTCGTGGGGTCGCCCATCGTGGTGTAGCAGCGCCGATACGGCGTGCCCAGGAAGGTGGCGAAGACCCGGCCGCGGCTCGCCCCGACCCGAAGCGGCAGGCTCGTGTCGAGCCGAGCGAGCGTGGTCGCCACAACGAGCGCGGCGTCCTCGTCGTGGCCGGTCGAGATGGGGGCGCCCGCGGCGAGCAGATACTTCGCACCGTCAGCGGCGATGTCGGTGTCGATGACGGTGACGCCGGCGTCATCGGCCGCGGCGTGCAGACGGATGCTCAGATCGTGGAGATCGCGTGCGACAGCGTCGGGGTCGGCCGCGATGCGTTCGTCTGTCCCGGTCAGCATCGCGAAGACGATCGAAGCGAGTCGGTGTTCGCCGCCGAAGCCGCGAACGGCAGCGAGCTGGGAGGTGATGCTCTCCGGGATGAACGCATGCAGGTCGTCCGGCAGGTGGTCCCGCGGCACCGGCCCGACAGGAGGCGCGTCCGGGCTCTCCAGCAGGACGACGCCCGACGCCCGGGCCTCGCCCGTCGCCGCGCCGCACGCCGCGGCCGTGGCGTCGTCGACCACCGTCTCGCCGTGCTCGGCCGCCGACTCGAGTTCGATCGTGCGAGTCGCATTGCGGCCCATCACGAGCAGCTCGCGGGTCGACTCGCCGACCAGGAACATGTCGAACGGGCCGGCGGCGATGCCGACCGTCATGGTGAGTGAGGCCTCGGCCGCCGCATCGGTCGACGCGAGTGCGGCGTGCAGACCGACTCCGGCGGTACCGGCCCGCCGGGCGTGATCGTCGCCCCGGAACAGCATGAGCAGGGCGTCGCCGCCGAACTTCAGGATCTCCGCACCGTGGTCGTAGGCCAGGCCGATCATGGCGTCGAAGCAGTCGTTGATCAGCCCGGCGAGGCGTTCCGACCCGATCCGCCCCTCGGCGGCGAGACGCTCCGAGAGCGCCGTGAAACCCGAGATGTCCGCCGACAGGAGCGACCCCTCGATCGAACGGTGCACCGGGCCCGTCGTGCCGTCGGCGAGCTCCGCCGTCAGGAGCGGGACGAACGGAGCGAGGGAATCGGAATCAGATGCTGTCCCCACAGTCGCCTCGCTTCTCACCACCCCAGGTGTCGTCCACCACGAATCGTAGGCAACGCTGCAACCCGGGGTGGCCGATTCATGCCCTCCCGCGGTGGGTCATCGGCTTCATGGGCGAGCGTGTCAGACTCCACGGCATGCGAGTCGGGATCTCGGTGTCGTCGTCGATCGGTCGCCCGGGGCGTGAGGCGATCACCTGGATGGTCGAGCGGACCCGGCTCGCGAACGAGGTCGGGCTCGACCACCTCACCATCGGCGACCGCCACAACGCCGGACCCAACGGTCAGTACATCCAGAACACACCCGTGCTCGGCCGACTCCTCGCCGAGTGGG
>JAHDDY010000086.1:4716-15577 GCA_020629115.1 Paracoccaceae bacterium | reverse complement strand
CGGCCTTGGCCGACCTCCTCGACACGCGCGGCCAAGCCATGTGCATCGCGCTGGAAAAGCACCGCGGCGCGACGGTGGTGGCGGAGGATGGGGCGGCGCGGGCGCGGGCATGATCGCGATCCGGACGCGCAGTTCCGAGTAGACGCCCACACCCGAATCCGTTACCTCCGGTCCCCCGTGGGCATCGCATCGGGCGGACCCATATGGTCGGCGGAACCACGGGGAATTTCTGGATATGGCACGGTTCGTCTTCATCACCGGCGGGGTGGTCTCCTCGCTCGGCAAGGGGCTTGCGAGCGCGGCGCTCGGGGCGTTGCTCCAGGCGCGGGGGCATACCGTCCGCCTGCGCAAGCTCGACCCGTATCTCAACGTCGATCCGGGCACCATGTCGCCCTACGAACACGGCGAGGTGTTCGTCACCGACGACGGGGCCGAGACGGACCTCGATCTCGGCCATTACGAGCGCTTCACCGGCGTCGCCGCGCGCAAGACCGATTCGATCTCCTCGGGCCGCATCTACTCGACGGTGCTGGAGCGCGAGCGGCGGGGCGACTACCTCGGCAAGACCATCCAGGTCATCCCTCACGTCACCGACGAGATCAAGCGCTTCATCGCCACCGGCGAGGACGAGGTCGATTTCATGCTGTGCGAGATCGGCGGCACCATCGGCGATATCGAGGGCCTGCCCTTCCTCGAAGCCATCCGCCAGTTCGCGCAGGACAAGCCGCGCGGGGACTGCATCTTCATGCATCTCACGCTCATCCCCTATCTCGCCGCCTCGGGCGAGCTGAAGACCAAGCCGACGCAGCATTCGGTGAAGGAGCTGCGCACCATCGGCATCGCGCCCGACGTGCTGGTCTGCCGGGCCGAGCAGCCGATCCCCGACGACCAGATCGCGAAGATCGCGCTCTTCTGCAACGTGCATCCCGATCGGGTGATACCGGCCTACGACATGCCCTCGATCTACAACGCGCCCCTCGCCTATCACGACGTGGGCCTCGACCGGGCCGTGCTCGATGCCTTCGGGATGCAGACGGGACACCCGGACCTGCGCATCTGGCGCGAGGTGGCCGACCGGGTGGAGAATCCCGAGGGCGAGGTGCGGATCGCGGTGGTCGGCAAGTATACGCAGCTTGAGGACGCCTACAAGTCCATCCGCGAGGCGCTGACCCACGGGGGCATCGCCAACCGGGTGCGGGTCAACGTCGAATGGGTCGATTCCGAGACCTTCGAGAAGGAGGACCCGGCCCCCCATCTGGAGCGCTTCGACGCCATCCTCGTGCCCGGCGGCTTCGGCGAGCGCGGCACGCTGGGCATGATGAAGGCCGCCCGCTTCGCCCGGGAGCGGGAGATCCCCTATCTCGGCATCTGCCTCGGGATGCAGATGGCCGTGGTCGACGCCGCGCGCAACCTCGCCGGGATCGCCGATGCGGGGTCGGAGGAATTCGACCACGAGGCCGGCAAGCGCCGCTTCGAGCCGGTGATCTACCACATGAAGGAATGGTCCGAGGGCAACCGCACCATCCAGCGCAGCGCCGACGACGACAAGGGCGGGACCATGCGGCTCGGCGCCTACGACGCGACGCTGAAGGCCGGAAGCAAGATCGAGGAGATCTACGGGACCCCCACCATCAGCGAGCGCCACCGCCACCGCTACGAGGTCGATATCGGCTACCGCGACAAGCTGGAGGCGGCGGGGCTGACCTTCTCGGCGCTGTCGCCGGACGGGAAGCTGCCGGAGATCGTGGAGATTCCGGACCATCCGTGGTTCATCGGCGTGCAGTTCCACCCGGAGCTGAAATCCAAGCCCTTCGACGCGCATCCCCTGTTCGAGGGGTTCATCCGCGCGGCGGTGGAGCAGTCGCGGCTGGTCTGAGGGCGCGGGGGCCACGGCGTCGTGATCGGTTCCGGCGCGACGCGCCTGTGCGCGGTCGCCCGGACGCGCTATATCGGCACGGGTGGCGCGCCATGGGGATGGCGGGCGGAGGGCCACGGGACGGGGGGACGCACCTTGCTGGACGATTCCGAAATACGCTTCGAGATACCGGAAACCGACGAGAGGGAAGACCCCGTGGCACCGCGCATCATGCTCTACAGCCACGACACGTACGGCCTTGGCCATATCCGCCGTGCCCGGACCATCGCCATGGCTCTCGCCGCCCGGTTCGAGGGGGCGAGCATCCTGATCGCGACCGGCTCGCCCATCGTGGGCCGGTTCGACTTTCCGCCCGGGGTCGATTTCGTGCGCATCCCCGGCGTGGTGAAGCTGCCGAGCGGGGATTACGCGTCCGAGAGCATGCATCTGGACATCGCCCAGACGGTCGCCCTGCGCGAGCGCATCCTGCGCACCACGGCGGAGGCGTTCGAGCCGGACCTGACGATCGTCGACAAGGAGCCGACGGGCCTGCGCGGCGAGATGCTGCCGACGCTCGACCTGCTGAAGGCGCGCGGCGCGCGCATCGTGCTGGGCCTGCGCGACGTGCTGGACGAGGCGAGCGCGCTGAAGGCCGAATGGGCGCGCAAGGGCGCGCTGGACGCCATCGAGCGATACTACGACGAGATCTGGGTCTACGGCCTGCGCGAGATCTTCGAGCCGCTGGCCGGGGTGCCCCTGTCGGTGAAGACGGAGGCGAAGCTGCGCTATACCGGCTACCTGCGCCGCGAGGCACCGGGGGAATGGCCCGAGCCGAACATGGTCGAGCGGGTGCCGAGCGGGTCGGTCCTGGTCACGCCGGGCGGCGGGGGCGACGGCGACGTGCTGATCGACTGGGTGCTGCGCGCCTACGAATCGGACGCGCGCCTGTCGGTGCCCGCGCTCATCGTCTTCGGCCCCTTCCTGAATGCCGAGCGCCGGGCCGAGTTCGAGCGCCGGGCGCATCGCTTCCGCACCATCCGCACGCGCAACTTCGACTCGCGGCTGGAGCGGCTGATGATCGAATCGCGCGGGGTCATCGCGATGGGCGGGTACAACACGTTCTGCGAGATCCTCAGCTTCGACAAGCCCGCCGCCATCGCCCCGCGCATCACCCCCCGCATGGAGCAGTACCTGCGCGTCGCGGCGGCCGAGAAGATCGGGCTGGTGCGGATGCTGCCCCCCGTGCGCAACGGTCAGGACCGGCCCGACCCCGCGGCGATGGTCGACGCCATCCGCGCCTTCGGCACCCAGCCCCTGCCCTCCGAGGCGCGCATCGACGGGCTGCTGGACGGACTGGACCGGGTGACCGAGCTGACCCGCGCGGCGCTCGCCCCGCGATGACCGACCGGCCGCGCGTCGCCATCGTGCTCAAGGGCTATCCGCGCCTGTCGGAGACCTTCATCGCACAGGAACTGCTGGGGCTTCAGGAGCGGGGGCTGGCCTTCGACATCTGGTCCCTGCGCCATCCCACGGACAAGGCCGTGCATCCGGTGAACGAAGCCATCGCCGCGCCGGTCTTCTACCTGCCTGAATACGTGCGCGACGAACCGGGGCGGGTGCTGCGCGCGCTGTGGCATATGGCGGGGCGCAGGGCGTTCTGGCGGGCGGCGCGGGTCTGGCTGCGCGATCTGGTCCGGGCGCGGGACGCGAACCGCATCCGCCGCTTCGCGCAGGCCGCCGTGCTGGCGCGGGAGGCATCGGACGAGACGGCGTTCCTCTACGCGCATTTCCTGCACACGCCCTCCTCCGTCGCGCGCTACGCCGCGATCATGCGCGGGATGCGCTGGGGCTTCTCGGCCCATGCGAAGGATATCTGGACCACCGCCGACTGGGAGAAGCGCGAGAAGATCGCCGATGCCGCCTTCGGCGTGACCTGCACCCGATACGGGGCCGAGCATCTGGCCGATCTCGGCCCGCCGGGGCGGGTGGCGCTGGTCTATCACGGCCTCGACCTGTCGCGCCTGCCCCCGCCGCCCGAGCGGACGCGCGAACGGGCCGGGCCGCTGATCCTGCTCTCCGTCGGGCGGCTGGTGGAGAAGAAGGGCTACGACCTGCTGCTCGACGCACTCGCCGGCCTGCCGGAGGCGCTCGACTGGCGGCTCGTCCATATCGGCGGGGGCGAACTGGCCGGGACGCTCGCCGACCGGGCGCAAAAGCTGAGTATCGCCGGGCGGATCGAATGGCGCGGGGCGCAGGCGCGGGACGACGTGTTCGCGGCGATGCGGGGGGCCGACCTCTTCGTCCTGCCGAGCCGCATCGCCGCCTCGGGCGACCGCGACGGCCTGCCGAACGTGCTGATGGAGGCTGCGAGCCAGCGCCTGCCGATCCTGTCCACGGCGGTCGCGGCCATCCCCGAATTCGTCGAGGACGGCATCTCCGGCACGCTCGTGCCGCCCGACGACGCGGCGGCCCTGCGCGACGGGATCGAGGCGATGGCCGCCGATCCGGCGCGGGCGGCCCTGTTCGCGGAGCGGCTGCGGGCGCGGCTCGTCGCGGATTTCGGCGCGCAGGCCGGGATCGACGCGGTGGCCGAGCGGGTCGAGGCGGCGATGGCATGACGCGCGTCGCCTTCCACGCCCCGCTCAAGCCCCCCGACCACCCGACTCCCTCCGGCGACCGCCGCATGGCCCGCCTATTCATCGAGGCGCTGAGGCGCGCGGGCCATACCGTCGAGATCGCCAGCACCCTGCGCACGCGCGACGGCACGGGCGACGAGGCGGTGCAGGCGGAGACGATGCGCGCGGCGGCAACCGAGCGCGCGCGGCTGATCGCGGCCTGGGACCGCGACCCGCCCGCCCTGTGGTTCACCTATCACTGCTACTACAAGGCCCCCGACCTCCTCGGCCCCATCCTGTCGGAGCGGTTCGGCATCCCCTACGTCATCGCGGAGGCGAGCCGGGCGCGGAAGCGGCTGGACGGTCCCTGGGCCGGGTTCGCGCGGGCATCGGAAGCGGCCGTCGACCGGGCGGACCTGCTGCTCGCCATGACGGCGCACGACCGGGCGGCGCTCGACCGCGATGCGCCGGCGGGTCAGCGGATCGTCGATTTCCCGCCCTTCCTCGACCCCGGCCCTGACCCCGCGCCGAAGGCGGCCTCGGATGGCCTGCGCCTCCTGACCGTCGCGATGATGCGCGGGGGCGACAAGCTGGCGTCCTACCGCGCGCTCTCGGACGCGCTGGCGCATCTGGACCGGGACTGGACCCTGACGGTGGTCGGCGACGGGCCGGAGCGCGAGGCGGTGGAGGCGGCGCTGGGGCGATACGGGGAGCGGGTGCGGTATCTGGGGCAGGTCGCCGACGCGGCCCGGCTGCGCGCGCTCTACGAGGCGGCGGATGTCGTGCCCTGGCCGGGGGTGAACGAGGCCTACGGCATGGTCTATCTCGAAGCGCAGGCGGCGGGCACGCCGGTCGTGGCCGAGGACCGTCCCGGCCCGCGCAGCGTCGTCGCCCCCGCCTCCATGCTGGTTTCCCAAGGGGATGCGGCGGGTTTCTCCCGCGCCGTCGAGGCGGTGGCGACCCGGCCGGATGCGGGGCGAAAGGCGCGCGCGCATGTGCTCGCCCGCCACGGGGTCGACGCGGCGGCACAGCGCCTTGCGGCGCTTCTCGGAGATCTGACATGAGGATCGCCCTCCTTCGCCATGGCCGCACGGACTGGAATGCCGCCGGGCGGTTGCAGGGGCGCACCGACATTCCCCTGTCGGAAGAGGACCGCGCCCATCTGCGCACCCTCGCTCTGCCGCCGGACTGGCGCGAGGCGGCCATCCTGTCCAGCCCCCTCTCCCGCGCCCGCGAGACCGCCGACATCCTTGCGGAGGGGCCGGTCCGCATCGATCCCGCTCTGATCGAACGCCACTTGGGCGACTGGGAGGGGAAGCGCGGGGTGGACCTGTCGGCGGACCCCGAAAGCGGCTATGGTCCGGTGGAGACCTGGGGGTGGGACGGCCGCCCCCCCGGCGGCGGGGAGACGCCGCGCGAGGTGCTGGACCGGGTCGCGCCCGTGCTGGGCGCATTGGAGGAGGAAACGGTTATCGTGAGCCATATCAACATCATGCGCGTGCTTCTCGCAGCGGCGCATGACTGGCATTTCGACGGCGACATGCCTTTCCGCATCAAGCGCAACCGGCTCTACGTCCTTCGCCGTGTGACGGGGGCGTGGCGGGTCGAGGGGGAGCCGGTCCGGCTGGTGCCGCGATGCGCGTAGCCTTCCTCGTCACCTACCTTCTCGGCATCGGCCACCTCGCCCGCACCGTCCGCATAGCGGACGCCTTTGCCGAAGCCGGGCACGAGGCGCTCGTCATCAGCGGCGGGTTGCCCACCCGGCTCGCCCGGGTCCGAACCGCCCGGTTCCACCAGCTCACGCCGGTTCAGTCGGACCGATCCTTCTCCGCCCTGTTCGACGCCGACGGTCAGCCCGCGACCGACGCCCTGCTCGCCGCGCGGGTCTCGGAGGTGCGGCAAATGCTGAAGGATTTCGCGCCGGACGTCTTCGCCACGGAGCTGTTCCCGCTGGGACGGCGCAAGCTGGCGCACGAGTTCACGGCGGCGATCGAGGCGGCGGGGGACGCGCTGATCCTCGCCTCCCTACGCGACGTGCTGGAACTGCCGACCAAGCCGGGGCGCAAGGAGGAGGCCGAGGCCTATCTCGCCGCGCATTACGACGGCATCCTCTTCCACGGCGGCAGCGCGTTGATCGGCCTGTCGGAAACGTGGCTCCTGCCCGAGACGATCGCCGTGCCGGTGATGGAGACGGGCTACATCGGGTCGAGCCGGATCGAGCCGGCGGCGGGGCGGGACGGGACCGGGGAGGTCCTCGTCGTGGCCGGAAGCGGGGGGCTGGGCGAGGCGCTGTTCCGCGCGTCGGTCGGCGCGGCGCGGGGGGATGCGCGCCGTTGGCGGCTGCTCGTCGGCGGGCGCGACGCCGAGGAGCGGATCGCCGCGCTCGGCCCCCTGCCGCACAACATCGTCGCGGAGCGGACCCGCCCGGACTTCCGCGCCCTGCTGTCCCGCTGTGCCGTCGCGGTGCTGCAATGCGGGTACAACACGGCGATGGACGTCGTGGCCTGCAACGCGCGGGCGGTCTTCTGCCCGTTCGAGGGCGACGGCGAGACCGAGCAGTTGAAACGCGCCACGGCGATGGCCACGCGCTACGGCAGCGGGCTGGTGCGCGAGGGCGCGCTGGCGGCGGAGACGCTGGGCGAGGCCATCGCGACCTGCATGACCGGACCGCGCCCCGACTATCGCGACCTGCGCCTCGACGGGGCCGCGCGCAGCGTCGAGCTGGTGGAGGCGGCGCTGGCGGCGCGGCGATGAGGGTCGACTGGACCCGTCTCGACGCCGCATTGGCCCGGCGGCCGGCGACGGTCTGGTGGCGCGACGACGACGCGACGGTCCCCTCCCCCGCGCTCGACAGGCTGCTATCGCTCTCCGGGGCCCTCGACGCGCCGCTCACCCTCGCGGCCATCCCCGCCGAGGCGACGGAGGCGCTTGCTCGGCGGGTGGCGCAGGCGCCGTCCGTCACCGTCGCCGTGCACGGCTGGCGGCACGCGAACCACGCGCCCGAGGGGGAGAAGAAGGCCGAGTTCGGCGACCATCGCCCGGCGGACCCCATGCGGGCGGAAGCGTGGCAGGGGCTTGCCCTGCTGGGCGACCTGTTCGGCGCGCGGACCGTGCCCGTCTTCGTCCCTCCCTGGAACCGCTTCGCCCCCGACCTGCCGGACATGCTCGCGGAGATCGGGTACCGCGGCTTCTCCGCCTACGCCCAGCGCCTGCCCACGGGCCGCCCGCTGGTCCGCTTCGATGCGCATCTGGACCCGGTGGACTGGCGCGGCACCCGCTCGGCGGTCGCGGCGCAGCCCTTCGTGGATCGCATCGTGGACCTATTGGAACAGGACGCGCCCATCGGCCTGATGACGCATCATCTGGTGCATGACGACGCGATCTGGGATCTGGTCGAGGCGGTGGTGCGGCGGATCGCGGCGGGCGGGGGATTCCGGGTCTCGCTGCCCGCCCTGCTGGATGCGGCGGCGGCGGATTCTACCAATTGATAAAACGCCGGGCCTGTGCCAGCGTCCGGGGATCGACAACCGGGCGGGAGAGGCACGATGGACGCGGCACGGCGGCAGGACGGGATCGTTGCGGGGCGGTTGCCGCCCGAGGCCTATGCCGAGAACTTCGCCGACGCCTATCCGCCGCTGGATGCGCACGAGGCGCTGGTCGCCGCCGACCGCTGCTACTTCTGCCATGACGCGCCCTGCATCGCCGCCTGCCCGACCGAGATCGACATCCCGCTCTTCATCCGCCAGATCCAGGCGGACAACGCCAAGGGCGCGGCGAAGACCATCCTGAACCAGAACATCCTCGGCGGCATGTGCGCCCGCGTCTGCCCGACCGAGACGCTGTGCGAGGAGGCCTGCGTGCGCGAGCTGGCCGAGGGCAAGCCGGTACGCATCGGCGCGCTGCAACGCTACGCGACCGACACGCTGATGGAGGCGGGCATCCACCCCTTCACCCGCGCGGCCCCGACCGGCAAGATGGTCGCCGTCATCGGGGCCGGCCCGGCGGGCCTCGCCTGCGCGCATCGGCTGGCCCTGCACGGGCATTCGGTCGTCGTGGTCGACGGGCGCGACAAGCCGGGCGGGCTGAACGAATACGGCATCGCCAGCTACAAGACCCCGGACGATTTCGCCCAAGCCGAGATCGACTGGCTGCTGAAGATCGGCGGTATCCGTATCGAGACCGGCTCGATGCTGGGCCGGGACTACACGCTGGACGAGCTGCGCGCCGATTACGACGCGGTATTCCTCGGGATGGGCCTGTCGGGGGTCAACGCCCTGATGCTGGAGGGGGCGGACGACCGGATCGGCAACGCGGTCGACTTCATCGCCGCCCTGCGCCAGTCCGACGACCTGTCCCGCCTGCCCATCGGGCGGCGCGTTGTCGTCATCGGCGGGGGGATGACCGCCGTCGATGCTGCCGTGCAATCCAAGCTGCTCGGCGCGGAGGAGGTGACCATCGTCTACCGCCGCGGGCAGGAAAGCATGAGCGCCAGCCGCCACGAGCAGGACCACGCGACCAGCGCGGGCGTGCGCCTCGTCTGCCACGCGATGCCGGTGCGCGGCGTGCCGGGAGGAATGGAGTTCGAATATACCGAGAGCGGTGAGAACGGCCTGCGCGGCACGGGCGAGACCTTCGTCATCGAAGCCGATCAGGTCTTTCGCGCCATCGGTCAGACCTACGGCGAGACGCCCGGCGCGGCGATGGAACTGGAACGCGGCAAGATCCGGGTCGATACCGAGGGGCGCACCTCCATCCCCGGCGTCTGGGCCGGGGGTGACTGCGCGGCGGGGGGCGAGGACCTGACCGTCACCGCCGTCGCCGAGGGGCGCGACGCGGCGGAGAGTATCCACCGGGCGCTGAGCGCGTAAGATAGAGAAAGGGCGCATCATGGCCGATCTGCGCAACGACTTCGTCGGGATCAAGTCCCCGAACCCCTTCTGGCTCGCCTCCGCGCCGCCGACGGACAAGGAATACAACGTCCGCCGCGCCTTCGAGGCGGGATGGGGCGGCGTGG
This sequence comes from Paracoccaceae bacterium, assembly GCA_020629115.1. Classification (GTDB taxonomy): domain Bacteria; phylum Pseudomonadota; class Alphaproteobacteria; order Rhodobacterales; family Rhodobacteraceae; genus JAHDDY01. Next base: position 6,093 of record JAHDDY010000086.1, on the reverse strand, counting down.
TGTGGAAGACGCTGGGGCTGGACCCGCATGTCGTCAACGTCAACGGCCCGCGCTACGGCGTCATCCACGGGGCCGACCGGCGCGTCCTCGGCATCAACAACATCGAGCTGATCACCGACCGCCCGCTGGAGACGAACCTGCGCGAGATCAAGGCGGTCAAGCGCGACTGGCCCGACCGCGCGATGGTCGTCTCGCTCATGGTGCCCTGCGAGGAGGTGTGCTGGACCGATATCCTGCGCGAGGTCGAGGAGACGGGCGCGGACGGCGTGGAGCTGAACTTCGGCTGTCCCCACGGCATGAGCGAGCGCGGCATGGGGTCGGCGGTCGGGCAGGTGCCCGAATACATCGAGATGGTCGCCCGCTGGTGCAAGGCGGCGACCCGGATGCCCGTCATCGTGAAGCTGACCCCGAACATCACCGATATCCGCTATCCCGCCCGCGCCGCCAAGGCGGGGGGCGCGGATGCCGTCAGCCTTATCAACACCGTCTCCTCCATCACGAGCGTGAACCTCGACCTGATGGCCCCCGAGCCGACCATCGACGGCAAGGGGTCCCATGGCGGCTATTGCGGCCCGGCGGTCAAGCCCATCGCGCTCAACATGGTCGCCGAGATCGCCCGCGACCCGGAGACCGCCGGCATCCCCATCAGCGGCATCGGCGGGGTGACCACCTGGCGCGACGCCGCCGAGTTCATCGCGCTGGGGTCGGGCAACGTGCAGGTCTGCACCGCCGCCATGACCTACGGTTTTAAAGTTGTTCAGGAGATGATTGCTGGGCTTTCAGATTGGATGGACGAGAAGGGCTACGCCACCACGGAAGATTTCCGGGGCATGGCCGTGCCGAACGTGACCGACTGGCAGTATCTGAACCTCAACTACGTCACCAAGGCACGGATCGATCAGGACAAGTGCATCCAGTGCGGGCGCTGCTACGCCGCCTGCGAGGACACCTCGCACCAGGCGATCAGCATGAGCGCGGACCGGACATTCGAGGTGATCGACGCGGAATGCGTGGCCTGCAACCTGTGCGTCAACGTCTGTCCGGTCGAGGACTGCATCACCATGGAGCGCCTCGCCCCCGGCACGGTGGACGAGCGCACGGGCCGCGTGGTGGTGGACGATCACGGCGACTGGACGGGCCACCCGAATAATCCGGGCGCGGTGGCGGCGGAGTAGCGTAAGGCGCTCTGCCCCGGATGCAATGCAGCATGAAATGCTGCTTTGCTGGTCCGGGGCCTGTTTGAACAGGGCGCTTGGCTGACAGAGGCCCCGGACCAGCATTGCGGCACTGCGCGCCGCAAAGCATCCGGGGCAGCGCTTAAATCAGCCCATCGCCTCCAGCCGCGCGACCGCCGCCGCCAGCTTCGCCTTCTCCTCC
>JAHDDY010000086.1:3497-4616 GCA_020629115.1 Paracoccaceae bacterium | reverse complement strand
TCAGCCCATCGCCTCCAGCCGCGCGACCGCCGCCGCCAGCTTCGCCTTCTCCTCCTCGGCGGCCGCGAGGCGGGCGCGCTGCTTCTCGACCTCCTCCGCCGGGGCCTTGGCGAGGAAGCCCTGGTTCGAGAGCTTCTTCTCCAGCCCGCCGGCTTCCTTCGACAGCTTGTCGAGCTTCTTGCGCAGCCGCGCGCCCTCGGCCTTCACGTCGATGATGTCGGCGAGGGGCAGGTTGACCGTCGCGCCGTCCACCGCCGCCGTGATCGAGCCTGCCGGGGCCTCGTTCCCGACCGCCGCCTCGGACAGGCGCGCCATGCGCCGGATCAGCGCGCCCTGACGGAGCAGGCGCTGGGCGACCTCGTGGTCGAAATCGGTCAGCAGAAGCTCGATCTTCGCGCCCGCCGGGACGTTCATCTCCGCGCGCACCGACCGGATGGCCTCGATGAGCGAGATGGTCCAGCGCATCTCGGCGGCCGCGTCCTCGTCGCCCAGCGCCTCGGCGGTGTATCCGGGCCAGTCATGGAGCATCAGCAGCCCCTCGCCCCCCGTCTGCCGCCACAGCTCCTCGGTGATGAAGGGCATGATGGGGTGCAGCATCAGGAGGCACTGGTCGATGGCCCAGACGACGGTCGCCTTCGTCTCCTCCTTCGCCGCGCCCTCCGCGCCGGTCAGCAGTTCCTTCGAGAATTCGACGTACCAGTCGCAGAGAAAATAGACGTGCTGGTACAGCCCGCTCGCCGCGTCGTTGAAGCGATAGGCGGCGAGGGCCGCGTCGGTCGCCTCGCGCGTCTTCGCGGTCTCGCCGACGATCCAGCGGTTGACCGTCTCGCCCGCGCTGGCGGGGTCGAAGCCGGGGTCGCGCTCGCAGCCGTGGAACTCGGCGAAGCGGGCGGCATTCCACAGCTTCGTGCCGAAGTTGCGTGCCGCCTCGACGGCGGTCTCGGACATGCGCGACTGCCGCCGCCCCTGCACCTCCTGCGAGGCGAGGGTGTAGCGCAGGGCGTCGGCGCCGTACTGATCGACGAGGCCGAGCGGGTCGATGACGTTGCCCTTGGATTTCGACATCTTCTCGCCGTTGCCGTCCACGACGATGGAGTTGATATAGACGGTATGGAACGG
>JAHDDY010000086.1:0-3397 GCA_020629115.1 Paracoccaceae bacterium | reverse complement strand
CATACCAAACCGGCACCTGATGCCCCCACCAGAGTTGCCGGGAGATGCACCACGGTTCGATATTGTCGAGCCAGTTGAAATACGTCTTCTCCCAGTTCTTCGGGACGAACGCCGTATCGCCGTTCGCGACGGCCTCCCGCGCGGGCTTGGCCAACGTCTCGGCGTCCACGAACCACTGGTCGGTCAGCATCGGCTCGATGACGACCTTCGAGCGGTCGCCGAAGGGCTGCATGATGGGTTTCGCCTCGACGAGGGGGATCATCCCTCCCCCGCCCCCGGCTTGACCGGGGGCTTCGACGGTCGGCGCGCTATCTTCAACATCGGTCCCGGTTTCGCGAGGCCCCGGGTCTTCGCCCGGGGCGGGGGTGTCTGCCGCCACCATAACCGCCAGCCCCTCGCCCGTGATATCCGCGACGATCTTCTCGCGGGCCTCGTAGCGGTCGAGGCCGCGATACTCCTCGGGGACGAGGTTGACCTCGGTCACGTCCGGGACCGGGTGGTCGGCGAGCGAGTGGAAGCGGCTTTCGGTATCCTCGTACATCTTGACCCAAGCGCTCGCGTACTCGCCCGCCCTGGTCGCGGCCTCCTCGTAGGGCAGGCCGTCGGCGCGCATCCGGCCCTTCGTGTCCATCAGGGCGTAGAGCGGGATCGCGTTGCGCTTGGCGACGCCGTAGTCGTTGAAGTCGTGCGCGCCCGTGATCTTCACCGCGCCGGAGCCGAAATCGGGGTCGGGGTACTCGTCGGTGATGATGGGGATCAGGCGGCGGTGCTCCTTCGGCCCGACGGGGATCTCGCACAGCTTGCCGACGATGGGCGCGTAGCGCTCGTCGGTCGGCGAGACGGCGACCGCCCCGTCGCCGAGCATCGTCTCGGGCCGGGTCGTGGCGATGGCGATGTAGTCGCGCGTCTCGCGGAGCGTGACCTGCCCGTCCGCATCCTTCTCCACGTATTCGTAGGTCTCGCCACCCGCGAGGGGATACTTGAAATGCCACATATGGCCCGGCGTCTCGATGTTCTCGACTTCGAGGTCGGAGATGGCCGTCTCGAAATGCGGGTCCCAGTTGACAAGGCGCTTGCCCTTGGTGATCAGGCCCTTGTCGTACAGCTCGACGAAGACCTTGCGCACGGCGGCGCTCAGCCCTTCATCCATCGTGAACCGCTCGCGCGACCAGTCGCAGGACGCGCCGAGGCGCTTGAGCTGGTTGACGATGGTGCCGCCCGATTCTTCCTTCCACTCCCAGACCTTGGCGACGAAATCCTCGCGGCCCATGTCCGCGCGCTTGACACCCTGCTCGGCCAGTTGCCGCTCGACGACCATCTGCGTCGCGATGCCCGCATGGTCCGTGCCCGGCTGCCACAGCGTGTCGAAGCCGCGCATCCGGTGCCAGCGGACGAGGATGTCCTGGAGCGTGTTGTTCAGCGCGTGGCCCATGTGCAGCGAGCCGGTCACGTTGGGCGGCGGGATGACGATGGTGAAGGTCTCCGCCCCGGGCTTCGCGTTCGCGCCGGCGGCGAAGCAGCCTTGCGCCTCCCAGTCGGCATAGAGGCGCGGCTCGGCGGCGGCGGCGTCGAAGGTCTTGTCCATGGCCATGGGATCGTCTCGCGGCAGGGGATGGATGCGTCGGGTCGGTTCTTATCGCGCCCGCGCGAAAAGGCAAAGCGGCGCGGCCGATAGATCGCATTGATCGTATTTCGCCGATCGTCGTTAAGGCCGATCTCATGCGGCGGGAGTAGCCTTCTCCCTACCGATGCGAGGCTTGGGGGAGACGGGACATGGGTGGTTTCTTGGGCGGAATCATCAAGCGGATGATCATGCGCGCCATGATGATGAGGCTGCTCGTGGGGGGCGGACAGGCCTATCTCAGCCACAATGGCGGGATCGCGGGCGTGCTGAACGGGGGACCGACGGGACCGGGGGGGACGGCGATGGGACAGCCGATCTCGGCGGGGCTGGGGGGCCTCGCCGGGGCGCTGGGCATCGGCGCCGTCCCCGCCGCGACCCATTACGAGGCCCAGGGCCGCATCAACGCCATCCGCGAGGAATGTCGCCTCGTGCGCCGGTCCGGGGGACGCGAGCAGCGCACCGAGCCGCTCGCCTGCGACCGCGCGCGCATGGCGCTGAGCTATCCGCAATTCGAGGGCTATACGCTGCGCGAGGCCCGGGTGGCGAGCTACATCTACTACGACATGGACGGCATCAACGTCCTGACGGGCAAGGTGGACGCGACGCGGGGGCACCGGGTGGGCGACGTGATCGACCTGAGCATCGACCGCGCCGACCCGCGCCGGTCGACGCCGCTGTAATCTCGCCGCCCGTTTTCCGGCAAGGTCTCGGGCTGCGCCGGGGACGGGAGCGTGGCGTCATCAGCCCAACGTCAGGCCGCACGCATCAGCGCCTCGACGTCGAGCGGCTCCGTGATCATCGCCAGATGGCCGTCCGCGTCGAGGGGCCAGTCGGCGCGGGGGCGGTCGCGGTAGAGTTCGAGACCGTTTCCGTCCGGGTCGCGCAGGTAGAGCGCCTCGCTCACACCATGATCGCTCGCCCCGTCGAGCGGGATGCCGGCGTCGCGCAGGTCCCGCGCCACCCGCGCGAGGGACGCGCGGTCGGGATACAGCAGCGCGACGTGGAACAATCCGGTCGTGCCCGGCGCGGGCGGCCCGCCGCCCCGGCTCCGCCACGTGTTCAGCGCGAGATCGTGGTGATAGCCGCCCGCCGAGAGGAAGGCGGCCTCGTCGCCGTACCGCTGGGTCACGCCGAAGCCGAGGATATCGCGGTAGAAGGCCAGCGACCGCTCCAGGTCGGCGACCTTCAGGTGCGCGTGACCGACCCGGACGCCCGGGTCGATCCGCCCCGCCTCGCGCGGGGTCACGCCGCGCTCCGGGGCATCAGCGCGTAGCGCCCGCCGCCCAGGAGGGCGAGCACCACGAGCGTCAGCGTCCAGAAGACGGGAAACTCCCAGCCGCCGCCCTCGTTCGAGAAGAGCCAGCCCTTGTCGCCATGGCCGAACCACGTCGCGCCGATCATCAGCGGGATGAAGGCGAGCGAGACGATGCGGGTCAGCACTCCGGCGATCAGCGCGATGCCCCCGCCGATCTCGGCGGCGATGGTGAGGTAGGCGAGGATCGCGGGCAGGCCGATCGATTCGAAGTATCCGGCGGTCCCGGCGGGGGTGAAGACCAGCAGCTTGAGCAGGCCATGGGCCAGGAACATCACGCCCATGCCGACGCGCAGGATCAGCGCGGCGAGGTCGAGGCGGTCGATGCCTGCGATGGTGTCGGGGCGGGTGTCGTCGGTTCGGACGGTCATCGGTATCTCCATGGGTTCGCGTTTCGATGACAGAGATATCGCCCTTGGCACCCCGTTGATAAAGCCTATCATCGACGCATCACTGTCAAC
>JAHDDY010000238.1 GCA_020629115.1 Paracoccaceae bacterium | reverse complement strand
ACCCCCCAGCCATCCAGCGGCGCAACCACCTTCGACGGCACCGTCGCCGACGACGCCGAGCCCGCCGAATGGCCCGAACCGCAGCCCCTCGTCGAGGCGCCCGACGTCACCCGAGTGGAGTTCGACACCACCGCATTCCCCGGGTGGATGAGTGATGCCATCCACAACGTCGCCGACTCCGTGCAGGTGCCCGTCGAGCTCGCCGGCGTCGTTGCCCTCGGCGCGCTCGCCGTCGCCACCACCGGACGACTCCGGGTGCAGCCCGAGTACGGCTTCGACCAGCCGTGCAACCTGTTCCTGGCGGTCGGCGCCGAGCCGACCAGCGGCAAGACCCCCGCACTCAAGGCGCTACTTCAGACGCCGATCGGGCGCACGCTCACCAAGCAGAGGGACGAGTGGGAGAACCGACGCATCGTCAACGCCGACGCGCTCGCTGACGCCATCGCTGCCGGGCCCGACGGCGCGCTCGAGGCTGCACGCATCCAAGAGGAGATCGGCGAGAAGCCGGTTCTCACCGTTGCCGACCTGACCCCCGAGGCGCTCGTCAGTGAGCTCGCCAGGCAGCGACGCGGTATCGCCATCGTGAACGACGAGGGTGGCCCGTTGCTGGGTGTCGATCGCTACAAGGCAGCCGACGCATCCGCCAAGATCGACCCCTACCTCCAGGGCCACTCCGGCTCGGCCTACTCCAACATCCGCGTCGGCTCCGGCCACCAGGAGGTCGACGCCGAGCACATGAACGTGACGATGGTCGTCACTGTCCAGCCCACGGTGATGCGGGCGGCGTTCTCGAATGCAGAGTTCCGCAAGCGTGGCTTCAATGCCCGCTGGTGCATGAGCCTCCCCGACTCACTCGTCGGCAAGCGCGACCGCATCAACCGACCGAGCGCCGACCCCGTGATCATCGGGCGCTACGCCAAGCAGCTCCACGAGATCTCCTACCAGTACCTCCGCAAGGGTGGCCCCGTCACGACGCTCGAGCTGTCGCCGGACGCCCGTCGGCGGTTCCGTGAGATCGACCAGGAGCTGGAGAACATGCGAGCCCCCGGCGGCATTCTGCGCCACGGCGGGCAGGCCAACGGGTGGAAGGGTGACCAGATGCTCGTTCGCATCGCCGCACTCCTCGCCGTGGCGGACCACCCCGACCCCACCAGCGACAAGCGCCCCGATCGGGTGGAGCTCGACCACATCGAGCGAGCCAATCGGCTCATGCACTACTTCCTGATGTCAGAGGTCACGCTCGACGACGCCCTCGACGCCCTTGACCCCGACGACCCGGTGCAGGCGTTCGCCGGCGAGCTGGTCGAGTACGCGAAGCGCCAGGACGACCCCACAGCCCCGCTGTCGACCGCGAAGATGCGGCGTGGGCCGAAGTGCTTCCAGCGTCGCACGTCGGCTGAGATGGGCGAATTGGCGGCGGAGCTGGTCGACGCCGGATGGGTGCGGCTGGCCGAGTCGACGAAGCGGGGGCCGAGGTCGTACGAGATCACGATCAACCCCGCCGTCCTCGACCGCGCTCCGTGAACCCCGAAGCGGTTAATTCGCGCTACTCGCGCCGCGAGTTGGAAACTTGCACCGCGAGTAGCGCGAATTGATTCCGCAGCACGTAGCGGCAGGATCGAAACTCGCGCTACTCGCGTCACTCGCGCCGGGGGCCCGTTAATAGGGTTCAGAGACTTACTTACTCACTTTCTGTGGTAATGGTCACTGAACGTACGAACGGACGCTCAGGCACGGGGAGGGGCAGCGCGAGTAGCGCGAGTAGCGCGAGTTGACCGCACTCGGTGAGATGCCCCTCACGGCTGCGACCATC
>JAHDDY010000237.1 GCA_020629115.1 Paracoccaceae bacterium | reverse complement strand
GACGACGCCATCACCTTCGCCATCCCCGGCGCGGGGCCGCACACCATCACGCTGTCCTCCGATCTGCCGCTGATCGTCGACGCGGGCGTCAGCATCGACGGCACGACCCAGAGCGGGGCCGCCTGCGGACAGCTCACCACCGGCACGCCGCACACCCTGATGATCCATCTCGACGGGCAGGGCACCGTGAGCGAGATGCTCGACATCGCCGCCACGGGGGTCGCGCTCAAGGGCCTGTCGGTCACGAACGCCACGAGCAAGGGCTTCTTCTTCCGCGCCGGGTCGGACGATGGACGGGTCGAGTGCAATTACTGGGGCGTCGCGCCGGACGGCATCACCGCCGGTCCCCTCGTCCAGAGCGACGGCATATCGGGCGCGAACCAGTTCCACCAGTCCGACAATGCGACCGTCGTGAACAACCTCATCTCCGGCAACGCGGACGATGCCAACGATACCGGCCTGCTGCTGACCAGCCTGAACGGGGCGACGGTGCAGGGCAACGTCATCGGCCTCGCGGCGGACGGCATGACCGCGCTGTCCAACGGCGGAACCGGCTTTGCCCTCTCGGACGTCTCCAACGCGCTGGTCGGCGGCGCGACCGCCGCGACGCGCAACATCGTCTCGGGCAACGCGAACAACGGCATCGAGATCAACGGCACCACCAGCACCGTCACCCTGCGCGGCAACCTGATCGGCCTTGCCCGGGACGGCGCAACCGCCCGGGGCAACGGCGCGCGCGGCGTCCGCTTTTCCGGCGCGCTGACGACCGTCGCCCTCGACGGCAACACGATCTCGGCCAACGCGCAATGGGGCGTGGCGCTGGGGCCGGGCACCTCGTTCAACGGGTTGACGGTCACGGGCAACCGCTTCGGCACCGACCTCACGGGCCTGCTCGGGCGCGGCAACGGGATCGACGGGCTGCACATTCACCTCGACGCGGGCACGTCGACGGGCCTGACGGTCACGGGCAACGTGATGGCGGACAATGCATCGGTCGGGATAATGTTTCAGGACGTGACGGACGCGACGGTGCAGGGCAACTTCGTCGGCGTCGGCGCGGACGGCACGACGCCGCTGGGCAACGGTTTCGGCATCGTCGTCGCGGATACCAGCGCGAATATCCTGATCGGCGGCACGGGGGCGGGACAGGGCAACGTCGTCGCCCATAACGGCGGCAACGGCATCGTCGTGCGCAACAGCGCGCAAGCGGCGATCCTCGGCAACGGGATTCATTCGAACGGCGCCAGCGGGATCGAGCTGGGCACCGACGGCATCACGGCGAACGACGCGGGCGACGGGGATGTCGGGCCGAACGATCTGCTGAACTTCCCGGTGGTGAACAGCCTCACGGCGGACGGCTCGACGAGCGTGTCCTACGACGTCGACCTCGACGTGCCCGCCCACGGCAACGGCTACCGCGTCGAGTTCTTCAAGTCCGCGAGCGCCGATCCCAGCGGCCACGGCGAGGGGGAGGTCTACCTCGGCTTCGCCACCCTGAGCGGGCCGGGCAGCCATGCCGGCACCTTCACCGCCGCCGCCGCCGTCTCCCCCGGCGACATCGTCACCGCCACGACGACCCGGCGGACCGCTTCGGGCCACGACATCACCTCCGAATTCTCGCTCGCCTACACCGCCTTCACCGCCAACCCGGCACAGCTTGCCGCCACCAAGACGGTCGCGGTGGTCGATGACGGGCTGGTGAACGGCGACGACACGGTCGCCATCCCCGGCTCGACCCTGCGCTACACCATCGTCATCCGGAACGACGGCACGGGAGCGGCGGATGCGGGCACCACCGTCATCACCGATTCCATCCCCGACAACGGCGCG
>JAHDDY010000236.1 GCA_020629115.1 Paracoccaceae bacterium | reverse complement strand
TCTACGCCCGCAGCCTCGAACCGCTCTACGCCGCCCAGGCCCGCTTCGCCATCGCGGATCCCGCCGCGGGCGGGATGGCCATGCCCGACCTGGGCGGGGCGCTGTCGTCGCTCCTGCCCGGCGGGGGGGGCGGCAACGAGAGCGAGCGGGCCGAGGACAAGATCATGTCCCGGGACTTCGTCGTCGCCCTGTTCGACGAGACGGGGATCGACGAGGACCCGCACTTCACCGGGGAGGGGCGTGCCCCGGGGCCGGTGGCGCGGGTGCGCGCGGTCCTCCTGGGCGCGGAGGACCCGCTGACGCCGGCGGAGGTCCTGGGGCGGATCGTGCGGACCTACCGCGAGACGGTCGAGGTGACGGTGAACCCGAACGACGTGATCGACCTGATCGTGTCGTACCCCGAACCCGAGCGGGCGGCGGCGCTGGCCAACCGGATCGTGCAGGCGCATCTCGACGACATCGACACGGGCCGGGTCGCGGACGACCAGCGGCAGGTGAGCCTGATGGAGAACCGCCTGGTCGCGGCGCAGGACAAGCTCGACGCGGCGATGCAGGCCGCGCGCGCCTTCGCCGTCGAGAACAGCGTGCGCTCGCGCGAGGAGCTGAGCGCCAGCTCGCTGCGCCTCGACCGCTTCCGGCGGGAGGCCGAGCGGCTCGACGAGGTGCTCGCGGCCATCGAGGCCCTGGCCGGTGCGGGGACCGCGCCGGGCGCGCCGGTCGACCTCGCGCGCCTCGGCGCGGAGGCACCCGGCGCGCTGCCCGTGCTCCAGCGCGAGTTCGGGTGGGACCCGGTCGCGCGGACCGCCCCCGCCCCCGGCGCGGGGCGTCTCGACCGCCTGCGCGAGAGCATCGCGGGCGAGCGCGAGCAGCTCGGGCGGGCGATCCGCTCGCTCGAAGCCGAGGCGGGGCAGAACGCCGCCGCGGCCGGCCGCCTCGCCGAGCTCGAACGCGAGATCGAGGTCCGGCAGGCCGTCTACACGGCGCTGGTCTCGCAGGTGGAGGCGCGCAGCCTCGGGGCGGCGCTGAGCGATACCCGCGGGGAGTGGATCCAGAAGGCGGCCCCGCCGCTGGAGCCGTCCGCGCCGCGCAAGTTGATGATGTCCATCGCCGCGGCCTTCATCGGGTTCCTCGTCGTGCTGGCGGGGTCGCTCATGCGCACGGCGCGGCGCGGGACGGTGCATTCGGCCGCCGGCTTCGCGCCCCTGCTCGGCGATACCCCGGTCGTCGAGGCCCCCGGCTTCGGCCGGCGGGGGCGGCGGACGCCCTCGCCCGGGCTGGTCGAGCTGGTCTACGAACTGCGCCGCGCCGGGACGCGGCGCGTCCTCGTCCTCGGCGCGCCCGGCCCCGCCCTCGTGAAGGCCGTCGCCCACGTCGTCGCCGAGGGCATCGCCGACGGTACCGGCACCGGCACGGATCGCCCCGCCGGGGACGCCGCCGCCGCCGCCGCCGATACCGCCACGGACCGCACCGTCGCCCTCGTCGATCTCTACCGGAAGGGCCGGCCGGGCGCGGCCCTGCACAGCGCCGGCACCCTCGAACAGGTCCGCCGGACCGATACGGTCACCGTGCTGCGCTGGATCGAGCAGGGCCCCGCCAAGGGCGCCACCACCCTCGACGAGGCCCTGACCCGCCTCGCCGACCGCCACCACCGCCTCGTCATCGCCGGCGCCGGACCCGACAACGGAACCCTCCAGAACCGCATCGCCCTCGACCACGCCGACCACGTCCTCCTCGCATTCCGAACCGGAACAACCAAAAAAGACACCGTCGCCAAACTCCGCAAAATCACCAGAAAACAAAACTCAATCCCAATAAACGCCATCCTTACATAG
>JAHDDY010000008.1:70449-75771 GCA_020629115.1 Paracoccaceae bacterium | reverse complement strand
CCCGGCGCGGCGACGAGGGGGGCCGTCTCGACGGTCACGCCGCCGTCGATCTCGATATGCACCGCCCGCTCGCCGATCATCGCGCGCAGGCGGGCGACCTTGTCGATCTGGCTGTGCAGGAAGCTCTGCCCGCCGAAGCCGGGGTTCACCGTCATCACGCAGACCAGATCGAGCCGGTCGAGGACGTATTCGATCGCGCCTTCGTGGGTATGCGGATTGAGCGCCACCCCCGCCCTGCACCCCAGATCGCGGATGGCGGCGAGGGTGCGGTCGAGGTGGCGGCAGGCCTCGACATGCACCGTCAGGATATCGGCCCCCGCCTCGGCGAACGCGCCGATATAGGCGTCCGGGTCGGCGATCATCAGATGCACGTCCATCGTGCCGCGCACCCGGGGGCGCAGCGCCTTCACCGTCGCGGGGCCGAAGGTGATGTTCGGCACGAAATGCCCGTCCATCACGTCGATATGCACCCAGTCGGCCCCCTCGCGCTCCACCGCCTCGCATTCCGCGCCGAAATCGGCGAAATCGGCGGCGAGGATGGATGGGGCGATCTTGATGTCGCGGTCGAAGGGGGGGTGGGCCATGGCGCGCTCCTCGGGAGGGATGCGGCGTCGTCTATCGGCCCCGCCCGCCGCGCGCAAGTTCCGGGTTGGACGGCGGCGGCGGCTATGCCAGACAGGGGCGGAGCCGACGCAGACCGAGGGACAGACGTGACCGTCATCGACGCCAGAGACCTTTCCCTGACCTTCCGGACGAATGACGGCCCGGTCCATGCGCTCAAGGACGTGACGCTGGCCATCGAGCCGGGCGAGTTCGTCAGCTTCATCGGCCCCTCGGGCTGCGGCAAGACCACCTTCCTGCGCGTCATCGCCGATCTGGAACAGCCGACGGCCGGCACGATCGCGGTGAACGGCGTCAGCCCGGAGGAGGCGCGGATGTCGCGCGCCTACGGCTACGTCTTCCAGGCGGCGGGCCTCTACCCGTGGCGCACGGTGGGCCGCAACGTCGCCCTGCCGCTGGAGATCATCGGCCTGTCCCGGGCCGAGCGGCGCGAGCGGGTCGACAAGGCGCTGGCGCTGGTCGATCTGGCAGGCTTTGGCAAGAAATTCCCGTGGCAGCTCTCGGGCGGGATGCAGCAGCGCGCCTCCATCGCCCGGGCGCTGGCCTTCGACGCGGACCTCCTGCTGATGGACGAACCGTTCGGCGCGCTCGACGAGATCGTGCGCGACCATCTGAACGAGCAATTGCTGGAGTTGTGGGCACGGACGGGCAAGACGATCTGCTTCGTCACCCATTCGATCCCGGAGGCGGTGTATCTCTCGACCAAGATCGTCGTGATGTCGCCGAGGCCGGGACGCGTGACGGACGTCATCGAGAGCACGCTGCCGAAAGAGCGCCCGCTGGACATCCGCGAGACCCCCGAATTCCTGGAAATCGCCCACCGGGTACGCGAGGGGCTGCGGGCGGGGCATAGGTATGAGTGAGGGGGTGTCAGAAAGATTTCGGCAGACCGGCCTGCCGCAGCACGGCATTGGCGAGATGGCGGCTCAGGACGCCATGAGACACGACGAAATGACGGTTGGTGATAGGACTCCACCAGATTTCATGGCTGCCTTTACCGCTGCGGACGAAGGAACACCCCGCCGCGCTCAGCTTGGCCTTGAGCGCCGCTTCGTATCCCTTGACCACCTATTCCGCCGCGACGAGGGGGACGGGTTCGGTGACGATGCGGAAGCGGGCGCTCTCGTCGCCGCTGAGCGCCGCGATCTCCGGGGCGACGGCCGTGACGCGGGCGTAGAGGGCTTCGAGCGTCTCGGCTTCGGTGGCGAGGGACAAATCGTCGGAGACGCCGACCCAGACGCCCGCCTCCTCGTCCCAGCGCGCCGTGATGTCAAAGATCGTGTTCGTCATGAAGTCATCCTCCTGCCAAGGGAGCGTATCACGGCGGTGGGGGTCGCGCCATGAGCAAGCGTCTCGGCATGTTCACCCGGGCGCGGGGGGCCGTCCTGCCCGTGCTCACCGTCGTCGCGGCGATCTTCGTCGTGTGGTACGTGGCCGCCGCGCTGATGAACCTGCCCTGGGAGCGGGATCAGGCGGAGCGGGCGGGGGCGGCGTTCGTGCTGACGGACGCCCTCGCCAATACCATGAGCCAGGAGCGCCCCGTCCTGCCCGCGCCGCATCAGGTGGCGGTTGAGCTGTGGGAGACGACGGTCGGGAAAAGGATCACCTCCAAGCGCAGCCTCGTCTACCACGGCTGGATCACGCTTTCGGCCACGCTGCTCGGCTTCCTGTTCGGGACGCTGCTCGGCCTCGCGCTGGCCATCGGCATCGTCTACAACCGGGCGATGGACATGAGCGTGATGCCCTGGGTCATCGCCAGCCAGACCATCCCCATCCTCGCCATCGCGCCCATGATCATCGTGGTGCTGAACGCGGTGGGGGTGAGCGGATTGCTGCCGAAGGCGTTCATCTCGACCTATCTCGCCTTCTTTCCCATCGTGGTCGGCATGGTGAAGGGCCTGCGCTCGCCCGATGCGCTCCAGACGGACCTGATGCGCACCTACAATGCCGGCCCGGCGCAGACCTTCTGGAAGCTGCGCCTGCCCGCCTCGATGCCCTATCTCTTCGCCTCGATGAAGGTGGCGGTGGCGGCGAGCCTGGTCGGGGCCATCGTGGGCGAGTTGCCGACGGGGGCCGTCGCGGGTCTGGGCGCGCGGCTGCTGGCGGGCAGCTACTACGGACAGACGATCCAGATATGGTCCGCCCTCGTCGCGGCGGCCATCCTCGCCGCCTCGCTGGTGGCCGTCGTGGGCCTCGCGGGGCGGATCGTGGAAAAGAGAATGGGATTCGCACGATGAGGTGGCTGCTCGCCCTGCTCCTGTGCCTCGCCGCCCTGCCCACCTTCGCGCAGGACGCCGTCTTCGAGGTCGACGCGCTGAACGAGGGGTTGCCGGAGCGGCGCGACACCCTCGATCTCTCGACCCCGCAATCGGCGATGGAGACGTTCCTCTTCGCCGTCGAGGACGGTGATCTCGACACGGCGGCGCAGGTGCTCGACCTGACCGACATGCCCGAGGAGCGGCAGGCGACGCGCGGGCCGGTGCTGGCGGAGAAGCTGGCCGTCGTCATCGACCGCAAGCTGGTCATCAACTGGCGCTCGCTGCTGGAGCGGCCCGACGCGCTCGACGCGAATGCCGCCTCGGACGATCCGATGGCGGGCAAGGCGCGCAAGAGCCTGCTGATCGGCGTGCTGGAACTGGGCGAGCGCGGGGTCGCCATCCGGCTGAACCGGCTCAAGCCGGGGCGGGAGGAGCCGGTCTGGGTCTTCTCGCGCCAGACGGTGAACAACGTCACTGCCCTGCACGACGCCTACGGCCCGTCGCGCTTCGAGCGGTCGCTGCCCGGCTGGGCGCGGGCCGACGCCTTCTGGGGGATGACATGGTGGGAGGTGCTGGGCCTGCCGCTGCTCTTCGCGGTCGCCTGGTTCGCGGGGGAGACGGCGTGGCGGCTGCTGGGGACGGGCACGCGGCGCTGGAGCGCGACCATCGCCGGGCGCACCCTGCGCGGCCTGCGCCTGCCGGTCACGCTCGCCGTCGTCACCTTCGTCGTGCAGTTCGCGACGACCAACCTGTTCGTCGTCTCGGGCGTCGTGTCGAAGGTGCTGCAACCGCTCATCCTGCTCGGCTACGTCGCGGCATTGCTCGCGACGGTCGTGAACCTGATCGAGGTGGCGCTCGACCGGATCGTGGAGCGCGACTTCGAGAAGATGAGCGCCGCCGATGCCGAGGACAAGCGCGCGCTCGCGACGACCGTGGGGGCGGTGCGCCGCGTCGTCGTCGTGGCGGTCGTGCTGCTGGCCGCCGGGATCGTGGTGACGAACTCGACCACCTTCCAGTCCATGGGCGTCTCGCTGCTCGCCTCCGCCGGGGTGCTCACGCTGCTGCTGGCCTTCGCGGCGCGGCGGGTGCTGGGCAACATCCTCGCCTCGATGCAGATCGCCTTCAACCGCTCGGCCCGGATCGGGGATCAGCTCGTCTTCCAGGGCGAACTGTGCCAGGTCGAGAAGATCAATTTCAGCTTCGTCCAGCTCCGCCACTGGACCGGCACGCGCATGGTCGTACCCGTCGAGACCTTCGTGTCGGAGATGTTCTGGAACCGCTCGCTGGAGGAGCAGGCGATGCAGCGTACGGTCGAGCTGACCCTGTCGCCCCGCGCGGACCTCGACGCCCTGCGCGAGGCGTTCCACGACATCGTCGCCGGGGAGGACGAGATCGAGCCGAAGGAGGATGCGGTGGTGCGGGTGGTCTCCCACGATGCCGTCGGGATGCGGGTCCGGTTCGAGGTGCCCTGCCCCGACCCGGCCACGGCCTGGGATATCGAATGCCGGGTGCGCGAGGCGCTGATCGGCGCGGCCCGGCGGCTGGAGGGGGAGCGCCCGGTCTTCCCCGAAGTTTCCTCCATCGACGCGGCATAGCGATGGACTGGCCCCTCGTCATCGGCGCGCTCGCCTTCTGGATCGCGGCCTGGGCGCTCAACGTCCGGCTGTCGGCGCGCTATCCCGCGTCCCCGGCGGTGCGCGTCTTCGTGCCCACCCTGTTCGGGGTGACGCTCCTCGTCCTGTGGGAGGGGATCGTGCGCGGGGCGAACGTGCCGCCCGTCCTGCTGCCCCCGCCGAGCATGATCTGGGAGCGGCTGACCGCCTCGCTCGACATCCTGCGCGCGGATTTCATGCAGACCTTCGTGAAATCCGCGCTGGCGGGCTACGCGATGGGCTGCGGGGCCGCCTTCGCGGCGGCGCTGGCCATCGACCGCTCGCCGTTCCTGCAGAAGGGGCTGGTCCCGGTCGGCAACTTCGTCGCCGCCCTGCCCATCATCGGCATCGCGCCGATCATGGTGATGTGGTTCGGCTTCGACTGGCAGTCCAAGGCGGCGGTGGTCGTGGTCATGTGCTTCTTCCCGATGCTGGTGAACACCATCGAGGGCCTGCGCGCGAGCGAGGCGATGCAGCGCGACCTGATGCGCACCTATGCGGGCAGCTATTGGCAGACGCTCCTGAAGCTGCGCCTGCCCGCCGCGATGCCCTTCGTCTTCAACGGGCTGAAGATCTGCTCGACCCTCGCCCTGATCGGGGCCATCGTGGCCGAGTTCTTCGGCACGCCGACCGTCGGCATGGGCTTTCGCATCTCGACGGAGGTCGGGCGCATGAACATCGACATGGTCTGGGCCGAGATCGCGGTCGCGGCGCTGGCGGGGTCGCTGTTCTACGGCGCGGTGAGCCTCGTCGAGCGCGTGGTGACGTTCTGGCATCCGTCGATGCGGGGG
>JAHDDY010000008.1:0-70349 GCA_020629115.1 Paracoccaceae bacterium | reverse complement strand
CGCGGTGAGCCTCGTCGAGCGCGTGGTGACGTTCTGGCATCCGTCGATGCGGGGGCTTTGACCGCATAGCCCCGCCCCCGGCGAAGACCGGGAGACTCGACGAGCATCGCGCCATCCGGCGAGGTTCCCGGCCTTCGCCAGGGAACGGCGTTCCTGCATCACCCATGACGCACCTGCGAAATAAGCGTTGGCGACCGCCGTCGCTTCGGTGTTCTATGGAGGGGACGAATCCGAATGAGCCATGGGGAGACCTGACATGAAACTCGCACGCCTTGCCCTCGCCGCCGCGATGGCCACCACCGCCTTTGCCGCCCAGGCCGCCGACGAGGTGACGCTGCAACTGAAATGGGTCACGCAGGCGCAGTTCGCCGGGTACTACGTCGCGCAGGACAAGGGCTTCTACGAGGAGGAGGGCCTCGACGTGGAGATCAAGCCCGGCGGGCCGGACATCGCCCCCGCGCAGGTGATCGCGGGCGGCGGGGCCGACGTGGTCGTCGACTGGATGCCTTCCGCCCTCGCCTCCCGCGAGAAGGGCGTGCCGCTGGTGAACATCGCCCAGCCGTTCAAGTCCTCGGGCATGATGCTGACCTGCCGCAAGGAGACGGGCATCGAATCGCCGGAGGATTTCCGCGGGCGCACGCTCGGCGTCTGGTTCTTCGGCAACGAGTACCCGTTCCTCAATTGGATGGCCAAGCTGGGCATTCCCACGGACGGGTCGGACGAGGGCGTCGAGGTCCTGAAGCAGGGCTTCAACGTCGATCCCCTGCTCCAGAAGCAGGCCGACTGCGTGTCGACCATGACCTATAACGAGTACTGGCAGGTCATCGACGCGGGCCTGTCGCCCGACGACCTGGTGGTCTTCAAGTACGAGGACGAGGGCGTCTCGACGCTGGAGGACGGCCTCTACGTGCTGGAGGAGAACCTGGAGGACCCCGCATTCGCCGACAGGATGGTCCGCTTCGTGCGCGCCTCGATGAAGGGCTGGAAATACGCCGAGGAGAACCCGGACGAGGCCGCCGAGATCGTGCTCGACAACGATGCCTCCGGCGCCCAGACCGAGAAACACCAGAAGCGCATGATGGGCGAGATCGCCAAGCTGACCGCCGGCTCCGACGGCGCGCTCGACTTCGCCGACTACGCGCGCACGGTCATGTCGCTGATGGGCGCCGATTCCGACCCGGTCATCACGAAGGCCCCCGAGGGCGCGTGGACCCATGCCATCACGGACGCGGCGCTGAACTGACCGGCCCCGCGCGACGTCGACCCCATGCAGGCCCCGGGCGCGCGTCCGGGGCCTTCTTCACGAAGGAGCGGACCGTCCCATGCCCCAGAACCTCACCGTCGTCTCCCATCCCCTGATCGAGCACAAGCTGACCCTGATGCGCGAGAAGTCGGCCTCGACGGCCAGCTTCCGCCGGCTGTTGCGCGAGATATCCATGCTGCTCGCCTACGAGGTGCTGCGCGACCTGAACATGGAGACGGTCGAGATCGAGACGCCCGTCGCCCCGATGAAGGCGCGGCAGATCCAGGGCAAGAAGGTGTGCTTCGTCTCCGTCCTGCGCGCGGGCGACGGGCTGCTGACGGGGCTGCTCGATCTCGTGCCGGTGGCGCGGGTCGGGCATATCGGCCTCTACCGCGACCCCGACACGCTCCAGCCCGTCAGCTACTACAACAAGCTGCCCGACAACATGGGCGAGCGCACGACCGTGGTGGTCGACCCGATGCTCGCCACGGGCGGCTCGGCAGCGGCGGCGGTGTCGGAGGTGAAGAAGGTGGGTGCGACGGATATCCGCTTCCTCGCCCTCGTATCCGCGCCGGAAGGGTACGAGACCTTCCACGCCGCGCACCCGGACGTGCCGGTCTTCACGGCGGCGATGGACGAGAGGCTCAACGAGAAAGGCTACATCGTGCCGGGCCTGGGCGATGCGGGGGACCGGCTGTTCGGGACGAAGTGATCCCCGCCGCGGGGCGGGACACCGACCCCGCAAACAAAAAAAACCCGGATGGCGGACCATCCGGGAGAGGGGGAGTTCAGGTGGTGAACAGATCGGGATGTGGTGCCGGAGCGCCGTGTCTCAATCAACTCGTGTACACAACCGCGACAGGAAACATTGGTTCCCGGCATCCGCGAAATTTTTTCGTTTTCTTAACCGGACCCCGGAACCCTGCATGAAACGGGGCTGGGTTTTCGTCCGAAAGGGTATAGAAGGCGCGCATACGCACAGTCCGACTCCCCCCTTCTCGCCCGTTCATCCGGCTGGAGACCGCCCTTGACCCTTCCCCCGCTGCATCGTCTCCGCGACGAATGGTTCGGCAACGTGCGCGGCGACGTGCTGGCCGGGCTGGTCGTCGCCCTCGCGCTCATCCCCGAGGCCATCGCCTTCTCGATCATCGCCGGCGTCGACCCCAAGATCGGGCTGTACGCCTCGTTCTCCATCGCGGTCATCGTGGCGATCACGGGCGGGCGGCCCGGCATGATCTCGGCGGCCACCGCCGCGACCGCCGTGCTGATGGTGACGCTGGTGAAGGAGCACGGGCTGCAATACCTGCTGGCGGCGACCGTGCTGGCGGGCATCCTCCAGATCGGGGCGGGGCTGCTCAAACTCGGGTCGGTGATGCGGTTCGTGTCGCGCTCGGTGATGACGGGGTTCGTGAATGCCCTGGCGATCCTGATCTTCATGGCGCAACTGCCCGAACTCATCGACGTGCCGATGCTGACCTATGCCATGGTCGCGCTGGGGCTGGGGATCATCTACCTGTTCCCGTATCTCAGCAAGGCGGTGCCCTCGCCGCTGGTCTGCATCGTCGTCATCACGGCGCTGACGCTGATCTTCGGCTTCGATCAGCTCCGCACCGTCAGCGACATGGGCGAGCTGCCCTCGACGCTACCCGTCTTCCTGATCCCGGACATCCCGCTGACGCTGGAGACGCTGCGGATCATCCTGCCCTATTCCGCCGCCGTCGCCGCCGTGGGCCTTCTGGAATCGCTGATGACGGCCTCCATCGTGGACGAGCTGACGGACACGCCGTCGGACAAGAACCAGGAATGCATCGGCCAGGGCATCGCCAATACCTGCACCGGCTTCATCGGCGGGATGGCGGGCTGCGCGATGATCGGGCAGTCGATCATCAACGTGCAGTCCGGCGGGCGCGGGCGGCTGTCGTGCTTCTGCGCGGGGGTGTTCCTGCTGTTCCTCATCGTCGTCCTGGGCGACTGGGTGGGGCGCATCCCGATGGCGGCGCTGGTGGCAATCATGATCATGGTGTCCATCGGGACGTTCAGCTGGTCGTCGATCAGGAACCTGCGCGAGCATCCGCGCTCGTCCTCCATCGTCATGCTCGCCACCGTCGTCACGGTGGTCTGGACCCACAACCTCGCCATCGGCGTCCTCGTCGGCGTGCTGCTCTCGGGCATCTTCTTCGCCGGCAAGATCGCGCAGATCTTCCGCGTCGGCTCGACCCTGTCCGACGACGGCACGACGCGGCGCTACCGGGTCGAGGGGCAGCTCTTCTTCGCCTCGGTCGAGGATTTCAACGCCGCCTTCGACTTCCGCGAGGCGGTGGAGCGGGTGGTCATCGACGTGTCGGACGCGCATATCTGGGATATCTCCAGCGTCACCGCCCTCGACATGGTCGTGCTGAAGTTCCGCCGGGAGGGGGCGGAGGTCGAGATCGTCGGCCTGAACGAGGCGAGCGAGACCATCGTCGACCGGCTGGCGGTGCACGACAAGCCCGGCGCGCTCGACGACCTGCTCGGGCACTGAGGAGAGACCCATGGCCAAGATCATCGCCTTCATCGACGGCTCGCTCTATTCCGAGAGCGTGTGCGATCACGCGGCCTGGGTGGCCGGGCGCACGGGGGCCGAGGTCGAGGTGCTGCACGTGCTCGGGCGGCGCGAGCTGTCGACCGTGCCAGGCAATCTCAGCGGCTCCATCGGCCTCGGCGCGCGCTCGGCGCTGCTGGAGCAGCTCGCCGAGAGCGACGCGCAGGCCGCGCGGCTGGCGCAGGAGCGCGGGCGGGCCATCCTCGCCGACGCAAAGGCGCGGATCGAGGCGGACGGCGTGGTGCAGGTCGGCACCCGCCTGCGCAACGCCGACATCGTCGAGACGATCCAGGAATACGAGGCGGGCGCGGACCTGATCGTCATCGGCAAGCGGGGCCTCGCCGCCGATTTCGCGCGGCTGCATCTGGGGTCGAACCTGGAGCGGGTCGTGCGGTCGAGCACCAAGCCGATCCTCGTCGCCTCCCGCGGCTTCAAGCCCATCGAGAAGGTGCTCATCGCCTTCGACGGCGGGCGCAGCGTGACCAAGGCGGTCGAGTTCATCGCCGGATTGCGCGGCTTCGACGGTCTCGACTTCCGCCTCCTGTCGGTCGGGCAGGAGACCGAGGCGATGCGCGAGCGGATCGAGGGGGCGCGCGACCTGCTGCGCAAGGCCGGCTACACGGCGGACGCGCGGATCGAGCCGGGCCAGCCGGAGAAGGTCATCGCCGACATGGCCGATGCGGGCGAGGCGGACATGCTGCTCATGGGCGCGTACGGCCATTCGCGCATCCGCAACTTCATCATCGGCTCGACCACGACCGAGATGCTGCGCTCCTGCCGCATCCCGGTGATGCTGTTCAGGTAGGCGTCCGACGTCGATATCATCGGTCACCCTCGGACCCGTTCCGGGGGTCCATCCCTCGGTCAGCGGTATCGCGCGGGCGGCGAGATGGATCGTCGGAACAAGTCCGGCGATGACGGACGATCGGCGATCAGGACGACGTGGCGGGCGCGTCGTCCGGTATCGCCAGCTCCGGCAGCCACAGGCGCAGCGTCTCGACCAGCAGGTGCGGCGAGACGAGGCCCGTGGCCTCGGCCTGCGCCGCGGCGAGCGCGTCGACCGTGGCCGGGGTCCATTCGCCCGGCGCACCGGCCTCGATATCGCGGGCGACCAGCACGTCCTGCACCCGGCGGACGAGCGTCGGATGCGCGCCGGGGGCGCAGAGCGCGGCGGCCTCGATGCGGCGCGACGGGGTCTCGACCGTCTCGACCTCGACGGTCTCCGTCACGGCAGCGACCTCGACGCTCTCGACGGCGGGCGGGGTCTCGACGGTGCGGACCTCGATCTCGACCGTCTCGGCGGGGACGATCTCGCCCTCCCCATCCGCGTCGATGGCCTGGATCTCCAGAAGGCGCAGCCCCGCGTTGATGCGCACCGCCTCGATCCGCGCCTCGGTCACGACGACCTGCCCCTCGGGCAGGGGCGGCAGGGTCTCGACCGCCTCCACGAGCACGCCGCCCTCGACGCGCGGGCGCGTCACCTCGCGGGGGATGACGACGAGATCGGGGCCGAAGACGGGCGGCACGGCGCGCAGGCGGCGGGTCGGCTCGCTGACGATGACGCGGGTATCCTCCGCCACGAAGGTCGCGCCGGTCCGGTGTTCGGGGACGACGGTGACGGTCTCGGTCCGCGTGCCGAACGTGGCGGGCGTGACGGTCAGCAGCGTATGCGCCGGGGTGACGGCCACCGCGCGCGTCTCCGTCGCCAGCACGGGCCGCGTGGCCGCCTCGACCGTACAGATATCATCCGGCGCGAGGGCAAGGCGGATATCGGCGCGGCCCTCCGGCGCGCCGCCGGCGACGAACTGCGTGGCGGCGAGGGCGACGAGGGCGAGGGTCAGGGCAACGAGGGCGGCGGGGCGGCGCATGGGGGCATCCGTGGTGGCTTCTGGCTGCGCCTTGCCTACGCCATACGGGTTAATCGTGGTTGAACGCTACGACAGCTCCCGTTTCCCCCGGATGATGCCGGAGAAATCGACCCCCGCCTCCCCCGCCTCGACCATCGCGGCATAGGCGTCAAAGGCCGCGCGTCCGAAGGCGACGTCGGCTCCGGACGCCTCGGCCGCCGCCATGGCCAGCCCCAGATCCTTGTGCATCAGCCCGGCGGCGAAGCCGGGTTCGTAGCCGTTATCCGCGCTCGTGGTCGGCCCGACGCCGGGCATGGGGCAATAGGTGGTCAGCGACCAGCACTGCCCCGACGCCGCGCTCGACACGTCGAACAGCTTCTGCGGCGACAGGCCCAGCTTCTCGGCCAGGGCGAAGCCCTCGGCGACGGAGATCATCTGGATGGCGAGCATCATGTTGTTGCAGATCTTGGTGCCCTGCCCCGCGCCCGCCTCGCCGCAATGCACGACCTTCGCGCCCATCGCGTTCAGGATCGGCTCGGCCCGGGCGAAGCCCGCCTCGCCGCCCCCCGCCATGAAGGCGAGCGTGCCCGCCTCGGCCCCGGCCACCCCGCCGGAGACGGGCGCGTCCAGCATCGCGAAGCCCGCCTCCCCGGCCTCGCCGGCCAACACCCGCGCGGTCTCCACGTCGATGGTGGAGCAGTCGATCAGCAGGGTGCCGGGCGCGGCATGGGGCAGGATGCTGCCGCGGTAGACCTGCGCCACCACCGGCCCGGCGGGGAGCATGGTGACGATCGCATCGCGCCCCCGCGCCGCCGCCTCGGCCGTTTCGGCCACCGCCGCCCCCTCGATCCCGTGCGCCTTTTCGGCATCGAGGTCGAATACCGTCACTTCGTGGCCCGCCCTGACAAGATTGCGCGCCATGCCCGCGCCCATGTTGCCGATGCCGATGAATCCGATGGTTGCCATTGCGATGCTCCCGTGCCTAAAGCGCTAGAGAGACAGGTGTAATCGGTCGCGGACGCGGATGCCAGACCAGCGAGAGGAACGACCCCATGAGCGCCCATATCATCGACGGCAAAGCCTTCGCCGCCACCGTCCGCGCGAAGGTCGCGGGCCACGTCTCGCGCATGGCCGAGGAGCATGGCATCACCCCCGGCCTCGCCGTCGTGCTGGTGGGCGAGGACCCGGCGAGCCAGGTCTACGTGCGCAACAAGGGCAAGCAGACGGTCGAATGCGGCATGGCCTCCTTCGAGCACAAGCTCGATGCCGACACCGACGAGGCGACCCTCCTCGCGCTGGTCGAGCGGCTCAACGCCGACCCGGCGGTCCATGGTATCCTCGTGCAACTCCCGCTGCCCGCGCATCTTAATTCCGACCTGATCATCAACACCATCGCACCGGAGAAGGATGTGGACGGGTTCCATGTCGTGAACGTGGGCCGCCTCGGCGCGGGGCTGAAGGCGATGGTGCCCTGCACGCCGCTCGGCTCGCTGATGATGCTCAAGGACTATCACGGCGACCTGTCGGGCAAGAGTGCGGTCGTCATAGGGCGCTCGAACATCGTCGGCAAGCCGATGGCGCAGCTGCTGCTCGGCGCGAACGCGACCCCCACCATCGCCCATTCGCGCACCCCCGACCTGGAGGGCGTCGTGCGGCAGGCCGATATCGTGGTGGCCGCCGTGGGCCGGCCCGAGATGGTGCGCGGCGACTGGATCAAGCCGGGCGCGACCGTCATCGACGTGGGCATCAACCGCGTCCCCGCCCCGGAGAAGGGGGAGGGCAAGCACAAGATCGTCGGCGACGTGCATTTCGAGAGCGCGGTGGAGGTCGCCGGAGCCATCACGCCGGTCCCGGGCGGCGTCGGCCCCATGACCATCGCGTGCCTCCTGGCCAACACGGTGACGGCGGCGGCGCGCAGCGCGAACCTGCCGGAGCCGGAAGGGCTGACGGCCTGAGGGTGGTTCACGCTATAGACTCTGCCCCGGACCCCGATCCGGGGCCTTTCACCATGAGGCGCGATGCTCGAACAGGCCCCGGATCAAGTCCGGGGCAGAGTTCTTGTAGCCATCGGCCCGCCCCATGAGCGTCGAGCCGGTCGAGGATCGCGTCCTGAAGGGCATCGGGCTGATGCTGCTGGCCTTCCTCGTCTTCACCGGCATCGATTCGAGCGCGAAGTGGCTGGCGCTGGCGGGGCTGGCGCCGCTTCAGGTGGTGTTCGTGCGCTATGCGGGGCACGCGGTGCTGTCGCTGCTGCTCGCCTGGCCGCGCGAGGGGCGGGCGATGTTCCATACGGAGAACCTGCGGCTGGAGCTTCTGCGCGGGGCCTTCCTGCTCGGCTCGACGGTGTGCAACTTCACCGCCGTCAAGTACCTGTCGCTGACGCTGACCACGGCCATCTTCTTCACCGGGCCTCTGATCGTCTGCGCCCTGTCAATCCCGCTGCTGGGCGAACGGGTCGGGCCGCGGCGCTGGGCGGCGATCCTCGTCGGCTTCGGCGGGGCGGTCGTCGCGATCCGGCCCTGGGGGGCGGAGACGCACTGGGCGATCCTGTTCTCCATCGGCGCGGTGACGATGGCGTCGATGTACATGGTGCTCACCCGCCGCCTCGCGGGGGTCGATTCGGCGGCGACGCAGCAGGTCTATTCCGCCGGTCTGGCCACCATCCTCGTCGCGCCCTTCGCGCTGGCGAACTGGGCCTGGCCCGCCGATGCGGTCTCCTGGGCGGCCTTCTGCCTCATCGGCGCGTTCGGCTGGGGCGGGCATCAGCTGCTCGTGGTCGCCCATCGCTGCGCCCCCGCCTCGACCCTCGCGCCCTTCGTCTACGTGCAGATCGTCTACATGACCGCGTCGAGCTGGCTCATCTTCAACCAGCCGCCCGAAAGCTGGCACATCCTCGGCGCGGGCATCATCCTGTGCAGCGGCCTCTACATCTGGATGCGGGAGCGGGCGCTGAGCGCGGCGCGCGTCACGCCGGCCGGAGCGTCCACGTCCCCACCTCCTTCGAGCGCACCACCGGCGACACCGCCGCATCGAAGGCCCTGAAATGGCCGCTGGCGAGATGCGCGGCGAAGGCGTCCGCGTCGTCGTAGATCTCGTAGAGGAACACCCGGCCGGGCGCGTCGGGATCGGTGGCAACATCGAAGCGGTGGCACCCCGGCTCCCGCTCCAGACTGTCGCACGCCTGTTGCCGGACGCGGGCGAGGAATGCCGCCGCGTCCCCGGACCCGACCTCGAAAACGACCGTGACAACGAACATGCGCGCCCCCATACAGTGATGATGACGACCCCTACCCGACCACGCGCACCCGATGCAATGCCATGACCCTCGGTCCCGATGACCTGACGATGCACGGGGACGGCCTCGTGCGCCCGGAATGCGTGGTCGCGCATCGCTCCGGCTGGCTGTTCGCGCCGCATTGCGCGGGGCCGGGCGGGATCGCCGCCATCGCGCCGGACGGACGGGTGCATACGCTCGCCATGCGCACGCGCGGACCCGGCGTGCCCGAAGCACTCTTCCCGAACGGCATCGCGCTTGAGGACGGCGGCAGCTTTCTGATCGCGCATCTCGGGCAGGAACGCGGCGGCATCCATCGCCTGTTTCCCGACGGGCGCGCCGAGACGGTGACCGATGCGGTGGCAGGCCGCCCCCTGCCCCCCGCCAACTTCGTCGCGCCGGACAGCCGGGGGCGGCTCTGGATCACCGTCTCGACCACGCGCGTCCCCCGGGCGCTGGACTACCGGCCCGACGCGGCGAGCGGCTTCATCGCGCTGCACGCGGACGGGGAGACGCGCATCGTCGCGGAGGGGCTGGGCTACGCCAACGAATGCCTCCTCTCGGCGGACGAGGGCACGCTGTGGGTGAACGAGACCTTCGGGCGGCGGCTGAGCGCCTTCGACGTGACGGGGGACGGGCTGGCGAACCGGCGCACCGTCGCGACCTTCGGGCCGGGCACCTTTCCGGACGGGCTGGCGGAGATGGCGGACGGCTCGCTCCTCGTCGTCTCCATCGTGTCGAACCGGGTCCTGCGGGTCCGGCCCGACGGGACCGTCGAGACGGTGCTGGAGGACAGCGACCCCGCGCATCTGGCCGAGGTCGAGGCGGCCTTCGCGGAGGGGAGGATGGACCGCCCCCATCTCGATACCGTCCGCGCGCACCGCCTGCGCAACGTCTCCAGCATCGCCCTCGGCGGGCCGGCCATGCGCACGGCGTATCTCGGCTGCCTGCTCGGCGGGTCCGTCGCCGCGTTCGAGGCCCCCGGGGCCGGGCGCGTCCTGCCGCATCACCACCACGACATCGCCCCCCTTCTCGCAGCCTTCGGAGAGACACCGTGACCGGCACCAACACCTTTCGCATCGCGCTCTTCCCCGGCGACGGCATCGGCGCGGAGATCACGGAACCGACCCGCGCCCTGCTGGATGCGGTCGCCGCGCGGACGGGGGGCTTCAGCCTCGACTGGTCGCCCTGCGAAGCGGGGGCGGGGTGCTACCTGGCGCATGGCAGCGCCCTGCCCCGCACGGCCATCGACACGGCGCGGGCGTCGGACGCGATCCTGCTCGCCGCCATGGGCCTGCCCGACGTGCGCTACGCGGATGGGCGCGAGATGACGCCGCAGATCGACCTGCGCTTCGAGTTCGGCCTCTATGCCGGGGTACGCCCGGTCAAGCCGGTACCGGGGGTGCGGGCGGTGCTGGCCGATCCGCGCGCGCACGATATCGACTACGTCGTGGTCCGCGAATCCATCGAGGGCCTGTTCGCCCCCGCCGCGCCGGGCACGCGGGACGGCGACCGCGAGGCGCGGGAGACGATGGTCATCACGCGCCCCGTCTGCGAGAAGCTGTTCGACTTCGCCTTCCGCCTCGCGGAGGAGCGCGGGGGCCTGCGCAAGGTGACCTCGGTCGACAAGGCCAACGTCTTCCAGGCCTTCGCCTTCTGGCGCGACATCTTCTACGAGCGGGCGGGCCGCTTCGAGGGCATCGCCGCCGACCACGCCTATGTCGACGCCTTCGCCATGACCATGGTGCAGAAGCCGTGGGAGATCGACGTGGCGGTGACGGAGAACATGTTCGGCGATATCCTGTCGGATCTCGGCGCGGCGCTGATGGGGGGGATGGGCTATGCGCCCTCCGCCGATATCGGCGACGATCATGCGGTGTTCCAGCCCTGCCACGGCTCGGCCCCGGATATCGCGGGCAAGGGGCTGGCCAACCCGACCGCGATGATCCTGTCGGGGGCCATGATGCTCGACTGGCTCGGCGCGCGTCACGACAGCGTCGAGGCGGTGCGCGCCGCGTCCGCCCTGCGTCGGGCGGTCGAGGCGGCCTTCGCGGACGGGCGGCTCGTCACCTGCGAGCTGGGCGGCACGGCGGGAACCGAGGCCGTCTTCGCCGCCGTCGAGGCGGCGCTCGCGCGGGTCGATGCCTGAGCTGCCGCGCCCCGCGCGGGTCGCGGTCGTCGGCGCGGGCTATTTCGGACGCTTCCATCTCGATGCGTGGCACCGGATGGCGGATGCGGCCCTCGTCGCGCTATGCGAGCGGGATCGCGGCCGCGCCGACGCGATGCGCGCGGAGTATGGGGACTTCTCCGTCTTCGAGGATGCGCGCGCGATGGTCGAGGCGGTGCGCCCCGATATCGTGGACATCGCCACGCCGCCGGACTCGCACCTCCCCCTCATCCGCGCCCTCGCCCCCCATGCGGGGCACATCGTCTGCCAGAAACCGTTCTGCGGCGGGCTGGAGGGCGCGCGGGAGGCGGTCGCGGTGGCCGAGGAGCACGGATGCCGCCTCGCCGT
Organism: Paracoccaceae bacterium; assembly: GCA_020629115.1. Classification (GTDB taxonomy): domain Bacteria; phylum Pseudomonadota; class Alphaproteobacteria; order Rhodobacterales; family Rhodobacteraceae; genus JAHDDY01. Next base: position 58,889 of record JAHDDY010000008.1, on the reverse strand, counting down.
CCACGAGACGATGCGGCACCAGCCCTGGTACCGCGAGGCCAAGCGCCTGCTCAATGCGGGGGCCGTCGGCACGCCGTACCAGATCGCGTTCCGCCTGCGCCCCGGCGACGGGCAGGGACCGGACGCCTATCGCGATCGCCAGCCCTATTTCCGCGAGATGCCGCGCTTCCTGCTGCACGAGACCGGCATCCACTGGATCGACACGTTCCGCTATCTCATGGGCGAGGTAAGCGAGGCCCGCGCCCTCCTGCGCCGCCTGAACCTGGCCATCGCGGGGGAGGATGCGGCGCTCGTCATCCTCGGCTTCGAGAGCGGGGCGGCGGGCCTTCTGGACGCGAACCGCCTGTCGGACCACGCCGCCGCGAACCGCCGCCTGACCATGGGCGAGATGACCGTCGACGGCTCGGGCGGCACCCTGCGGCTCGACGGCGACGGTCGGCTGTGGCTGCGCGCGTTCGGGCGGAACGACGAGGTCGAACAGACCTACGGCTGGGAGGATCGCCATTTCGGCGGCGATTGCGTCTACCTCACCAACCGCGCCATCCTCGACGCCTGGCGGCGGGGGGAGGAGCCGGAGACGGGCGCGGCGCGCTACCTGCGCAACCTGGAGATCGTCGAGGCGCTCTACTCGGACGCCTGACCGGCCACCCGCTCGAACCAGTCGAGCGCCAGCGCGCTCCAGCCGCGCGGGATGACGTGCCCGCCCGGGTGCAGCGCCATCTCCAGCGCCGCACCGGGCCGGCATCCCTCCCAGCGGCGCAGGCGATACGCGGCCTCGGCCCCGTAGCCGTCCGGCGCGTCGCTCTCACATCCGGCGGCGGCGCGCAGGAGGGCCAGCCCGGCGAAGAGGTCGCCCTGTTCGATCCCGCTGCCCACGATGCGCCCTTCGAGCGGCACCACCGGATCGGACCAGCCATGGGTGTGATGCAGCCGCACTGGCCCGTCGCACGCCGCCGGCAGGGGCCGCCAGAGCAACCCGGCGATGGGCGCGTAGGCCGCAAAGGTATCGGGTGCCGAACAGGCGACGCGCCACGTCATCATCCCCCCGGCGGAAAATCCCGCGAGGACGATGCGGGCGGGGTCGAGATCGAAGCGCGCCGCCGCATCCGCCGCGACCGAGGCCAGAAAGGCGATATCGTCGCGCCCGCGCGGGTTGCGCCGCACGTTCCACGATCCGCCCCGGTCTCCCGGACGACGCGGCATTCCCTGCGGCGCGATCAGCGCGTATCCCCGGCCCGTCACCGCCTCGACCAGCCCGCGGTTGCGCAGGATGCCTTCCCCGCGCCCGCCCCAGCCATGCAGGAAGACGACCGCGCCGTGCGGCCCCGCCCCGGCGGGCGCGGCGGCGTGGTAGACCCCCTCCTCGACCGTGCAGGGCGTCGGCACGTCGCCGCAGGCGGGGGCGGCCCGTGCCCCGCCCGCCTGCATCGCCACCGTCAGGAAAGCCGCCGCCGCGATGCGTCCGATGCTCATCCTCATGCCTTCCCCTCGCCGCGCGGACGCCCCCGGATCAGCGCAACGCGGCGCTACGAGCCGTCCGCCACCCCCTGCCGCGCCGCCTTCGCCTTGGCCCGCCGGGCGCGGAGGGTGGGCAGGAGGACCAGCACCAGGGCCAGCACCAGCAGGCCCGCCGTCATCGGACGCTCCCAGATGAAGGCCGGGCCGTCGTAGAGCTGCATCGAGCGGGCGAAGTTGTCCTCCAGCATCGCGCCGAGGATGAAGCCGATGAGGAGCGGCGGCAGCGGAAAATCGGCCATCCGCAGGACGGTCGCGAACACGCCGAGACCGACGAGGATCAGCAGTTCCGTCGCGTTGTTCTGCCCGATATACGCGCCCATCAGCGTGAAGAAGAGGATGAACGGGATCAGGAAGTTGCGCGGCACCGACAGGATCTTCGCGATGTAGGGGATGAGGGGCAGGTTGAGCATCAGGAGCACGAGATTGCCCAGATACATCGAGATGATGACCGACCAGAAGACGCTCGGCTCGTCGACCATCAGGCGCGGCCCCGGCGTGACGTTCAGCGCGATGAGCGCGCCGAGCAGGATGGCGGTCGTGCCGGAGCCGGGAATGCCCAGCGTCAGGAGCGGGACGAAGGAGCCGGTGCAGGCCGCGTTGTTCGCCGTCTCCGGCGCGGCGAGGCCCTTGATCGAGCCTTTCCCGAACTGCTTCTTGTCCTCCTCGGAGGCGATGTTGCGCTCGACGGCGTAGCCGAGGAAGGAGGCGATGGTCGCCCCCGCGCCGGGCAGCACGCCGATCAGGAAGCCCTGCACCGACTGGCGCGCGATGACGGGGGCGATCTGGCGACCCTCCTCGCGGGTGATGCGCAGGTCCCTGATCTCGCCCGACCCGCCGTCGCCGGTCTTGGAGCGCTTCGGATCGAGGACGAGGAAGATGGCCTCCGGCAGGGCGAACATGGCCATGGCCAGCGTGACGAAGCTGAACCCCGATTGCAGGTCCATGATGCCGCCGGTGAAGCGCGGAGCCTGGAACAACGCCGCCTCGCCCACCGTGGCCAGCATCAGGCCGAGCACGGTCATCATCATCGCCTTCGACACCTGCCCCGTCCCGGCGAAGGCCGCGATGGCCGAGAGACCGACGACCATGAGCGCGAAATACTCCGCCGAGTGGAACAGCAGCGCGACCGAGGCCAGCGCGGGCGCGAAGATCATCAGGAGCACCGCCCCGATGGACCCGCCCGCGAAGGAGGAGATGGCCGCGACCGTCAGCGCCTTGCCCGCCTTGCCCTGCCGCGCGAGCGGATAGCCGTCGAAGCTGCTCGCCACGGTCGAGGCGACGCCGGGGGCGTTGATGAGGATCGAGGAGGTCGAGCCGCCGAAGATCGCGCCGTAATAGACCCCGGCCAGCAGGATCAGGGCGGCGGACGGGTCGCCGATGGTGATGGCGACGGGAATCATGATGGCGATGATCGACATCGGCCCGAGGCCGGGCAACATGCCGATGAAGGTGCCGATGAGGCACCCGCCGACGACCATCAGCAGATTCTTGATCGAGAAGGCGGTCGACAGACCGAGCAGGATGCCTTCGAGCATGACCGTCCTCCGCTATACGAACCAGGGCCAGGGACGCAGGAAGATGCCGAGGACCTCCTGCACCAGATACCAGATGGAGAAGGCCGCGACGGCGGCGATGGGCACGGCGACGTGCAGCCGCCGCTCGCCGAGGATGGCCGCCCCCGCCGTGAGGAACACGACGGTCGAGGCGATGAAGCCGATGGGGTACAGCGCGAAGGCGTAGGCCACCATGAGACCGACGAGGGCCAGCGCCTGGCCCGTCTTGTACTCGCCGAGGCGGCGATGGTCGATCTCGTCTTCCCTGATCGGCTGCGGCTTCGACGTCACCAGCACCCACAGCGCGCACCCGATGCCGAGGATCGAGAGGATCTTCGGGAAGGTGCTGGGCCAGACGGGATTGCGCCGCTCGAAGGGCAGGAGGTTCGCGTCCATCACGATCCAGGCCGTATAGGCGTAGACGATGCAGACGACGAGGAAGATGGCGGCGATCCAGCGGTCGAGGGTCATAGGGCACATTCCCGAGAACTCCGCCCCGCACTTGATGCGGGGCCTTTATCCGCAGAAGCGCTGTCTCCTCAGAAGCGCCCTATCCGCAAAGGCCCCGCGTCAAGTGCGGGGCAGAAGGACTTCTTACAAAAAGCCGAGCTTCGTCATCAGGTCGCCGATGGTCTTTTCCTGGCCTTCGAGGAAGGTCTGGAAATCGTCGCCCGGGTTGAAGATGTTCACCCAGCCGTTGCGCTCGCGCACGGCTTCCCATTCCTCGGTCTCGTACATCTTCGTCAGCACGTCGACGTACTTCTGGCGATCCTCCTCCGGCAGGCCGGGGGCGGCGAAGAAGCCGCGCCAGTTGACGAATTCCGCGTCGATGCCCTGCTCCTTAACGGTGGGCACGTCGGGGAAGTCTTCGAGGCGCTCGGGCGCGGTGACGGCGAGGATGCGCACCTCGCCGGCCTCGGCCAGCGCGACGGCCTCGGAGAAGCCGGTCGAGAGGACGGCGGTCTCGCCCGACAGCAGCCCGGCCATCGCCTTGCCACCCGCGTCGTAGGCCACGTACTTCACATCGAGCGGGTCGGCTCCGGCGGCTTCCATGATCATGGCGGGGACGAGGTGGTCCATGCTGCCGGGGGCCGAGCCGCCGCCGATGGCGACCGCGTTCGGGTCCTCCTTGAAGGCCGCGACCAGGTCGTCCATCGATTCGATGTCGCTGTCCGCGCTGACCACGAGGGCGGCGTAGTCGCCGATGGTGCCTGCGACGAGCGTCAGGTCGCGGAAGTTCTGCGGGAAGACGCCGGTGAGCGAGCGGATGACGATGGGGGTCGAGTTGACCATCAGCGTGCCGTGGTTGCTTTCGGCATTCTCGATCAGGTAGCCGATCGCCTTGCCGCCGCCGCCGCCCGACATGTTCTCGTAGGACGCCTTGCCGACGAGGCCCGATTTCGTCAGGGCCTCGCCCGTGCCGCGCGCCGTGCCGTCCCAGCCGCCGCCCGCGCCGCCGGGGATGAGGAAGTGGATGCTGTCCAGCTCCTGATGGCCGCCGGCGAAGGCCGGAACCGTGAGCGTGAGGGCGAGGGCCGAGGCCGCCGCCGCGACCGCGCGTCGCGTCATGGTGAAGGTCATGGGGTTTCCTCCCGGAGAGATTCAGTGTTCTTGTCGTGCCGGTGCAGCAGGGATGCCGGATCGGCACGAATGACGATGGTGATACAGGGTGATTTTTCGCACGTAAAGGACAGGCTTGCCGTCCTGGCCCTTCTCGCGGTCTGGGGAATGGCATCGGGGGCGTCGGCCACGGTGCCGACCTGCGCGCCGGTCGATTTCATGGCCCCCGCGCCGGAGGTCGTGCGGCTGGGACAGGCGTTGTTCTACGACCCCGTGCTCAGCGGGTCGAAGGCGGTGGCCTGCGCGACCTGTCATCATCCGGAGCACGGCACGTCGGACGGGGTATCGCTGTCGCTGGGCGACGGGGGCGCGGGGCTGGGACCGGCGCGGCGCGTGGACCCGGACAACCCGCCCGAGCAGCGCATCCCGCGCAACGCGACCGCCCTGTTCAACCTCGGCGCGCCCGAATTCTCGGTCATGTTCGCGGACGGGCGGCTGGAGGCGACGGCGGACGGGTTGCGCACGCCGCTGGGCGAGGATTTCGACCGGCTCGATCTGTCGGTGCTGGCGGCGCAGACGATGTTCCCGGTGCTCTCGCCCGACGAGATGGCGGGGCATTACGGCGAGAGCGACGTGTCGCGCGCGGTGCGGCAGGGGCTGCTGACCCATGACGGCGGGGCCTGGGCCATCCTGACCGACCGGATCGAGGCGATCCCGGCCTATCGCGGGGCGTTCGACGCGGCCTACGGGGCGGATCGGGCGGTGGACTTCGCGGGCATTGCCGACGCGCTCGCCGCCTTCATCGCGGTCGAGTGGCGGGCCGACGACAGCCCGTTCGACCGGCATCTGTGCGACGGCGCACCGCTGGAGCCGCTGGCCGCCGAGGGGATGGCGCTGTTCTACGGCGAGGCGGGATGCGCCTCGTGCCATGCGGGGCGGTTCCAGACGGACCACGCTTTCCACGCCATCGCCATGCCGCAGATCGGCCCCGGCAAGGCGGCGCGGTTCGAGAGCCACGCGCGCGATACGGGACGGATGCGCGTGACGGGCCGGGCCGGGGACGCCTACGCTTTTCGCACGCCGAGCCTGCGCAACGTGACCGAAACCGCGCCCTACGGCCATTCCGGGGCGTATGCGACGCTCGACGGGGTCGTGCGCCATCACCTCGACCCTGTCGCCGCGCTCGATGCCTACGACCGGGCGCAGGCGGTGCTGCCCGACCTGCCCGGTGCGCGGGATTTCCGCGCGCTGGACGATCCGCGCGAGCGGGACGCCATCGCGGCGGCGAACGTGCTGGTGCCGAAGGTGCTGACGGATGCGCAGGTCGACGCCCTGCTCGCCTTCCTCGCGGCGCTGACGGACGAGGGCAGCGTCGCAGGGCGGCTGGGCGTGCCCGATGCGGTGCCGAGCGGGTTGCCGGTGCCGTAGGGCGCTTCGCCCCCGGCGATGCCGGGGGCCTCGGCGGTCGGCGGGCCGTTCTTCGGGGCCTAGAAAAGCCCCTGCACATTCCCGTCGTCGTCGAGCATGATGCTCTCGGCCGAGGGCACACGGGGCAGGCCCGGCATGGTCATGATCTCGCCGCAGATGGCGACGACGAAGCCCGCCCCCGCGCTGAGGCGCACCTCGCGCACGGGGATGTCGAAGCCGGTCGGCGCGCCGCGCTCGTTCGGGTCGGTCGAGAAGCTGTACTGCGTCTTCGCCATGCAGACCGGCAGATTGCCGTAGCCCTGATCCTCCCAGGCCTTCAGCTGATCGCGGATCTTCTTGTCCATGATGACCGAATCGGCGCGGTAGATGCCTTTCGCGATGGCCTCGATCTTGTCGGCGAGGCCCATGTCGTCGCCGTAGAGGGGCTGGTAGGCCGCCTTCCCGCTCTCGACGATCTCGACCACCTTGTTGGCCAGATCCTCGGTCCCCGCGCCGCCATGCGCCCAGTGCTTGCACAGCACCGCCTCGGTCCCCTGACTCTCGACGAAGTCCTTGACCGCCTGCACCTCGGCGTCGGTATCGCCCGAGAAATGGTTGATCGCCACCACCGCCGGGACGCCGAACTTGCCGATATTCTCGATATGGCGCCCGAGGTTGGCGCAGCCGGCCTTGACGGCATCGACATTCTCGTCGGCAAGGTCCCCCTTGGCGACGCCGCCGTTCATCTTCATGGCGCGCACGGTGGCGACGATGACGACGGCCTTCGGGGACAGGCCCGCCTTGCGGCACTTGATGTTGAGGAACTTCTCGGCCCCGAGATCGGCCCCGAACCCGGCCTCGGTCACCACGTAGTCGCACAGCTTCAGCGCCGTCTTCGTCGCCACCACGGAATTGCAGCCATGGGCGATGTTGGCGAAGGGGCCACCATGGACGAAGGCGGGGTTGTTCTCCAGCGTCTGCACGAGGTTGGGCTGCATCGCGTCCTTCAGCAGCACCGTCATCGCCCCGTCGGCCTTGATGTCGCGGCAGAAGACGGGCGAGCGGTCGCGGCGGTAGGCGACGATCATGTCGCCGAGGCGGCGCTGGAGATCGTCCAGATCGTTGGCGAGGCACAGGATCGCCATCACCTCCGAGGCGACCGTGATGTCGAAGCCCGCCTCGCGCGGGAAGCCGTTGGCCACGCCGCCCAGCGAAGCCGTGATCTGGCGCAGCGCGCGGTCGTTCATGTCCAGCACCCGCCGCCAGACCACCCGGCGCACGTCGATCTCCTGCTCGTTGCCCCAGTACATATGGTTGTCGAGCATCGCGGCGCAGAGGTTGTGCGCGGAGGTGATGGCGTGGAAGTCGCCGGTGAAGTGGAGGTTCATCTCCTCCATCGGCACGACCTGCGCGTAGCCGCCGCCCGCCGCGCCGCCCTTCATGCCGAAGTTCGGACCGAGGGAGGCCTCGCGGATGCAGACCATCGCGTTCTTGCCGATGCGGTTCAGCCCGTCGCCAAGGCCCACGGTCGTCGTCGTCTTGCCCTCGCCCGCGGGGGTGGGGTTGATGGCGGTGACGAGGATGAGGTTGCCGTCCGGCGCATCCGCCTTCGACTTGATGAACTCGGCCGAGACCTTCGCCTTGTCGTGGCCGTAGGGCAGGAGGTCGTCGGACCCGATGCCGATCTTCGCACCGATCTCCTGGATGGGTTTCTTGGTGGCCTTGCGGGCGATTTCGATATCGGACATCGCGGTCTTTCCCTTGCCCCGCCCGTGGTTCCGGGCGCGTGAATCATGCTGCGCTCGCCCGGGGCCGTGGCGCGCCGCGCCGCGCCCAAGGGTCGCACCCTTTTCAGCAGCATAAAGGACGGTGCGCACCCTACGGGCACGCCCTGTTCTGTCCCGGAAACGACCTGCGATGTAAAGAGCTATCCGGCGACCGGCATCAGGCCGGCTTCTCTTCCTCGGGCAGGGGGTGCTGCCAGACGAGGCGCATCTGGAAGACGGCGAAGGCCAGCGTGATGGGCAGGTTGCCCCAGACCTTGAACGCCACCCAGAAATCCTCCGAGAAGTTGCGCCAGATCACCTCGTTGAGGATGGCCATGAAGACGAAGAAGATCGACCACCGGATCGTGAGCAGGTACCAGCCCCGGTCCGTGATGGCCCAGCCCTCCTGGAAGATCATCTTCAGGAACATCTTGCCGAAATACAGGCCCGTCATCAGAACGACGGCGAAGATGAGGTTGAGGATGGTGGGCTTCATCTTGATGAAGGTCTCGTCGTTCAGCCAGATGGTCAGCCCGCCGAACACCACCACCAGCACCAGCGACACCAGCGGCATCACCGCCACCTCCCGCGTGATCCAGAAGGAGGCGAGGACCGAGAGGACCATGGTCGGGACGAACACCACGGTCGCCGCGATGATCGGCTTCATGTCGGGCTGGCCGAGCCAGTCCCCGACCGCGTCGCCCCGGTTGTAGGCGAAGAAGAAGATCATGAGCGGCCCCAGCTCCAGCAGCAGCTTGACCCAGGCGCTGCCCTTGACCTGCTTCTCCTTCGGCGGCGCGGGCTGGTCGGGCGTGAGGGCCATGGTGTTCTCCGGGAGGATTGTTTCGACGGCGGGCGACATGGTGCCCATCTAGGGCGGGAGCGGGGCGCGTGCAATGCGCCGCCTCCCCACCATAGCCCGGCCCCGCGCGCAAAGGGTTAAGGACCGTCAGCCCGCGCGCGGCAGATGGGCGATGGCGTTGGCGTAGTAGTCGACTAGTCCCGCCTCGTCCGGGTTGGCGAGGAGCAGGCCGTCCTCCTCCGTGACGAGACGCCGGCGGCGCATCATGCGCAGGCCCACCTCGACGGCATAGTCCTCGTCGCCGCGCGGGATGTGCGCATGGGCGCCCGCCCCGATCAGCGCGTGCATCAGGACCTGCGTCCGCGCCTTCACGTCGAGCGCGCTGAGCGGGCCGTCCGCCTCGCGCAGGACGGTCGCGACCAGGGAGACCGGCAGGACGGGCACCACCTGCCCCACCCGGCGCATCAGTTCCTCGCCCAGCGCCTCGACGTCGAGGCCCTCGCCCCGGGCGGCGAACTCGGCGAGGGAGAGCGGCTGGCCGAAGCTGACGCAGGCGTAGCCGAAGCGGGTCATCCGCCCCGTGATGCGCAGCCAGGCGAGCCGCGACAGGAACCCGGCCAGCACGAGCGGACTGAACCGGAAGCGCCCCGCCTCCCCGCCATCGGTCAGGACGCGGTCCTCCAGCACCCGATCGTAGTTGAGGCCGACCGGGACGAAGGCCACGTCGCGGGAGACCCCCGGCTCGAACCCCTCGGCCATGTAGGACAGGAGGCCCAACTTCGCCCCCTGGAGACGGCCGTCGCGCGACAGTCCCCCTTCGGGAAACACCGCCTGCGTCACCCCGCCCTCGGTCGCCATGGCGACGTAGCGCGACAGGACCTTGCGATAGAGCGCATCGCGGGAGCGGCGGCGGATGAAATAGGCCCCCATCGAGCGGATGAGCGTCGACAGGCCCCAGACCCGCGCCCATTCCCCCACCGCATAGCTCAGCGCGCTGCGTTCGGCGGCGAGATAGGTGACCAGCAGATAGTCCATGTTCGAGCGGTGGTTCATCACGAACACCACCGCCGCCCCCCGGTCGATATCCGCCAGCGCCGCCTCGTCGATGAAGCCGAGCCGCACCCGGTAGAGCGCCCGGCTGATCCAGCGCGCGGCCCGGGCGCCGAAGGAGAAATAGGCGAAGGCGGAGAAGGCGGGCACCGTCTCGCGGGCGTAGCGCTCGACCCGCTCCATCGCCACGTCGCGCGGGATGCCCTCCTCGCGCACGTGTTCGTCGAGCGCGGCCATGACCTGCGGGTCGTAGACCAGCCGGTCGACGAGCACCTTGCGGCGGGTGAGCTTGAAGGGCTGGATGCGCAGATCGAGGCGCTGGTTCAGGTCGTCGATGGCCCGGTTCACCCGGCGGCGCAGCACCCAGCGCAGCGACGGGCCGACGACCCGGTCGAGCAGTCCCGCGATGCCGAGCGTGCCGACGAGGATCGCGGCCCAGACGGGGATTTCGATCGTATGGCCCATGCGGACCACCATACAGGTTTTCGGGGGGATGACAGGGATATCTGGGTAAACGGGCCGTATCGTCACTTCACGCCGATACGGCCCTTACAGGACCGATACGACACGTACACGTCATATCGGCCAACGCAACTCGCAACTACGCAACGCAACCCGAATACCAGGCCTTTCGACACGTCGACCACCGAATGCAGCGCAGTGCCGCGACAGGGGCCGATCCTGCCGACGTCACAGGTTTGGCATGGAATAAATCGTCCGAATGTGTTCCATGTCACAGCATCGGAGTTAATTTTCCGAATCGAGGCGGTGCATGACCGATACGACCGTCGAACCCTTTCGGGAAGGCTCGCTCCTCTTGGGCCTCGACCCCGCGCTACGCGCCGCCCTGTTCGCGAGGGGTACGGCCATCGCGCTGTCCGAGGGGCGCACGCTCTTCATGGAGGGCGACGAATCGAGTGGCTGCTACATCGTTCGCAACGGCGGCCTGAAGGCGACGCGGATATCGGCGGACGGGGACGAGCAGCTCCTCGCGCTCTTCACCGCCGGGGACAGCATCGGCGAGATGGCGATGTTCGACGACGAGCCGCGCTCGGCCAGCATCGTCGCCCTGCGGGATTCGTCGCTGCTGCACTGGTCGCGGCGCGCCTTCTTCGATTTCGCCGACGAGAACGGCACGCTCTACCAGCATCTGCTCCGGATGATGGCCCTGCGCCTGCGCGAGACGAACGATGCGCTGAGCGCGCGGGACTTCCTGCCCCTGGCCGGACAGCTCGCCCGCGTGATGCTGCGCCTGGGCCGGGGCTTCGGGACCGAACGCGCCGACGGGAGCGTGCGAATCGACCACAGGCTGACGCAGGCCGAGCTGGCCTCCATGATCGGCGCATCGCGCGAGAACGTCTCCCGCGTGCTCAACGCCTGGAAGCGGGAGGGCATTCTGATGCGGGATGCCGGGCATTACGTCCTGCTGGACACGGACGGGCTGGAAGACCTCGCCGAAGGCGGTCATCCTCCCTCGTGAGAAAAGTCACGCGATCAATCGTTTGAAATACGTCTCATCTTATAAACCGCGTGCGTCGTAAATCTCCCGTTAATTATACTAACCCTACGTTCTCGCGTATGAGTAGTCAGCATGCAGCGTACGACACGACCGGAGCGAGCGCCCACCCCCCGGGGAGCATCGGGCTGAACCTGTTCCATGTCGTCGTCATCGTCCTCTCGCTCGTGATGACGATCGGCGCGTGGCAGTTCTCGAAGCACCAGACCGAGACGCGCACGGCGGCCCGGTTCGCCGCCGAGCGCGACCGCGCCGTCGGCCTGCTCGCGGAACGGGTCGAGAAATACGAGCATGCCTTGCGGGCGGGGGCGGCCATGGTGCGCTCGCACGGCGGGCGGGTCTCCCGCGCGCAGTGGAAGGACTTCGCGGAGATGATGGACAATCTCGGGCGCTATCCCGGGACGAACGGCTTCGCCGTGGTCCATCACATCGCGCGGGCGGACCTGCCGGCCTATACGGCGCAGCGGCAGGCCGACCACCCGGGATTCGTCGTCCGCCCCCCGCACGAGCAGCCCTTCCACCTCGTCATCGCCCATGTCGAGCCGGAGGAAAGGAACCGGGACGTCCTGGGCCTCGATCTCGCCCACGAGGAGACGCGGCGGGAGGGTGCGCTGGCCAGCCGCGATTCGGGCACGTCGCACCTGTCCGGGCCGGTCGCGCTCGTGAACGAGAGCGGCGAGACGCCGGGGGTCATCTTCTACACCCCCATCTATGCCGGTGAGAGCGACATGCCCGAGACGCTGGCCGAGCGCCGCGCGGCGATCCTCGGCTACGCGAACACCGCCTTCGTGGTCCGCAAGCTGATGGTGGGCCTCCTGTCGAAGGACCGCCGCGAGGTGCATTTCAGCATCGCGGACGGCGACCGGACCCTCTACGACGAGCATTCGGACGGCGACCCGCGCAACGACCCGGACCCGCTGTTCTCGGACACGGTGTCGCTCGACCTCTACGGGCGGACCTGGACGATCGACGTGCGCAGCACCCTGCCCTTCCGCGCCGCCAACACCTATGCGCAGCCCACGCTGATCCTGGTCGGCGGCCTGGTCATCGAAGGCCTCATCATCGCCTTCCTCCTCCTCCTGACCCGGGCGAACGGGCGCGCGGTGGCCTATGCCAGGGGCGTGACGGCGGACCTGCAGGTCGAATCGGACAAGCTGGCGGCGGCGAACGCGGCGCTGTCGGACAAGAACAAGGAGCTGGAGCAGTTCGCCTACGTCGCCTCGCACGATCTCAAGACCCCGCTGCGCGGCATCGGCGGCCTGACGGAGATGCTGGAGGACGATCTGGAGGACTATCTCGTCACGCCGGACGCCAATCCCGACGTCGCCACCAATCTGGAGCGCATCCGCGAGCGGGTACGCCGCATGAACGCGCTGACGGGCGGGATCATGGAGTTCTCGCGCATCGGGCGCTTCACCGACGAGAGCACCATGGTGCATACGGCCGATATCGTCGCGGGGCTGCGGTCCGATTTCGGCCTCGACGGGGAACAGTTGCGGTTCGAGGGCGACGTGCCGGAAATCGGCACCGATACCTTCAGCCTGCGCCGGGTGATCGAGAACCTCGTGGGCAACGCCATCAAGTACCACCCCGACCCCGAATCCCTGCGCATCCGCGTCTCGGCGGCGGTCGACGGGGACCGCATGACGCTGTCGGTGGCCGATAACGGCCCCGGCATCGCGCCCGAATACCGCGAGCGGGTGTTCGAGATGTTCCAGACCCTCGGCACCGCGTCGAATTCCGAGAGCACCGGCATCGGCCTGGCCATCGTCAAGAAGGCGGTCGAGCGCCACGGCGGACGCGTGATCCTGGAGGAGACCCCCGGCACGGGCGGGGCGACCTTCCGCTTCGACTGGCCCCTCGGCACCGCCGGGGACATCTTCACCCTCACAGACAAGGCAGCGTGAGATGAACGAGGACATGAAGCTCCTGGTCGTGGAGGACAACGACCTCGACGTGGAATTGCTGGAGCGCGGCCTGCGCAAGGCGAAGACGCCCGCGAAGCTGACCCGCGCCCGCGACGGCGAGGAGGCGCTCCATCTGCTGGCGGCGGACGAGAACAGGAACGACCTCGCGCGGCCCTTCCTCGTCCTTCTCGACATCAACATGCCGCGCATGAACGGGCACGAGTTCCTCGCCCGCCTACGCGCGAACGAGGGGCTGAAGGATACGCCCGTCTTCGTCTTCACCACCTCCAGCAGCCGGAACGACATCGACCGCGCCTACAGCCACAACGCCAACGGCTACATCGTGAAGCCGCACGGCGCGGCGGGCCTTCAGGAGGTGCTCGGGTTCCTGCACCGCTTCTGGCGGCTGTGCGAGCACCCCGGCGGGCCGTCCACCGCGCGGGCCTGAACGGCCCGTCCCGTCCCTGGGGGCTTGACAACCCGTCGACGGTGGGGGCTATGCGGAGCGCCGTATCCCGTATGCTTTTCGTCATGGAGTGTCCCCATGCTGCCGACCGGCCTCGCCGACGTCCTTCTCGACAGCGCGCGCCGGGCGGGTGCCGCGATCATGGATATCTACGCCACGGACTTCGTCGCCCGGGCCAAGGCGGATCGCTCGCCGGTGACAGAGGCGGACCTCGCCGCCGACCGGGTGATCGGGGCAGTCCTGGAGCGGGCCTTTCCCCATATTCCGGTGGTGACGGAGGAGCGGGCCGAGAGCCACGATGCCGCCGCCGCCGGATCGCGGTTCTTCCTGGTCGATCCCCTCGACGGGACGAAGGAGTTCGTGAAGCGCGGCGGGGACTTCACCGTCAACATCGCCCTGATCGAGAATGGCGTGCCCCTGCGCGGCGTCGTCTTCGCGCCGGCGCTCGACCGGTTGTTCTGGACCGATGACGATGGCCGCGCCCGGATGCGGGACGGCGACGGCCCGGCCCGGGCGATCCGCTGCGCCGCCCCGGACGATGCCGCGCTGAACGTCGTCGCCTCGAAATCCCACCGCGACGCGGCGACGGACGCGTATATCGCGCGCTATGCCGTCGGGGATTTCAAGGGGGCGGGCAGTTCGCTCAAGTTCTGCCTCCTGGCGGCGGGGGAGGCCGATCTTTACCCGCGGTTAGGGCGGACCATGGAATGGGATACCGCAGCCGGCCACGCCGTGCTGCGCGCCGCCGGAGGGCATGTCGATGCCTGGCCCGGAGGCACGCCGCTCGCCTACGGCAAGTCCGGTTTCGAGAACCCGCACTTCATCGCCTATGCCGAGGGCGTGACGCTCAAGGACCCCGCATGATCGACCTGACCCATCTGCAACGGCTGGAGGCCGAGGCCATCCACATCTTCCGCGAGGTGGTGGCCGAGGCCGAGAACCCGGCCATGCTGTACTCCATCGGCAAGGATTCGGCCGTGCTGCTGCACGTCGCGCGGAAGGCCTTCCATCCCGCCCCGCCGCCCTTCCCTCTCGTGCACGTGGACACGACGTGGAAGTTCAAGGCGATGTACGACTTCCGCGCCCGCATGGCCGCCGAGTCGGGCATGGAGCTGATCGTGCATACCAACGAGGAGGGCGTGAAGCAGGGCATCGGTCCCTTCACCCACGGGTCCAGCGTGCATACCGACATCATGAAGACGGTCGCGCTCAAGCAGGCGCTGGACAAGTACAAGTTCGACGCGGCCTTCGGCGGGGCGCGGCGCGACGAGGAGAAATCGCGCGCCAAGGAGCGCATCTTCTCCTTCCGCACGGCGGCGCATCGCTGGGACCCGAAGAACCAGCGCCCCGAGTTGTGGAAGCTCTACAACGCGCGCAAGGCGCCGGGCGAGAGCATCCGCGTCTTCCCGCTGTCGAACTGGACCGAGCTGGACATCTGGCAGTACATCCACCTCGAAGCCATCCCTATCGTCCCGCTCTACTACGCCGCGCCGCGCCCGGTGATCGAGCGCGACGGCACGCTGATCATGATCGACGACTTCGACCGCATCGCGCTGCACGAGGGCGAGGAGGTGCAGGAGAGGACGGTCCGCTTCCGCACGCTGGGCTGCTGGCCCCTCACGGGCGCGGTCGAGAGCGAGGCGACGACCCTGCCCGAGATCATCCAGGAGATGCTCCTCACCACCACCTCCGAACGCCAGGGCCGCATGATCGACCACGATTCGGCGGCCTCGATGGAGAAGAAGAAGCAGGAGGGGTATTTCTGATGCCAGCGGAAAGAATGGCGCTCCCCGACCCGTTTCCCCGGATGCGCCGCACCATGCAATGGTGCTGTGCTGGTCCGGGGTCCGCCGTTCGCGGCAAGGCGTCGGAACCTGCAGGGAGCGCTCATGGCGGCGTGGTTCGTCTACATCCTGTCTTCGGAGGATGGCCGGTATCTCTATACCGGCCAGACGAACGACCTGCGCAGACGAATTGCGCAGCACCGGGCGGGCGCGGTCGAGGCATGGACCGCCGAGCACGCCACCTATCGACTCGTCTATTTCGAGACGCACGGGACCCTGCGCGATGCGCTGACCCGGGAGAAGGCGATCAAGAGATGGCGGCGGGCGTGGAAGGAGAATCCGGTCGCATCCCGCAATCCCGGCTGGTGCGACCTGACGAACGAGATTCCGCTCTGATCGTCGAAGGCCGGAACCCCGGACCAGCACCGCATCACTGCGTGCTGCGGTGCATCCGGGGAAGCGGGGATACCGCGTATCGTTTCTCGAAAGAGGCATCCTGATGGCCCACCGCTCCGACATGATCGCCGAGGACATCCTCGGCTACCTCAAGGCGCACGAGACCAAGTCGCTGCTGCGGTTCATCACCTGCGGCTCCGTCGACGACGGGAAATCCACGCTCATCGGGCGGCTGCTGTACGAATCGAAGATGATCTTCGAGGATCAGCTCGCCGCGCTGGAGGCGGATAGCAGGCGCGTGGGGACGCAGGGGCAGGAGATCGACTTCGCCCTCCTCGTCGACGGCCTCGCCGCCGAGCGCGAGCAGGGCATCACCATCGACGTGGCCTACCGCTTCTTCTCGACCGACCGGCGCAAGTTCATCGTCGCCGACACACCCGGCCACGAACAGTACACGCGCAATATGGCCACCGGGGCCTCGACGGCGGATGTCGCCATCCTGATGATCGACGCGCGCAAGGGCATCCTGACGCAGACCCGGCGGCACAGCTTCATCGTCTCGCTGCTGGGCATCCGCCACGTGGTGCTGGCCATCAACAAGCTCGATCTGGTCGGCTACGACCGCGCCGTCCACGACGGGATCGTCGAGGCCTATGCCGAGTTCGCGAAGCCGCTCGATTTCGCTTCCGTCACGCCGATCCCCATGTCGGCCCTGCGCGGGGACAACATCATCGAGAAGTCGGCGCGGACGCCCTGGTACGCCGGCCCGACCCTCATGGCCTATCTGGAGACGGTGGAGGTGGCGGACGGGGCGCAGGACGGGCCGTTCCGCCTGCCGGTGCAATGGGTCAACCGCCCCGATCTCGACTTCCGCGGCTTCGCGGGAACGATCGCGGGGGGCAGCGTGCGCCCCGGCGACCGGGTCAAGGCCCTGCCCTCGGCCAAGGAAAGCACCGTCCGCGCCATCGTCGCGATGGACGGCGACCTGCCCGAGGCGGTGGCGGGGCAGTCCGTCACGCTGACGCTGGAGGACGAGATCGACATCTCGCGCGGGGATGTGCTCTGCGCGTTGGATGCCCCCGCCCCCGCCGCCGACCAGTTCCAGGCACATATCCTCTGGATGAACGAGCAGGAGATGCTGCCCGGGCGCACCTACCTGATGAAGACCGGCGCGGCGACGGCGCAGGCGACCGTGGCCGCGCCGAAATACGCCATCGACGTGAACACGATGGAGCATCTCGCGGCGAAGACGCTGGCGCTCAACGAGATCGGCGTGTGCAACCTGAACCTCGACCGCACCATCGCCTTCGACCCCTATGCCGAGAACCGCGACATGGGCGGGTTCATCCTGATCGACCGGCTGTCGAACGAGACGGTCGGCGTGGGGATGATCGACTTCGCCCTGCGCCGGGCGTCCAACATCCACCGTCAGGCGCTGGCCGTCGACAAGGACGCGCGGGCCGAGCTGAAGGGGCAGCGGCCCGCGATGCTGTGGTTCACGGGCCTCAGCGGCTCCGGCAAGTCCACCATCGCCAACGCGCTGGAGCGCGAGTTGCACGCGATGGGCCGCCATACCGCGCTGCTCGACGGGGACAACGTGCGCCACGGGCTGAACAAGGATCTCGGCTTCACCGATGCCGACCGGGTGGAGAACATCCGCCGCGTGTCGGAGGTCGGCAAGCTGATGGTCGAGGCGGGGCTGATCGTGCTGGTCAGCTTCATCTCCCCCTTCCGCTCCGAGCGGCGCATGGCGCGGCAGATGATGGCGGAGGGCGAGTTCGTCGAGGTCCATGTCGACACGCCTCTGGAGGTCGCCGAGGCGCGGGACGTGAAGGGGCTGTACGCCAAGGCCCGGCGCGGCGAGATCAGGAACTTCACCGGCATCGACAGCCCGTACGAGCCGCCCGAAGCCCCCGAGATCCGCCTCGCCACGACCGACCAGACCCCCGAGCAGGCCGCCGAGCACCTTCTCGCCTTCCTGCGCGAGAACGGCTATCTCGCCTGAGGACTCGGAGCGGAGTCGAAGCGGGTGACGTCGCCCGAAAGGCCGTCCAGCCCTCCGGGCACCAATGCGCGGGCGAGGACGCGGTTGGGGTTGGTGGGAGGCGGAAAGCGCAGCGTCCCGGACCGGGCGAAGCCGAAGCGGCGGTAGTACGGCTCGTCCCCGACGAGGATGCACGCCGCCCAGCCCAGCGCCTCGGCCCGCTCCAGGCTTTCCAGGATGAGCCTCGCGCCGATGCCCTCGCCCTGGCGCGTCGGGTGGGTGGCCACGGGGCCGAGCAGCAGCGCCTCGCCCGCATCCCCCACGCGCACGGGCCAGAAGCGGATGCATCCGGCGAGCGCGGCCATCGCGTCGTCGTCCCGCGCGGTCAGGCACAGCGGGCCAACCGGCTCCACGCCCTCGCGCAGGCGATAGGAGGAAAGGGCCGTGCGCCCCGGCGCGAAGGCGGTGTCGAGCAGGTATTCGATCTCCCATCCATCCGCCGCCGTCTCGGGGGCGATGCGGATCACGGGGAGCGAATCTCCACCCAGCGCGCCCATCGGTCCGGGCCGCGCCTCTGGCCGCGCAGCTTGCCGGGGGCGCTCTCGACGCCGCCGGCGTCGTCGGGCCACAGGAAGACCGCGCCGAGCAGGCGCTCGCGCGCGTCGATGCCGAGCATCCCGAACGCCTCCCCCGCCAGCACGCCGCCGCTGGACCAATAGGAGCCGATGCCCGCCTCCGTCGCGGCCAGCAGCAGCGTCTGGATCATCGCGCCGGTGGCGGCAATATGCTCCATGTTCAATTCGGAGGCGGCCCAGTCCTCCTCCTCCTCGGGCAGCCAGGTGACGAGGACCAGCGCGTCGGCGGCGGCGAGCATGTTGACGATCTTGCCGGGGGGCTTCGGCAGGGTGTCGAGCCGGGGGATCAGCGCGGTGCAGGCAGGCTTGTCGAGCAGGTGCACGCGCCACGGCTCGACCGCCGCATCCCCGCCGTTCCGCGCGGCGGCGCAGGCACGGTGGAACGGTGCCCAGCCCGCGCTCTCCACCAGCGCCTCGACCCGGGCGCGCGGCAGGCCCGGCCCCGGCAGGGGGTCGGCGGGGTCGGGCAGCAGCTTGAGCGTGCGCCGTCCTCTCGCGATATCGTCGATCCGGTCCATCGCGGGCGAGGCTACACCAGCGGCCCGGGGGCCGCTACCCGGCAAACGCGGCCTGCCGGAGGAAATTCGCCCCCGCCAGCACGAGGACCAGAAGGATAAGCCGCCGCAGCCGCTCGCCGTCGAGCCGGTCCTGCACGGTCTGGCCCAGCCGCATCCCGATGCCGACGGGCACCAGCATCAGCAGCGAGACGGCGGCCGTCTGTGCGTTGAGCACGCCGGTCGCGACGTGCCCGGCGATGAACGGGAAGGAGCCGAGGAGGAAGGTCACGGCGCAGGTGCGGATGAAGCGCCTCTTCGGGATGTCGAGCGCCATGAGCAGCATCAGCACCGGCACGCCCCAGGCCCCCGAGATGCCGCCGAAGAACCCGCCGGCCCCGCCCGCGACGATATCCGCCGCCGGGCGCGGCGGCGCGGTGGGCCGCCACCCCAGCAGCTGCGCGACCGAGAAGGCGGTCAGGCCGACGCCCATGATGAGCGAGAAGCCGACCGTGTCGAGATGGGGCAGGAGCTGCGTCGCCGCGAAGAGCGTGACCAGCAGCACGCCGATCAGCAGGCGGAACTCCAGGAACGTCTCCCACGCGTCGCCGATGCCCTCCCGCGCCGCCTGCCACACGTTCATCACGACGCTCGGAAAGGCGAGGTAGGCGACGGCGACCTCGGGGGGCAGCACGGTCGCGCCGACGGCCACCGCGATGGTCGGCAGGGCGAAGCCGATGGTGCCCTTGACGAAGCCGCCGAGGAAGAACCCGGCGGTCGCGACGGCCATGGGCAGCGCGCCGTACAGCCCGATCGCCGCCCCCGGTGCCGCCAGCACCAGGTCGATCATCCGCGCACGAGCCGCGCGGCGAAGAAGCCGTCCAGACCGCCGATATCGGGCCACTGGCACGGCAGGGTGCGCAGGGCACCGTTCGACACCATCCCCGCCTCGACCCCGCCGCCCGCCGCCACCGGCTCCACACGCGCTTCGGGATGGGTGGCGAGGAAGGCGTCGATGCGCGCCTCGCCCTCCTCCGGCAGCAGCGAGCAGGTGGCGTAGACCAGCGTCCCGCCGGGGGCGAGCCACTCCCACGCCCGGGACAGGAGCGCGTCCTGCAGGGGCACGAGCGCGGACAGCACGGTGCCGGATTTCAGGTGCGGCAGGTCGGGATGGCGGCGGATGGTCCCGGTGGCCGAGCACGGCGCGTCCAGCAGGATCGCGTCGAACAGGCCCGGCGGCGTCCAGTCGAGCGCGTCGGCGATGACGACCTTGACCCCCGTCCGGGTGCGCAGGAGGTTCTCGCGCATCCGCCGCATCCGGGGCTTGGATATGTCCAGCGCCGTCACCTCGGCCCCGGCGGCGGCGAGCTGCATGGTCTTGCCCCCCGGCGCGGCGCACAGGTCCAGCACGCGCTTGCCCTTCACGTCGCCGAGCAGCGCCACGGGCAGGGTCGCGGCGGCATCCTGCACCCACCATGCGCCCTCGTCGTAGCCGTCGAGCTTCGAGACCGCGCCCCCTTCGAGCCGCACGGTCCGCGCGGGGGTCAGCATCCCGCCCAGCCGCCCGGCCCAGGCCTCGGCCCCCTTGGCGGGCATCAGGTCGAGGGGGGCACCGTGGCGGTGGGCGGCGGCGATGGCGCGGGCGGTCGGCTCGCCGTAGGCGGCCTTGAGCCGCTCCCACAGCCAGGCGGGCGTGTCCACGGCCTCCGCGTCGACCGCGTCGAACAGGCGGCATCCCTCGTCGGCCATGCGGCGGCAGACGGCGTTGACCATCCCCGACAGGCGGCGCGTCTCCGGCAGGCGCTTGGCGAGGCGCACGGCGGTGTCGACCGCCGCATGAGGCGCGCCATCGAGCGCCATCAGGTCGGCCCCGGCGATGCGCATGATCTGCACTCCGAGACGGTTCTTGCCGACGGGGCGGCGGGCGACGAAGCGGTCGATCACCGCGTCGATGGAGCCGAGCCGCCGCAGGGTCGTCAGAACCAGGAGCCGGGCGAAACCCGCGTCGCGATCCTCCAGCCGGTCCACCTTCGCCTCGCGCCAGGCGGCATCGAGCGAGCGGTCGCGGTCCAGCACGGCGTCGAGCGCCATGAGCGCCGCGTGACGGGCGTCGAGACCGGGCGTGCCTACCGCCATGGGGAGCCGCGCTCGGCCTGCCCCCGCCGCCGCCCCCAGGGGGAGCGCGGCGGCACGGGCTGGTAGCGCGGCAGGGACACGGCATCGCGCTGACCCATCTCCCGGGCCATCTCCTGCAGGGCGGCGACCCGGTTGCCGACGTCGGGATGCGTCGAGAACAGCGAATCCGCCCCGCGCACCCGCAGCGGATTGTGGATGAACAGGTGGGCGGTCGAGGGGAACCGCTCCGCGCTCACCAGCATCTTGGCCGAGTTGGAGATCTTCACCAGCGCGCTGGCCAGCCACATCGGATTGCGGCAGATCTCGGCCCCCAGCCGGTCGGCCCCGTATTCGCGCGTCCGGCTGATCGTCATCTGGATCACCAGGGCGGCCAGCGGCGCGAGGATTGCCATCGCCAGAGTGCCGAGTGCGCCCATGGGCCGGTCGCGGCTGCCCCCGAAGAACAGGCCGAACTGCGCGATCATGGAAATCGCCCCCGACACCGTGGCCGAGACGGTCATGATGAGCGTGTCGCGGTTCCTGATATGCGCCAACTCGTGCGCGATCACCCCGGCCAGCTCCTCCCGGCTGAGCAGCTGCACCAGGCCGCTCGTCACGGCGACGGCGGAATTCTCGGGGTTGCGCCCGGTCGCGAAAGCGTTGGGCTGATCCTTGTCGATGAGATACAGCGCCGGGACGGGGATGCCCGCGTTGCGCGACAGCTCCTCCGTCATGGCATAGAGTTCGGGGGACTCGCGCGGGCCGATGGGACGGGCCTTGTGCATTTTCAGGACCATCGTGTCCGATTTCCACCAGGCGAACAGGTTCGTCCCGGCGGCGAAGACGAAGGCGAGCACGGTCCCCTGCTGCCCGCCCAGCGCGTATCCGACGACCATGAGCAGGGCGGTGAGCGCGGCGAGCAGTAACATTGTCTTGAACAGGTTCATCCGGTCGCCTCCCTTCACCGACTTACCATCGGATGCGCGCGACACTATATGGCACGCGGAACCGACAATGCGAGCGAGGCCCGCCGATGAGCGCCAAGAGACCCGACCCCGATATCGCCGCCCGGGCGCTGGCCGAGGCCGAGGCCCGCAAGAAGGACGGCGCCGCCCTCGACCTGCCCCCCGAACGGGGCGGGCCAAAGGGGCGCGAGCCGGTGCGCTACGGCGATTGGGAAAAGGATGGAATAGCCTATGATTTCTAAGAGAACCTTCGCGGCCATGGGCGTCGCGCTCGGCCTTGCCGCCGCCGCCCTGCCCGCCGCCTCGGCGGAGTACGCGGCCCTGCCCGGCACCACGGGCGACCAGCGCGTTGCGGTCTTTGCGGGCGGCTGCTTCTGGTGCATCGAGGCCGATTTCGACAAGATCCCCGGCGTCCTCGCCACCACGTCGGGCTATACCGGCGGCACGACCGAACGGCCCAGCTACCGCGACGTGGTGTCCGAGACCACGGGCCATTACGAGGCGCTGCACGTCGTCTACGATCCCGATACGGTCAGCTACGACCAGCTCCTGACGGCCTTCTGGCATTCGGTCGATCCGACCGACGGGGGCGGCCAGTTCTGCGACCGGGGCGATTCCTACCGCACCGCGATCTTCCCGCTGAACGCGGAGCAGCGTAGCAGGGCCGAAGCGTCGAAGGCGGCCATCGAGGCGTCCGGCGTCCTCTCGCAGCCCATCGCGACGCGGATCGTGGACGCGGACGCGTTCTACCCGGCGGAGCGGTATCATCAGGACTACTACAAGAACAACGGCATCCGCTACACGATCTACCGCAACAACTGCGGCCGCGACCGGACGGTCAAGCGGGTGTGGGGCGACATGGCCTACACGGGCATCCCGAAGGGCTGACCCTTCCGCATAGGCTGTCCCGGATCGGGTCCGGGGCAGCAGCGCGAAGGCCCGCGCTCAAGCGGCCAGAAGGGCGGTAGCGCAAATAAGAAGAATGGCGACCCCGGCGCGATTCGAACGCGCGGCCCCCGGATTAGGAATCCGGTGCTCTATCCGGCTGAGCTACGGGGTCTCGCCTGTCGGCACGGGGCAGTCTTAACGCTTTCCCCGCGCCTGTCCAGTCCGGGGGCGCGTCAGGTCCCCTCGACGATGACGATCTCCGAATCGGAATACGCCTGCCGCAGGCGCGCGGCCTCCTGGTAGTCGTCCGAGTTGTAGCAGTCGAGCGCGCGCTCGTAGCTCTCGAACTCGACCACCACGTGCCGCGAGCGCACCGGCCCCTCCGGTCCCTCGCACCGCCCGCCGCGGGCGAGGAACCGGCCGCCGAAGCGGTCGAGGACGGGCGTGTCGAGCTTCACGTATTGCGGATAGTTCTCCGCGTCGGTGACATCGACGTGGACGATCCAGTAGCCTTTGGGCATGTCTCTCTTCCTTTGGGGGATTCGCGGATAGGGTGCACGACATGAATCAGATCGAAGACTACGAGGAACGCAAGAGACTTCGGCGCAGCCGGTTTCGCTGGCGCATTCTCGCCGTGCTGGCCGTGATCGTCGCGGGGGCGCTGCTCGTCGGCCGGGAGGGGCCGGAGAAGGGACCGCACGTCGCGCGCTACGACGTCGAGGGCGTCATCGTCGGCGATCTCGACCGCGCCCGCCTGCTCCAGCGCATCGCCGAGGACGACGCGGTCCGCGCGCTGGTGGTGCGGATCAACTCCCCCGGCGGCACGGTGACCGGCTCGGAGGAGCTGTACGAGGGCCTGCGCGCGGTGGCCGCGGAAAAGCCGGTCGTGGCGACGATGGGCGATGTGGCCGCGTCGGGCGGCTACATCGCGGCGCTGGGTACGGATCGCATCTTCGCGATGAGCAACACCATCACCGGCTCGGTCGGCGTGATCTTCCAAGCGCCGAACGTGCACGAGCTGCTCGACCGGGTCGGCGTGCAGATGGTCGAGATCAAGAGCGGGGACCTGAAGGCCGAGCCGAACCCCTTCAAGCCGGTCGACCCCGAGGTCATCGCCGCGGAGCGCGAGCTGGTGGCGGATTCGTTCGACTGGTTCCTCGACCTCGTGGTCGAGCGGCGCGCAATCGGGGACGAGGCGCTCTTGGCCGAGATCGCGCGCGGCGGCATCTACACGGGGCGCATGGCGGTCGAGCGCGAGCTGGTCGATGCCGTCGGGGGGCTGGACGACGCCCGCGCCTGGCTGGCGGCGGAGCGCGGCGTGGATGCCGATCTGGCGCTGGTGCCCTATGTCGTGCCCGAGGAGGGCGACTTTCCGTTCGGGCTGCTCCCCGGCGGCCTGTCTTGGGACGGCCCGCGCGAGGCGCTCGACGTGCTCGGCCTCGGCGCGCGGATGAAGACGGGCCTGTGGGCCATCTACCGCTGACCGTCCGACGGGTCGCAAGGGCTTGACGCATCATGGACTTTCACGCTGTATTAAACGAGGTTAAGAACCGCGTCCGACGGCGTATCGGCGCGTTGTGTGCTGAGTCGGGGCATTGACGGGGGCAATATGATCAAATCGGAACTCATCGCGATTCTCGCCGAGGAGAATCCGCATCTCTACCAGCGGGATGTGGAGCGGGTGGTCTCGACGGTCTTCGATACGATCACCGATGCCCTGGCCGAGGGAAACCGGGTTGAGCTGCGAGGCTTCGGCGCGTTCTCGGTCAAGGAGCGCGAGAGCCGGATGGGCCGCAACCCCCGCACCGGCGAGGCCGTGCCCGTGCCCGCCAAGCAGGTACCGTTCTTCAAGACCGGCAAGGAGTTGCGCGAGCGGCTCAACGAGGACTACACTGGCGCGGAATAGCTCCGAGCGAGGCCGCCGCCCATGCGTTTCCTGACCATCCTGATCTCGCTGAGCGTCGGCATCGTCCTGGGCATCGTGTTCATCAACAACGGGCACGGCGTCCATTTCAACCTCGACCCGTTCGTCCGCTCCCCCTTTCCGCCGGAGACCTCCTACCGTGTCTACCCGCTCTGGGCGGTGATGCTCGTCTGCGTGCTGATCGGCTTCCTGCTCGGCTGGCTCGTCACCGTCACGGGCAGCTACGCGAACGCTCCGCCCCCCCAGCCCAAGGCGCCGCCGCCGCAGAAGGCGAGCGAGCCGGACTACCTGCTGATCGACGCGCCGGTCGAGCGCCGTAAGCCGTGACGGCGGTCAAGATCTGCGGGCTGTCGACGCCCGGGGGAGTCGCGGCGTCGGTCGCGGCGGGGGCGCGGTTCGTCGGGTTCGTCTTCTACCCGCCCTCCCCGCGCGCGGTCTCGCCCGCGCAGGCGGCGGCGCTGGCCGTCGAGGTGCCGCCCGGCATCGGCAAGGTGGGCCTGTTCGTCGATCCGACCGATGCCGAGATGGAGGCGGTGGCGGCCACCGTCCCGCTCGATTTCATCCAGGTCCACAAGGTCGCCGACCCCGCCCGCCTGCGCGCGCTGAAATCCCGCGCGAGCCTGCCCCTCATCGCCGCGCAGCCGGTAGAAACGGCGGCGGATGTCGAGGCAGGGCTGGCCCTCGCGGGGGTGGCGGACATGCTGCTCTTCGATGCGAAGCCGGCGCGGGACGCCACCCTGCCCGGCGGCAACGGGGTCGCCTTCGACTGGCGGCTGCTGGCGAACCGGCGCATTCCCCTGCCCTGGATGCTCGCCGGGGGGCTGACCCCGGACAACGTAGCCCAGGCCGTCATGCTGACCGGCGCGCGGATGGTCGACGTCTCGTCGGGGGTCGAAAGCGCGCCGGGGATCAAGGATGCGGACCGCATCGACGCCTTCGTGCGCGCGGCGGGCTGATCGTCCGGCTGTCGGGAAGGATGGAGCGGGCGGCGGGAATCGAACCCGCGTCATCAGCTTGGAAGGCTGAGGTCTTACCACTACACAACGCCCGCGCAGCGTTCCCGCAATAGCCGATCCGGCCCGGACGGGCAAGGCCAAAGGGGCCGCGCCGACGCCATACGCCGCACGATCGTCGGAACCCGATCCGCTCTGCCGTCTTGGTCCGCCACGGCCCGCTCTCACCGGGCCGGGCGATGGAGACGGGACGATGACGATGCTTCCGGTGGATGGAAGGGAGGCCACGGCGGCGACGATGCCCTGGCTCGATGCGGCGCGGCGGATGATGGACGGCGATATCGCCCCCCTCCGCTCCCGGCGCGACATGTTGATCTGGGGGTTGCAGGCCCTGTCCGCGAGCGTGCCGGTGAACGTGGCCTGGTGCGGGCTGGTGGTCGGCACGGCGCTGGCGCGCGGCGGGGTGGGGGACCGGCGTCCCCTCCTGGAGGCGCGGGCGCGGCCCTGGCTCGACTTCGGGGCCGAGTGCAGCCCGCAGAGCGGGGCGGTGATGGTGTTCTGGACCCTGCACCCGCGCTCGCCCTTCGGCCATGTGGGCTTCTGCGTGGGCGAGGACGATACGGCCTATCACATCCTGGGCGGCAACCAGTACGACGCGATCGGCATCGCGCGCTGGCCCAAGGCGCGGCTCATCGGATGCCGCTGGCCTTGCCATGCCACAGCGCCCGCCGGGCTGGTCCAGCGGCGGCGGCGGGCCGAGGCGATGCCGTTCCAGTTCGAGGCGTGGGAACGGCGCTGGGCCGCCCTGCGCAACGCCGTCGTGCCGCGGACGCCCACGCGCCACTGACCCCGGTTCAGGCGCTCAGCTCGGCGAGGGAGCGGTGGCATTCGATGACGTGGCCGTTCCCGTCGTCCAAAGTGGGCGGGTCGACCGTCTCGCAGGTGCCGGGGATGGCCAGCGGGCACCGGGCGAAGAACGGACAGCCCGTCTCCGTCAGCGTCACCGCCCCCGACGCCCCGGCCTTCGCCTCCCGCGTCGCCGCCGCCTCCTCCAGCCAGCCGACGCGCGGCTCGGGCACGGAGGAGACCAGGAGGCGGGTATAGGGGTGGAAGGGCGGCGAGAGCACCCGGTCCGTCGGTCCCTGCTCCGCGACCATGCCCGCATAGAGCACCACGATCTCGTCCGCGAAGGACGAGACGGTCGACAGGTCGTGGCTGATGAAGACGAAGGAGACCCCCGTCTCCCGCTGGAGCCGCTTGAGCAGCTCGATCACGTTGGCCGCGACGATGGTGTCGAGCGCCGAGGTCACCTCGTCGCACAGCACCACCTCCGGATTGGCGGCGAGGGCGCGGGCGAGGTTCACGCGCTGCTTCTGGCCACCCGACAGCTCGTGCGGGTAGCGGTCGGCGAACTGGACGGGCAACTCGACCATCTCCAGCAGCTGCTCGACCCGCTGGCGGCGCGTCATGCCCTCGGCGGTGCGGTAGAAGTCGATGGGGCGGCCCAGGATGTCGCGGATGCGCTGGCGCGGGTTCAGGGCGGTATCGGCCATCTGGTAGACGAACTGCACCTTGCGCAGCTGCTCGCGCGTGCGGCCCGCGAGGTCGGGCGACAGGCGCTCGCCGTCGAGGTAGATATCCCCCGACGCGGCGGGCAGGAGGCCGGCATAGACCCGGGCGAGGGTCGACTTGCCGCAGCCCGATTCGCCGATGATCCCGACCGTCTTGCCCCGCTGGATCGCCACGTCGATATCGCGCAGCACCGGGACGGCGGGCCGGCCGCTCGAATCGATGCCGCCATAGCCCGCGTCGACCCCCCGCGCCTCCAGCGCCGGTGCCTCCCGTAGATGCTCGTCGGAGGAGGCATCGCCCTGCCCCGCCTCGGGCATCGGGCGGATCGCGTCCATCAGGCGGGTGGTGTAGGGGTGCTTCGAGCGGTCGATGACCTCCTCGACCGGCCCCGCCTCCTTGATTTCGCCGTTGTAGAGCACGACCACGCGGTCGGCGATCTGGGCGACGACGGCGAGGTCGTGGGTCACGTAGATGGCCGCCGCGCCCTCCTCCTTGATGACCTTCTTGAAGGCCTTCAGCACCTCGATCTGCGTGGTCACGTCCAGCGCCGTGGTCGGCTCGTCGAGGACCAGCAGCTCCGGGTCGCCGCACAGCGCCATGGCGGCCATGAGCCGCTGGAGCTGGCCGCCCGAGACCTGATGCGGGTAGCGGTCGCCGATGGTCTCCGGGTCGGGCAGCTCCAGCGCGCGGTACAGCTCCAGCGCCCTGGCGTCGGCCTCGGCCTGGGTCTTGGTGCCGTGCAGGACCGGGGCCTCGGTCACCTGCTCGTTGATCTTGATCGAGGGGTTGAAGGTCGCCGCCGCCGACTGGGCGAGATAGGCGACGGAGATGCCGCGCAGGGGGCGCAGTTCGTCGACGCTCATCCTCGTCACGTCCTGCCCCAGCAGCAGCGCCTCGCCCCCCGTGAAGCTCAGCCCCGGCTTGGCGTAGCCCAGCGCGGAGAGGGAGATGGTCGTCTTGCCGGAGCCGGATTCGCCGATCAGCGCGACCACCTCGCCGCGCCGTACCTGGAAATCGACGCCCTTGACGATGCGGATCTCCGATCCGTCCGGCTGGATCGCCCCGATGCGCAGGTCGCGGGTCTCGAAGACGATATCGCCGTGGATGCGGTCACCATGGTTTCTCGTTTTCTGCATGGGTCAGAGCCGTTTCGAGAGGCGACCGCCCGCCTGCGCGGAGACGTCGTCGACGATGAGGTTGATCGCCACGGTCAGGGTGGCGATGGACAGCGCCGGAGCGAGGACGGGGATGATCGACTGGCCGTATTGCAGCGCGCCGAGGTTCTCGCGCACCATCGACCCCCAGTCCGCCTGGGGCGGCTGCACGCCGAGGCCGAGGAAGCTGAGCGAGGAGATGAAGAGGATGACGTAGATGAGCCGCAGCCCGAAATCGGTGATCAGCGGCATGGCGGCGTTGGGCCAGATCTCGCGGGTGATGATCCACCACCGGCCCTCGCCCCGCGCCCTGGCGGCCTCGACGAAGTCCATCACCATGATCTCCATGCCGAGCGCTCGGGCCAGCCGGAACACCACCGTCGCGTAGATCAGCCCGGCGGTCGCGATGAGCACGGGTATCGAGGAGCCGACGGCGGCCACCACCACGAGGCCGAGCATGATGGTCGGCAGGCTGAGGAAGGCGTCGTTGATGCGGCTCATCACCATGTCGACCTTCGGCCCGGAGACCGCCGCGCCGATGCCGAGGACGACGCCGAGGGCATAGGCCATCACCGTCGCGGCGAAGGCGATGCCGATGGTGCGGCCCGCGCCGTACATGATGCGCGAGAGGATGTCGCGGTCCTCGACGTCGGTGCCGAGGGGCGCGCCCTCGCGCGGGGCCTGGAACTCGCTGTAGTCGTCCGGGAAGGGCAGGTCGTTCTCGCCGTAGGGGGCGAGGAGCGGCCCGAAGACCGCGATGGCGATCCAGAAGGCGACGATGACGATGCCGATCCACCCGGTCAGGGACGGCCTGAACCGCGCCTTCGGCGGCGCGTCGGGCAGCTCGTCGAAGCTGACGCCATGCTCGAAGGGGGCGACGAAATGCTCCGTCTGCTCCCCGTCGGGCAGGCCGCCGATCAGGTCGGGATGGGCGCCCGTCGAGGGGGGCAGGGTCGCGTCGTTGCTCATTTGGGGTGCCTCAGGCGGGGGTTGGAGGCGTAGGCCGCGATATCGGCGATCAGCATCAGGACGACGTAGGTCAGGCAGAAGATCATGCCCAGGCCCTGGATCAGCACGTAGTCGCGGCTCTGCACGCCCTGCACGATGAGGGTGGCGAGGCCCGGATAGGCGAAATAGACCTCCACAACGATCACGCCGGTCACGAGATAGGCGAGGTTGAGCGCGACCACGTTGACGATGGGACCGATGGCGTTCAGCAGCGCATGGCGGAAGATGATGCGCCCGCGCGGCACGCCCTTGAGGATGGCCATCTCGATATAGGGCGAGGACATGACGTTCAGCACCGCCGCGCGGCTCATGCGGATGAGCTGCGACGCGATGACGAAGCTGAGCGTCGCGATGGGCAGGGCGAAATGCGCGATCAGCTCGAAGAAGCCCTTGCCCTCGGTACTGCCCACCACCACGGCATTGCCGAGGTCGAGGGCGAAGACGAAGAGCAGCACCAGAAGCGTCGCGGTGAAGAATTCCGGCGCAGCGACCAGCGAGACCGACACGAAGGTCAGCACGCGGTCGTAGAGGCTGCCGGGGAACATCGCCGCCGTGATGCCGAGCATCAGCGACACCGGCACCCCGATGAGCGCGGTCAGGCCGGAGACGATGATCGTGTTCTGGTAGCGGTCGGCGATGAGGTTCGTGATCGGCACGTCGGAGGCGAGGGAGATGCCGAGATCCCCGCGCAGGAAGTTCGAGAGCCAGCCGAGATACTGTTGCCAGTAGGGCCGGTCGAGGCCCAGGCGCTCGCGGAAGGCGGCCACGTTCTCCTCGGTCGCCGCCTGGCCCAGCCGTATCTGGGCGACGTCGCCGGGCAGGATCTTGGTGCCGAAGAAGATGATGACGGACACGGCGAGGACGGTCACGAGACCGATGCCGAGACGGCGAAGGATGAGGCCGGTCATCGGCTGCCCCCCATGCTGGTGAACCGTGCGATCCCCTCCCCCGCCGGAACGGGGAAGGGGATCGCGTCGACGCGGTCAGGCGTCGTCGCGCCAGAGGGTCAGGGGGGCTTCCGCGCCGCCGAAGTTGTTGAGCGGCACCATGGTGCGGCCCTTCACGTGGCTGGCGGCGGCGTCCACGTAGTTGCGGAAGGCCGGGATGGCCATGCCGTTATCCTCGTGGATCATCATCTGAAGCTCGTGGTACATCTCCTTGCGCTTGGCCGCGTCGGTCACGCCGCGCACCTCGGTGAGCATGGAGTCGAACTTCTCACTGGACCAGCGGGTCTCGTTCCAGTCCGCGCTGCCCTTGAAGGCAAGGGTCATCATGATGTTGGCCGTCGGACGCATGTTCCAGGAGGCCACGCAGATCGGCTCCTTGAGCCAGACCGCGCCCCAGTAGCCGTCGGTGGTGACCTTCTTCACGTCGAAGTTCATGCCGATCTTGCGGCCCTCGCGCTGCATGAACAGGCACTGCTCGACCGCGCCGGGGGCGACCTCCGCCGCGACGACAGGGATGGCCGCCGAGCCGATGCCGGACTGCTCGAAGTGGTACTTCGCCTTCTCCGGGTCCAGCTCGCGCTGCGGGATGTCGGGCGAGTGGTCGAAATAAGCCGGGGCGATGGGATGGTCGTTGCCAATCGAGGCCTGCCCCTTGAAGACGCCTTTCACGAGGCGCTGGCGGTCCTGGAGATACTGCATCGCGCGCTGGAGGTGCATGTTGCCGGAGGGCTGCATGTCCTGGCGCGGGGCGATGTTGATGTAGGCGCCGGATTCGAGCGCCCAGATCTCCTTGCCGTCCGTACCCTCGACCTGGTTGATGGCCTTGGGCGGCAGGTTGACCATCGCGTCGATATCGCCGGCGAGGAAGGCGTTGAGGCGCGCGGTCGAATCGCCGATGCCGTAATGCTCCAGCTCGTCGAGATAGCCGCCCTCGGTCCAGTAGTTCTCGAAGCGCGTGCCCACGGCGCGCACGCCGGGCTTGAACTCCTTGACGCGGTAGGGGCCGGTGCCGACGGCGGTCGCGAAGTCGGTGGTGCCGTCCTGGAGGATCTTGAAGTGGAACGTGCCGAGCGCGATGGGCAGGTCGGCGTTGGGCGAGGAGAGGGTCGCCTTCACCTCGTAGTCGTTCACCTTCTCCCACTTCTCGACCATGGCGACGAGGGAGGCGGCCTTGGACACCGAATCCTCGCCCATGTGGCGCATCATCGTGTAGATCACGTCGTCGGCGGTCAGGGTCTTGCCGTCGTGGAACTCGACGCCGCGGCGGATCTTGAAGGTCCACTCGGTCGCGTCGTCGTTCGACAGCACCTCCTCGGCCAGCTCAGGCTCGTAGCCGAGCGAATCGGTGAGGCGCGTCAGCGAGCCGTAGAACATGCGGCCGCGGAAGTAGTCGACGGCGGAGGTGAAGAGCGCGGGGTCGAGCGTGTCGTTCGGGCCGTGCTGATCGCCCGCCATGATGAGCTTGCCGCCCACCTTGGGGGTGTGGGCCGCCGCATGGGCGAGGCCGTCGAAGAGGGTGCCGGAGGCGAAGGTGGTGGCCCCGGCGGCCATCAGCCAGCCCATCACGTCGCGGCGGGACGCCCCGCGCTTCATCATGCCGTCGAGATGCTGGCGCTCGCGGTGGCCGAGCGTGAGGAGGCGGGGGTCGGTGTTCTTGAAATCGGTCATCGTTTCTCCCGGGGTATCTCGGCGACGGCGCTATGCCCGCGCCGCCGTTCCTGTTGGTCATCGAGCTTGTCACCGCTCTTGCGACACAGTTTTCACCATCGCTCCGGACAGCGCAACAGGGTACACCCCGTTTTTACGGACGATAACGAGACGTTTCGTCTCGATTCTGCAACGAATGCGCCGGTCGGGACGTCACGACGCCTTCGGGTCGAGGAAGAAGCGCACCAGCCCCGCGGAGGCGTCGGGCTTGCGCGGCGCGGTGTAGCTGCCCGCCGGATCGCCGCCCGACCAGGCATGGCCCAGCGCCGGGATGCGCCAGTATTCCACCGCCACCGTGCCGTCGGGCCGGCGCAGGCGCAGGCGGTCGAGACCGGGCCGGGCGACCGCGTCGCGTTCGGGCACGGCATCGGGATACGCCTCCGTCAGCGCGGCGAGCAGACGCGCGGCGTTGACCGGATCGACCGTGCGGTCGCGCTCGCCGTGGACGATCATGGTGCGCGCATGGGGCGCACCCGGCGGCAGGGTCGCCGCGCCGCCCTGCCCCGTCCCCTTCATCGCGGCGAAGGCGGACGGGATGTCCCGCGCCGATCCCGCCGGCAGGCCCGAATGCACGCCCACGGCCGAGAACACGTCCGGATAGGCCTGTCCCAGGATCGCCGCCATCGCCCCCCCGGCGGAGAGACCGGCGGCGAAGGTCGTGCCGGGCGGCACGCCGTGCACCCGCGCGATATCCTGCGCGATGCCCGCGAGGATGGCCGGCTCGCCGACGTCGCGACCCTGGTGCAGCGGCTCGAACCAGTTCCAGCAGCCGTTCTGGTTGTGCGCGCTGGTCTGGCCGGGATAGGCGACGATCAGGCCCTCGCGCGCGGCGATGGCGTTCATGGCCGTGCCCCGGGCGAAATCGTCCGGTCCCTGGGTGCAGCCGTGCAGCATCAGGACGAGGCCGCGCACGCCCTCCGGCGCCTGGGGCGGCAGGAAGAGGCGATAGTCCCGCGCCCCCGCCGCGCCGCTCCAGGATTGCGAGATCATGGGGGCGGGGTCGGCGGGACCGTCCGGCTCGACGGGGCCGGGCCGCTCCGGCGCGTCGGCCAGTTCGCCGTCGATGGTCACGCCGTCGAACGCGTCCGCCGGAGCGGCCTGTGCCTCCGCCCCCCCGGACAGCGCCTCGCGGATAATGCGCGTGGCGTCCATGGGGTCGCCGTCCTGCGTGGCCCGGGTCGCGCGGCGCATGGCGTCGAGGAACGATGTGTCCATGTGTGAGGCTCGCTTCTGTCAGGGCTGAATGGGTGGACGCGACGGCACGGGTGGCTCCCACCGGAAGCCGGCAGGAACGGTGAAAAGGGTCGTCGCAAGGTCCTGCATTTATACTGCACTGCAACATAGCGCATGTAAAGCGCATTCGACAGCGCCCCTGTCAACGCGGGCATCGCGTCAGAATGGCACTGGCGCGGAACGGCGAAAATTGATACCTGTGTTTTCAATATTCCCGATCCGATCGGGGCATACGGCGGGCCGGACGCTTGACGGGGCCGATGCCCTGCCGCACAACCCGAGATGACACGGCGGTCCCGGGACGGGCCGCCCCCCTGCCCGAGGACAACACATGCCCCCTCTCGACGAGCCGCCCCTCGACCGCTCCCCGAAGGTCTCGGACGAGGTGAAATGCACGACCTGCTACATGTGCGCCTGCCGCTGCGGGATCAACGTGCATGTCCGCGACGGGCTGGTCCGCTACATCGAGGGCAACAAGAAGCATCCCGTGAACAAGGGCGTCCTGTGCGCGAAGGGTAGCGCGGGGATCATGCAGCACTACTCCCCCGCCCGTCTGATGACGCCACTCAAGCGCGTCGGGCCGCGCGGGTCGGGCGAGTTCGAGCCGATCTCCTGGGACGAGGCGCTCAGGACCGCCGCCTCCTGGCTCAGGCCCATCCGCGAGACCGATCCGTCGAAGCTCGCCTTCTTCACGGGCCGCGACCAGTCGCAGAGCTTCACCGGCATGTGGGCGCAGGCGTTCGGGACGCCCAACTACGCCGCCCACGGGGGCTTCTGCTCCGTCAACATGGCGGCGGCGGGCATCTACACGATGGGCGGCGCGTTCTGGGAATTCGGCTCGCCGGACTGGGAGCGGACCAAGCTGTTCATGATCTTCGGCGTCGCCGAGGATCACGATTCGAACCCCATCAAGATGGGCCTCGGCCGCCTGAAGGAACGCGGGGCCAAGGTGGTGGCCGTGAACCCGGTGCGCACGGGCTACAACGCTATCGCCGACGAATGGGTGGGCGTCACGCCGGGGACGGACGGTCTCTTCATCCTGTCGATGATCCACGAGCTGATCCGCACGGGGCACGTCGATCTCGACTACCTGCTGCGCTACACCAACGCGCCGTGGCTGGTGATCCAGGACCCCGGCGCGCCGGATGACGGGATGTTCGCGCGGGACAATGACGGCAACCCGCTGGTGATGAACCGCCATGTCAGCGTGGTGCAGAAGGCGAAGACGGGCCGCAAGAACGCCGCGCTTCAGGGCGAGGCGCGGCTGGAGGACGGACGCGTGGCCGTCCCGGTCTTCCAGCTTATCGCCGAGAAGTATCTCGACGGGCAGTATGCGCCGGACGCCGTGGCCGAGAAGACGGGTGTGGATGCCGCGACCATCCGGCGGCTGGCGGCGGAACTGGCCTATACCGCCTTCGAGGAAGCCATCGAGATCGACCAGCCCTGGACCGACGTGTACGGCGAGCGGCACGAGACGATGACGGGCCGCCCGGTCAGCTTCCACGCCATGCGCGGCATCAGCGCCCATTCCAACGGCTTCCAGACCTGCCGCGCGATCCACGTGCTGCAGCTGCTGCTCGGCTCGGTCGAATGCCCCGGCGGCTTCCGGTTCAAGCCGCCCTACCCCAAGCCGATGGAGGCGCATCCGAAGCCCCATTCGGGCCACAAGCCCAACACCGCCCTCGACGGCCCGCATCTGGGCTACGCGCGCGGACCCGAAGACCTGATGATCAACGAGGATGGCAGCCCGAGGCGCATCGACAAGGCGTTCTCGTGGGATGCGCCGATGTCGGCCCACGGGCTGATGCACATGGTCATCTCGAATGCGGCGGCGAAGGACCCCTACCCCATCGACACGCTCTTCCTCTACATGGCGAACATGTCGTGGAACAGTTCGATGAACACGCGCGGCGTGATGGACATGCTGGAGCAGCGCGAGCCGGATGGCGAGTACACCATCCCGCATATCATCTACTCGGATGCCTATTCGTCCGAGATGGTCGCCTATGCCGACCTGGTGCTGCCGGACACGACCTATCTGGAGCGGCACGACTGCATCTCGCTGCTGGACCGGCCCATCTGCGAGGCCGATGCCGCCGCCGACGCGATCCGGCATCCGGTGGTCGATCCGAAGACGCAAGGCGTCGGGCGGGACGTGAAGGGCTTCCAGTCCTCCCTGTGCGATCTCGGCGCGATGCTCGGCCTGCCCGGCTTCGTGAACGAGGACGGATCGCAGAAATACGCGGATTACGCCGACTACATCGTGAACCACGAGCGCAAGCCCGGTATCGGCCCCCTCGCGGGCTGGCGCGGCGAGGACGGGGAGAGCCACGGGCGCGGCGCGCCCAACCCGAAGCAGATGGAGCGCTACATCGAGAACGGCGGCTTCTGGATCGAGCACGTGCCGGACGAGGCGGCCTATTACAAGTTCGCGAACCAGGCGTATCAGGACTGGGCCGTGAAGCTCGGCTTCTTCGACGCGCCCCAGCCCTACACGATGCAGCTCTACGTCGAGACGCTCCAGAAATTCCGCCTCGCCGCCGAGGGCCATGGCGAGCGTCAGCCGCCCGAGCACCTGCGCGCGCGCGTCGCGGAGGCGTTCGACCCCCTGCCCATCTGGTACGCGCCTTACGAGGAAACGCGGGTCGACCAAGCCGAGTACCCGCTTCACGCCATCACCCAGCGCCCGGCGGCGATGTACCATTCGTGGGGATCGCAGAACGCCTGGCTGCGCCAGATCCACGGGCGCAACCCGCTCTACGTGCCGGGCGAGATCTGCGACGCGCACGGGCTGCGGGACGGGGACTGGGCGCACGTGTCCTCGCATCACGGGCGCATCACGGTGCCGGTCGCGCGGATGGACGCGGTGAACGGCAAGACGCTCTGGACCTGGAACGCCATCGGCAAGCGCGCCGGTGCTTGGGCGCTGAACGAGAACGCGCCGGAGGCGAGGCAGGGCTTCCTCCTGAACCACCTCATCCACGAACTGCTCCCCGAGAAGGGCGACGGGATGCGCTGGCTCAACTCCGACCCCATCACCGGGCAGGCGGCCTGGTACGACCTGCGCGTGAAGATCGAGAAGGCCGACGCCCCGCCCGCCATGACCAAGCCGAGCTTCGAGGCACAGAAAGGCCCCGCCCCGGAAGGACCGTCCGTCATCTCCTACGGCGAGGAGTGGAAGACGTGAGCGACCTGACGCTCTACACCAATCCCATGTCCCGCGGGCGCATCGCGCGGTGGATGATGGAGGAGGTCGGCCAGCCTTACCGGGTCGAGATGCTCGCCTACGGCACGACGATGAAGGCCCCCGACTACCTCGCCGTCAACCCCATGGGCAAGGTGCCCTGCCTCGTCCATGGCGAGCAGGTCGTGACCGAAGCGGCGGCGATCTGCGCCTACATGGCCGAGGCGTTCCCGAAAGCGGACCTCGCTCCCAAGGCCGAGGAGCGGGGGGCTTATTACCGCTGGCTCTTCTTCGCCGCCGGCCCGGTGGAGCAAGCCATCACGAACCGCAATCTCGGCTTCGAGGTGCCGCCTGAGAAATCGGCGATGGCGGGGTATGGCGGATACGACCAAGCCGTCGCCGCACTAGAAGGGGCGGTGGCGACGGACGCCTATATCGCGGGGCCGCGCTTCACCGCGGTCGACGTATATGTCGGCGCGGCGGTGAGCTGGGGCTTGCAGTTCGGCACCCTACCCGACAGTCCGGCCTTCCGTGCCTATGCGGGCCGGGTGCAGGACCGCGACGCCTATCGCCGCGCCGCCGCGCTGGACGACGCGGCCATGCCGGAGGGGGCGGGATGATCTCCCATACCGTCACCGGCTATGGCGGCGTGCGGCTGCATGTGCGCGAGGGGGGCAACCCGGAGGGGCCGCCGATCCTGCTGATCCATGGCTGGTCGCAGCATCATCTGAGCTGGTCCAAGCAGTTCGGCGGGGCGTTGGCCGGGCGGTTTCGCCTGATCGCGCCGGACCTGCGCGGGCACGGGGCGTCCGACAAGCCGCTGGAGGCGCATCACTACGATTGCGCCGCGCCCTGGGCCGACGACGTGCGGGCGGTCATTCGCGAGCTGTCGCTGGACAGGCCGCTCCTCGTCGGCTGGTCGCTGGGGGGGTGGATCGTGATGGACTACCTGTCCCTGCACGGCGACGCGGGCATCGCGGGGGCGGCGCTGGTCGGCGCGTCGGTCACGGCGGCGGGCGAGGGAAAGCGCAGCGCGGCAGTGATGGCCACGGGGGCCTATTCCGCCGATCAGGGGGTCGCGCTGACCTCGGTGATCGGCTTCCTGCGCACCTGCTTCGCCGCACCGCTCTCGAAGCAGGATCTCGCCATGATGACGGGGCTGAACATGCTCGTCCCGCCCGAGGTGCGCAAGGCCGCGCGCATCCGCAGGGACGGCCCCGACGCCACCACCCTGCTCGCCAGCGACAAGCCCGTCGGCCTGTTCTGGGGCGAGGCCGAGAAGGTCTGCACGAGGCCGATGTTCGAGGCCACCCGCGCCGCCCTGCCCCGGGCGAGCGCCTACACCTATCCGGGCGCGGGCCACGCGCCGTTCTGGGAGCGGCCCGAGGCGTTCGACGCCGACCTCGCCGCCTTCGCCGACACCGCCTTCGCGCAATCCTCAAGGGGGGCCGCCGCATGACACAACTGCCCGAATCCACCGACCGCAAGCTCGGCCTCGTCATCGACCTCGACACCTGCGTCGGCTGCCATGCCTGCGTCATCTCCTGCAAGGAGTGGAACACGGGCGGCTACGGCGCGCCCCTCTCGGATGTGGACGCCTATGGCGAGGACCCGAGCGGGACGTTCCTCAACCGGGTGCACACCTTCGAGGTGAAGCCCGCCGACAAGCCCGCGATGATCACGCATTTCCCGAAGAGCTGCCTCCACTGCGAGGATGCGCCCTGCGTGACCGTCTGCCCCACGGGGGCGAGCTTCAAGCGGTCCGAGGACGGCATCGTCCTGGTGCACGAGGACTGGTGCATCGGCTGCGGCCTGTGCGCCTGGGCCTGCCCCTACGGCGCGCGAGAGAAGGACCCGGTCGAGAAGGTGATGAAGAAATGCACCCTATGCGTCGACCGCATCTACAACGAGAACATCCCCGAGGAGGACCGCGTCCCCTCCTGCGTGCGCACCTGCCCCGCCGGCGCGCGCCATTTCGGGGACCTGGGCGATGCGGACAGCGACGTGTCGAAACTGGTCGCCGAGCGCGGGGGCTTCGACCTGATGCCCGAACAGGGCACGAAGCCCGTCAACAAGTACCTGCCCCCCCGCCCCAAGCAGCAATCCCTGCCCGACGAGGCCATCGACCTCGTCGCGCTGGCCGAACCCAAGGCGGGCGGCTTCCTCGGCTGGCTCGACGGCGCGCTGGAGCGGCTGGGATGAGAGGGGCATCGTCATCCGGTGCCGTCACACCCGGGCTTGACCCGGGTGTCCAGACGGTCCCGCCGCGACGGCGGTCCTGGATTGCCGGGTCGAGCCCGGCAATGACGGTAACGGGGCGTTCCCCCTCTGCGCTCCCCGTGACGACCGGCTCGTTTCTACATGGGGCAGGTCCTGCCACCTTCGAAAGGTAATCCCGATGCATCCCGCCTATTCCGTCATCTTCTTCACGGTGGCCTCCGGCGCGGGGCTGGGGCTGATGGCCTTCATGGGGCTGGGGGCGCTGCGCTTCGAGGCGCTGCCCGTGCCGTTCCTGCTGACCGCCTTCGGTCTGGCCTTCGCGCTGACGGTGGGGGGGCTTCTGTCCTCCACGGCCCATCTGGGGCGGCCCGAGCGCGCCTGGCGGGCGTTTTCGCAGTGGCGCAGCTCGTGGCTCTCGCGGGAGGGCGTGCTGTCGGTGATCGCCCTGGCGGTGGCGGCGGTGTTCGCCGGGCTGTGGCTGTTCCTCGGCCTCTCCTCGGCCATCCTCGGCATCGCGACGGCGGTGCTGGCGATGCTGACGGTCTGGGCGACGGGGATGATCTACGCGCAGATCAAGGCGGTGGACCTGTGGTATCGCTGGCTGACGCCGGTCTGCTACCTGCTGTTCAGCATCGCCGGGGGCATGGTGCTCTTTCTCCTCGTGCATGCGGTGTATTCCGGCGCGGCGGGGTGGGAGCTGTCGGCGGTGGCCATGGTCGCGCTGGTGGTGGCCTGGGCGGTGAAGATGTACTGGTGGGCGGGGGGCGACCGCGCGCCGACCTCGACCCCCGGCACCGCGACGGGGCTGGGGCACCTGGGCAAGGTGCGCCTGCTGGAGCGGCCCCATACCGGCTCGAACTACCTGCTGGACGAGATGGGGTACAAGATCGGGCGCAAGCATGCGCGCAAGCTGCGCATCATCGCGGTGGGTCTGGGCGCGGTGCTGCCCATCCTCCTGATCCTCGTCGCCATTCCGGCTCCGCTCGACGTGCTGTGGCTGGCGCTGGCGGCGGCCTCGCACCTGGCCGGGATGCTGGTCGAGCGCTGGCTGTTCTTCGCCGAGGCGCGCCACGCGGTGATGACGTATTACTGACCGCTTGCGGCGCGGATGAACGGCGCTAGGCTCGGCGCATGATCGCCCCGCCCCTCCCCCACGATCCCGCCCGCGCGGCGCGGGCGGTCGAGTGCCTCGGCCTGACCGCCGGGCATGCGCGGTATCCCCTGATCGCGGGGGCGGCGGGGTGCAGCCCCTACCTCGCCCGGCTCATGGAGCGCGACCCCGAGGGCGCGTGCGCGATGCTGGACGGGGAGCCGGACGCGCTGTTCGGGACCGTCCTGTCGGAGGTCGCGGCGGCCGGGGCGCTGGAGAGCCGGGCGGCGGTCGGCGCGGCGCTGCGCCGGGCAAAGGACCGCGCGGCGCTGCTGATCGCCCTGTGCGACCTCGCGGGGACCTGGCCGCTCGACCGGGTGACGGACGCCCTGTCGCGCTTCGCGGACGCGGCCATCGGCACGGCGACGGACTGGCTGCTGGCGGCGGCGCGCGCGAAGGGGACGCTCGACGACGGCCCCTCCGGCTTCTTCGTCCTCGGCCTCGGAAAGCTGGGCGGGGGGGAGCTGAACTACTCGTCGGACGTGGACCTCATCCCCTTCTTCGACCACGAGGGGCGCGAGGCGGCCGGATACGGCCCGCGCAAGCAGGCGTTCAACCGCCTGACCCGCGACCTCGTCGCGCTCCTGTCGGAGCAGACGGCGGATGGCTACGTCCACCGGGTCGACCTGCGCCTGCGCCCCGATCCGGCATCCACCCCGCCCTGTATGGCGGTCGACGCGGCGGAGCGGTACTACGAGAGCTTCGGCAAGAACTGGGAGCGCGCGGCCTTCATCAAGGCGCGGGTTGTGGCGGGCGACCGGGCGGCGGGGGCGGCGTTCCTGGCGGGAATGAAGCCCTTCGTCTGGCGGCGCTACCTCGACTTCGCGGCGCTGGAGGACGTGCGCGACATGAAGCGCCTGATCCACAAGCACAAGGGCCACGGGGCCATCGCGGTGGCGGGGCACGACCTGAAGCTGGGCCGGGGCGGCATCCGGGAGATCGAGTTCTTCGCCCAGACCCAGCAGCTCATCGCGGGCGGGCGCGAACCGATGCTGCGGGGGACGCGCACGGTGGAGACGCTGGACGCGCTGGCCGCCCATGGCTGGATCGGGGAGGCGGCGCGGGACGAGATGGCCGCTGCCTACGCCGTCCTGCGCACGGTCGAGCACCGGCTCCAGATGGTCGACGATGCCCAGACGCACCGGATGCCGGCCGATGCGGACGGGGTCGCCCGCATCGCGGCCTTCTGCGGGCATGACGACCCGGCGGCGTTCGCGTCGATGCTGCGCGGACAGCTCGGCCGCGTCTCGGCGCGGTTCGACGGGTTGTTCGAGGGCGGCGCGGAGGACGGGGAGGCGGAGATGCCGCGCCCCGCCTTCGCCCAGCCCGATGCGGCGCAGGCCATCCTCGACCGCTGGCGCTCGGGGGGCATCGCGGCGACGCGCAGCGACCGGGCGCGGGCCAAGCTGGGGCGGGTGCTGCCGGTCATCCTCGGGGCGGTGGCGGGGGCGGGCGACCCGGATCGCGCGCTCCTCGAAGTCGACCGCTTCCTCTCGGGCCTGCCCTCGGGGGTGCAGATCCTGTCGCTTTTCGAGTCCAACCCCGCCCTGCTGGAGATGATCGCCGAGATCTGCGCCGCCGCGCCGAAGCTGGCCGCGTATCTGGGGCGCAATCCGGGGGTGATCGACGCCCTGCTGTCGCGCGACTTCTTCGCGCCGACGCCGGGCGTCGAGGCACTCGTGGCCGAATACGCGGCGCTCGCGCCGCCGGCGGATGCGTTCGAGGAGAACCTCAACGCCTCGCGCCGCTGGGCCAAGGAGCGCCATTTCCGGATCGGCGCGGCGATGCTGCGCGGGATCGACACGCCGGAGGAGGCGGGGCGGGCCTATTCGGCGCTGGCCGAGGCATGCCTGCGGGCGATGGTGCCACCCGTAACGGCGGAGGTGGCCCGCCGCCACGGCCCGCCCCCCGGGAACGGGGCCTGCATCGTCGCCATGGGGCGGCTCGGCGCGCGGGAGATGACGGCGGCGAGCGACCTGGACCTCATCGTCATCTACGACGACGCGGATGCGCCGTCGGACGGGCCGAAGCCGCTTGCCGGGCCTCAATACTACGCCCGCTGGACGCAGCGCCTGATGAACGCCCTCACCGCGCCCACCGCCGAGGGAGCGGTCTACGAGGTGGACATGCGCCTGCGCCCGTCGGGGCAGTCCGGTCCGCTCGCCACGCGGCTTTCTGCGTTCGAGCGGTATCAGGCGGTCGATGCCTGGACGTGGGAGCACATGGCCCTGACCCGCGCGCGCGTCGTCGCGGGGCCGGCGGCGCTGGCGGCGCGGATCGAGGCGGCCATCGGCACGGCCCTGTCGCGGGAGCGCGCGGTGGGGGCGGTGCTGACCGACGCGGCGGAGATGCGGGCGCGGCTGGCGGCGGCCCATCCGCGCGAGACCGGCGATCCGTGGGCCTTGAAGCTGACGCGCGGGGGGCTGGTGGACGCCGATTTCGTCTGGCAGGCGCTGTGCGTCGCCCATGGCATCGCGGGGTGCCGAGAGGCGCAGGGCGCGCTGGAGGCCCTCGCCGGACGGGGTATCCTCGACCGCGAGACGGCCATGCGTCTCGCCGCGGCCCGGGCGACGCAGGCCGCGCTGCTGCATTTCATCCGGCTCAGCCATGCCGGTCCCTTCGACCCCGCCACCGCGCCCGAGGCCCTGCGCACGGTCATGGCGCGGGCG
Organism: Paracoccaceae bacterium; assembly: GCA_020629115.1. GTDB lineage: Bacteria > Pseudomonadota > Alphaproteobacteria > Rhodobacterales > Rhodobacteraceae > JAHDDY01. The sequence continues at coordinate 16,362 of JAHDDY010000008.1, read as the reverse complement.
CTGGGCGAGCCGGATTTCGGGGCGGTCGCGGCGCGGCTGGCGGCGGCGCAGGAGACGGTGCGCGCGGTGGCGGCCGAGACCTTCGGGGCATCGTGAATGCCGCCCCTGCCCATCGTGCATCATCCGGACTACCAGGCCCCGCTGCATGACGGGCACACCTTTCCCATGTCGAAATACGGCTATCTGCGCGAGACGCTGACGGCGCGGGGGCTGACCGGGCCGGAGACGTGGCTGACCCCCGCGCCGGCGACCGAGGCGACGGTCGCACGCGCCCATGCGCCCGACTACGTCGCACGGGTCTTCGACGGCACCCTGACGCGCGAGGAGGTGCGGCGCATCGGCTATCCGCACACCCCGCGCGTCACCCGTCGCTCGCGCCTCGCCAGCGCGGGCACCCTCATCGCCGCGCGGTTCGCGCTGGAGGCGGGCATCGCCTGCAACACCGCCGGGGGCAGCCACCACGCCCGCTACGAGCACGGGGCGGGGTTCTGCGTCTTCAACGACGTGGCGGTCGCCATCCGGGCCTTGCAGCGCGCGGGCGGGATGGGGCCGGTGGCGGTGATCGACTGCGACGTGCATCAGGGGGACGGCACGGCGGCCATCTTCCGGGGCGATCCGAGCGTCTTCACCGCCTCGCTCCATGCGGGCGCGAACTACCCGTTCGAGAAGGAGGAGAGCGATCTGGATATCGCCCTGCCCGACGGTTGCGGCGACGCGGACTACCTGGCCGCCCTGCGCGGGATGCTGGAGCGGCTGGAACGGGAGGGGCCGTTCTCGCTGGGCTTCTACAATGCGGGGGTGGATGTGCATGCCGACGACCGGCTCGGGCGGCTGGCCCTGACGGACGAGGGCATCCGCTCCCGCGACCGGACTGTCCTCGCCTGGGCGCGGGCGCGGGGGATGCCGCTCGCCTGCGTCCTGGGCGGGGGCTACGACCGGGACCGCGCGCGCCTCGCCGGACGCCACGCCATCCTGTTCGAGGAGGCGCAGGCGGCGCTGGGCTGAGGCCGCGTCATTCGGCGGCGGCGGCGTAGTCCATCTCGGGCAGCATGATCGTCGTGATCGGGGTGATGGTGAACTCGGTCGAGAGATCCTGGTACGACAGCACCGACGTCTCGCGCATCCCGTTGTTGCTCATCAGGCTGCGCACGAAGCGGCGCACGTCGAGCGAGGCGAGGACGCTGGGGCGCGTGCCGCCGTCGGTCGGCTCGCGCAGGTTCTCGCGGATGTTGTCGACCAGGGCGGCGGAGACGTTGTCGTCGAGGGCGAGGTATTCGCCCACCGTCGTCTGGCGGACCGCATTGCGCAGCGCATCCTCGACCGCCCCGTCGAGCAGGTAGACGGGCAGCACCCGGTCCTCCCCGGCCAGCGCGTTGCAGATCTGGCGCTTGAGCGCGGTGCGGACGTATTCGGTCAGGACGACCGGGTCCTGCTCCTTCGCGCCCCATTCCGCCATGGCTTCGAGCAGCAGGCGCTGGTTGCGGATCGGCACGTTCTCGTCGACGAGACGACGGAAGACCTCCGCGATCTTGTTGAGCGGCAGCAGGTCGCGCACTTCGGACGCGAGGTCGGGATAGTGCTGGGACATGCCCACGAGCGCGGCGCGAGCCTCCTGCACCCCGATGCACTGCGAGGCGAAGCGCGTCTGCGCGCCCCGCACGCCGATCAGCAGAACCTCCAGCGGCGTCAGCGTCGTCAGCCCGTGCTCGGCAAGGGCGGGGGCCGCGTCGGGTTCGACCCAGTGCAGGGAACGGAACCCCGGCGGCGGGCTGGTCGCGGCGCGATGGGCCACGTCGGCGAGGATCAGCGTCTCCGCATCGGCGTCGACGCCGATGGCCTGCGGATCGACGGAAAAGCCCGAGACGGCCACGTCATCCAGATCGACCCGCACGCTCTCCGTCGCGAGGGACGGATCGCCGACGAGGCGCGGGGGCAGGATGGACAGGCCGATCTCGGCGCTGATGCCCAGGGTCGCCTCCGCCGATTCGTCCGCGAAGACGGCGCGGTCGGCATCGGAGATCAGCTCGGGATTGATGCGCACGACGAAGGGGCTCTTCTCCAGCCCGACCTCGTCGAGCAGGTCGTTGCCCGTGGCCTCCGTCCCGTCGTCCTCGCTCTCTCCGAACAGCATGACGCCGAGGCGGTCCGAGAAGCTGATGGCCAGGAGGCCCGCGCCGAGGACGAGGAAGACGGGCCACGGGAAGCCGGGGATGAACATCATCACGAACAGGATGGCGGCGGCCACGCGCAGGGCGATGGTGCTGGAGATCATCTCGCGGGTGATGTCCGCGCCGAGGTTCTCGTTCTCGTCGGTCGCGACGCGGGTGATGACCGCCCCCGCCGCCAGCGACACGAACAGGGCCGGGAGCTGGGCGGCGAGGCCGTCGCCCACGGTGAGCAGCGAATAGGTCTCGACCGCCTCGCCGGCGGCCATCTGGTGGCTGACCATGCCGATGGCGATGCCGCCGATCAGGTTGACGGCGACGATGACCAGGCCGGCGATGGCATCGCCCTTCACGAATTTCATCGCGCCGTCCATCGCGCCGAAGAACTGGCTCTCCTGCTCGATCATGCGCCGGCGCGAACGCGCCTCGGCGGCGTCGATGTCGCCGTTGCGCAGGTCGCTGTCGATGGACATCTGCTTGCCGGGCAGCGCGTCGAGCGTGAAGCGGGCCGAGACCTCGGCCACGCGCTCGGACCCCTTGGTGATGACCACGAACTGCACGATGGTGATGATGAGGAAGACGACGAGGCCGACGATGATCTCGCCCGCGATGACGAACTGGCCGAACGTCTCGATGATCGACCCGGCATCGGCGTTGAGCAGGATGAGTCGCGTCGTGGTGATCGAGAGCGCGAGCCGGAAGATGGTCACGATCAGGATGACGGACGGCAATGTCGAGAATTCGAGCGGGCGCTTGAGATAGAGGCCCATCATCAAGAGGAGCACGGCCCCCGCGAGGTTCACGGCGATGAGGATGTCCACCAGCCAGGTCGGCAGGGGCAGGATCATCATCAGGATGGCGGTGACGAGCAGGACGACGACCACGAGGTCCTGACGCTTGCCGGCGGCGCTGAGGCCGCGATGGAGGGAGCCGATCATGCCGCGTCCCTCCGCCCGAAGACGGCCCGCGCCTCCTCGGTCCGGCCCAGCGCCAGAAGGGCGCGACTGCGCAGGAGGCGGGCGCTGTCGCGCAGGCGGGGCGTGTCCAGCTCCGGCTCGATCGCGTCCAGCACCTCCAGCGCCTGCTTCGGCGCGCCGCTCAGGAGGTACGCCTGGGCTACGGCCCGGTCGAGCGCGCCGTCGCGGATACCGTAGTCCCGGGCGGCGAGGAGCAGGGACAGGCCCTGTCGCGGAAATCCCTGGCGCAGGTAGAAGGCGCCGAGGGCGTGCAGCGAGCGGGCCTTGGCCTCCGCCTCGACGGCGCGGCCGCCCGTTGCCGCCGTCAGGGCAAGCGTATCCCTCATGCGCGCAGCAGGGCGTTGAGGTGGCGGGTCAGCTGTCGGCGGGCGACCATGTGGGTTTCCACGACGCTGGCGGCGTACTGGTTGCGCTTGGACATCGCGACCCCGTCGGGCGCAAGGTCGCGCGAGACGGCGGCCAGCACGGAGCCGATGGCGGGGCTGCCGAGCCATTCCGCAGTCTCGGCTGGCGGCGCGATGAAATCGGACAGGGGCGCGGTCGTCGCCGTGCGCTGGTCGCCCCGCGCCTCGACGCCCTGCGGGGGCCGTCGCGGCAGGGCGATCGCGGGGCGCGGCGCGGCATGGGAGCGGGCCGCGCCCTCCGACGGCACGGCGCGGCCCGGGGGCATCCTGGAAATGGTGGACTTCAGGTCACTCATCGCTTCTATCCTTCGAACGCATCCCGGTCCCGCACATCGGGCATCGGCCTATGCACGGGGAAACGGATGCAGTATCCACCATCCCGCCGCACCGTTCCTTCGAAGCAATTACCATACCGTTTCGATGCCGTGCCGAGGGGTCAGAATGCGATCAGGAGGGACTGTCCCTCGCGGAACAGCTCGATCTTCAGGTTTGCCACGCCGCGCAGCTCCCACCCTCCCGGCAGGATCGAGCCGACGGGGTAGGACCGGCCGTCATGGAGAACCACATGGGCGTTGGGTTCGGAATGGACCGAGGCGATCCTGAACGGCATCACGTACCCGTCCCGGCGCTCCGTCAGGTCGGCGACGAGGGTGGTCGCACCGCCGAAGTGGCCGTCGAACCAGCGGACCAGCGTCTTCCACCGGGCACGCTCGTCCTCGTCGACCGCGCCGGTGGCCCGGATCTGCCCCGCTTCGCTGCGCCGCACGGAGATGGCCTCCGAGAGACCCTGCCGCTCCAGCGCGCGCGTCAGCTCGATAAGGGGATCGCGCCGGATATCGGTCTCGCGGACCGGCGCGGCGGCCCGGTCGGCGGATTGCCAGGAGCCGAACGCGCCCGCCGGCCCACCCACCGCACCGATGACGGCGAAGACGAGGATGCAGGCGGCACAGACCGCGACCCAGCCGGACGTGGCGCGGCGCCTGTCCCGCAGCGAGGCCTGGGCGGTCGCGGCCGAAAGGGTCTCGCCCCGCGCGATCTCGATGTCGCCGAGGGTCAGGACAGCGCCCTCGCCGAGAGCGGCGCGCCGACCGGCGCGCAGGCGTCGCCCGTTTCGCAGCGGTCCGCCGTGGACGGCCTCCACCGCAAGCGTGCCGTCCGCATTCGCGGACAGGCGGGCGGCGATACCTTCGGCACTGTCGTCGGACAGCAGCGCATCGCTCTCGCCATGCCCGCCGACGACGACCGGACACTCGCCGACCGCGATGACCGCGCCCCGGTGAATACCGTTCAGAATGCATACGTGACTCACGTCATCGACCCCCAACCCGGAACACGATACCCCCTAAACGAAAAGGACTTCGCCAGACGCACGCGGCCGGCGAAGTCCTCGCAACCAGACAGTCTGCAAAGACCGTATCAGTTCGAGAGGCGGGTCCGGGCCGCGTCGAGAGCCGAGCCGCCCTCCATGCGCTTCTCGGTGACCTGTGCCGCCTTGGCGATGGCGCGGTCGAAAGCGGCTTCCATGGATGCGACGGCGTCGTCGGAGCCGTTGTCGCCCGAGGTGCCGGTGGAGCCGGTCTGGTTGCCGATGCTGGAAAGGTTCTGTGCCATGATAGTCTAACTCCTGTTGATGTCTCTCCACAAAACCGGGAGGAGAGTCGATCCGGCCTGCAAGGCCTTGGTTGACGTGTCTTTGATTGCCCCTCTGGGAAGCTCCTCCACCCGCTTCGACGCATCCGCCAGTTGCCGTTGGTAACGGCGCATGGCTTCCCCATTCGAGTCGGCCTTCAGAACCGAAGAGAGTTCTCCAGTCACCGTGCTACTTTCGAACATTTCGACGTATCGTTCCCATGGCTCATACGTACGTGAGGTCGCCTTAAGTGTCAATAAGATACATTCTACTAAAACGAATTCGGTCAGGAATCCTGGTATTATACAATCTACGATTTTCTCATGACGCGGGCCACTTCCTTAAAAAGGGACTCCGGCACGAATGTCTCGATTCGACCCTGCTGGAGCAGCGCCAGGGCGAGATCCGGGTCGTTCGTGACCGGTGCTCCGATGCCCACCGCCTCGGCGATCAGGGCGGCGGCCCGTGCGCCGGTGCCCTTCGCCACGACGATCGGCGCGGGCGTCTCGCCGGGCACGTAGCGCAGGCCGACCGCGATCTGCCCGCCCGAGCAGACGAGAATCGTCGGTGCGGTTGAATCGAGGAAGCTGGACGCCTTGCCCGATCCGCCGCCCCCCGAATCCCCGCGCCGGGCCTCGTTGCGGGCGCGGCGCACCATGGGATCGCCGTAGATCTCCTTCATTTCCCGCTTCATCTCGGAATGGGTCATCTTCATGTCGCGGGTGAACAGCCATTTCTGAAGCGTCATGTCCACGAGCGCGGAAATCAGGAAAAGCGCCATGGCCGCGAGGACGAGCGGCACGACCACGATCATCAGCACGTCGTCGGAGCAGTCCGGGCGGCAGAGCGGCGCCCGCATGATCGACCGGAAGCCCCACCACCCGATCACGGCCAGGACGAGCAGGATCAACATGCTCTTCACCAGCGCCTTGAGGAACTCGATGAAGTTGCGGATGCTGAAGATCTTCTTGAAGCCCTCGACGGGGTGGATCTTCTTCAGGTCGGGCTTCACCTGATCGAAGGAGACGACGATGCCCTTGTTGGAGATCACCGAGCCGAGGAAGATGGCGAGGAAGGAGACGCCGTAGAGCGGCAGCATGATGGTGCCCATCGCCGCCCAGGTATCGCGGATGGCGATGTTCCACGAATCAGGCCCTCCGCGCGCCGCCGTCAGCCCCGCCGTGTCGAACATCCGCGCGAAGGCGGTCTCGATCACGGACCAGCCGAGGACGAGATAGGCGACGAGGAAGATCATCACGATCGCCGAGACCATGTCGGCGCTCTTGGCGATCTGCCCCTTCTTGCGGCCCTCCTGGAGCTTCTTCTCCGAGGGCGGTAGGGATTTTTCCTCCGAGGTATCGCCGCTCATGGTCCGACCACCCGGCGCAGGATATCCGTCAGGCCCGGCAGGTCGAGCACCTCCGACCCGTAGTAGCGGGCGAGGAAGTACAGGTAGGGCGGCAGGACGACGAGGAAGACGATGTTCTTGAGCGAGAGCATGGCATCGAAGATGTTGATCTGCGGCGCGAAGCGGCTGGTGAAGGCCAGCGCCAGCTCGGCGACGAACATGGCGATGAGCAGCGGCGCGCCCAGCGTCAGCGCGATGCGCGCGACGGTGCCGAGGATTTCGAGGAAGACCGGGTACAGGTCGCCCGAGATACGCGGCACGATCTGGAAGAACGGCCATATGTCGTAGCTCTCGTAGAGGACGCCGAGCACCATGCGCAGCCCCCCCATGGCGAGGAAGATCGCCACCAGCGCGATGGAGAAGATCGCGCCCGAGACCAGCGGCTCCGCCATCGCGTCCGGGCTGACCACCGTGGCCGCCGAACTGCCGCGGTACACGTCGACATAGGCCCCCGCCATCTCCGCTCCCCAGAACGGGACGCCGAGGACCACCCCCAGCGTCAGGCCGACGAGGAATTCCTTGCCGGCGAGGAGCATGATGTATTCGGCCGGCAGCGGCTCGGGCGAGGCGGCGAGCTGGGTGTAGACCAGCGTCAGGAACGGCGCGCCGATGGCCAGGGCCGTGACGTTCCGGATCATGCCCTGCAACCCGAGCCACGAGAAGAGCGGGAAGGCGATGATGAAGCCCAGGGGCCGCGCGAAGGTCAGCGCACCGGCCTCGATGAGGGGCAGGATGAATTCCACCAACTCAAGCATGGGCCGCACCCCCCGGCGCAGGCCATTCGATGCCGGTCGAGCCGGTCAATGACGCACTCCCGTGCCGAGGCGTCGTCATCGTCGGTCACCCCTCATCGCGAGGCCGTCGGGAAGATGCGCAGCGCCTCGTCCGCGAGGATCACCACCGGGCTGGCCAGCGCCGCCCCGAACAGGAGGAAGGTCGCGCCGACCACGAGGATCTTGAGCGTGATCGGCAGGCTCTGGTCCTGAATCTGCGTCACGCCCTGGAAGAGCGCGACGATGAAGCCGACGATGGCCGCCACGATCAGCGGCGGGGCGGCGCTCTTCATGCTGGCCAGGGCCGCGAGCAGCAGGTAGCGGGCGAGAACGTCCTCCGTCATCCGTGCGTCCTCCTCATGTGTAGCTCAGGACGAGGCCCTGGACGAGGCGCGACCAGCCGTCGACCGCCACGAACAGGAACAGCTTGAAGGGAATCGCGATCATGATAGGCGAGACCATCATCATGCCGAGCGACATCAGCACCGCCGAGACGATGAGGTCGATGGCCAGGAACGGCAGGTACAGCAGGAACCCGATCTCGAACGCACGGGTCAGCTCCGACACGAGGAAGGCCGGCACCAGGACGGCGAGCGATTCGCTGTCGACGCCCTGCGCCATCTCCGGCCCCCAGACCGAGGCCGTCGCCTCCATGAAGAAGGCCCGGTCGTCGAGCCGCGCGTGGCGCAGCAGGAATTCCCGTATCGGCTCGACCCCCTGCTCGTAGACGACGAGCCAGTCGTCCAGCGTCTCGAAGTTCAGCGCCGGGTCGGCCAGGATGCCCTGAAGTTGCGCCGCCAGCGGCGCGGCGATGTAGACGGTCAGCACCAGCGCGATGCCGTAGATCACCATGTTCGGCGGCGTCTGCTGCACCCCGAGCGCGTTGCGCACGATCAGCAGGACGACCGTGATCTTCGCGAAGGCCGTCACGGCAACCGCCACGAAGGGCAGGAAGCCGAGCAGCATCACCACGATGATGAGCGACAGGACGTTGGCGTTCAGTTCCTCAGCCATGGCCGTTGAGCTGCGTTATGCGCACGCCGAGCTGTTCGCCGATCATCACCATCTCGCCCGCGCCGATCCGCCGCCCGTTGGCGAGGATCTGCACCGCGGCGGAGGCGGGGCGGTCGAGGGGCAGGGGCGCGCCGACCGTCAGCGCGCGCAGGTCGGCGACGCTCATGTCGGTCCGGCCGACCTCGAAGACGAGGCGCACCGGCAGATCGTCAAGATCGGCATCGGAGACGGCGCGTACGGCCTGTTCGGGATCGTCGTCTGTCATCAGGAATTCTCCCATTCCGTAAGGTTCGGGGGCAGCGAACGGCTCCGCGAGGTGAAGGTTGCCCTCTTCGTCGAATCGCACGCTGCTATGCATCGCCTCGCCCAGCGCCGCCGCCGCGCCGCCCTGCATCGCGATCCGGTCGAACAGCATCGCGTCCCCCGTCCGCAGGCTGCGCAGGGCCGAGAGGGTCAGGTCGGTGTAGGCGACGCGGAAGGAGAGCGGCAGCCGCACGTCCTCCCGCGGCGCGTCGAGGGCCGGCCGGTCCATCCAGCCGCGGGCGAGGACCGAGAGCAGCGCGGCGGGGGCGTGGATCGTGCCCGGATAGGCCGGACCGTCCCCGTCCATGCGCATTTCGAAACACAGATGCGCCAGATCGGGACGATCCGAGACGGTATCGAGCGCGTGAAGCGCGATGGACCGGCCCAGCATCCCTTCGAGCGCCTCCACCGGCTCCGTCAGGACGGTCTCGATGGCCAGCGCGGCAAGCTCCGCGTCGAGCGCATCTGGCCGGACGGGCAGGTCGGCTCGCGCAAGCAGGCGCTGGACGACGGGAACGACGGTGGTGACGAAGCCCGCCTCCCCCGATGCCGAGAACGCGATGGAGACGCGCTTTCCCGCCCCCATCCAGTCGAGCCGCGTGTCGGGCACGAGCGATACGGCGATATCCTCCAGCACCGGGACGGGGGCGCGGGCGCGGGACAGCGCACGGTTGCGCCAGGCCGCTTGCGGGCGCACCGACGGCAGGTCGAGAGGGCGAATCATGAGGCGGTCGTCGGTCTGGAAATCGAGCGTATCCATCTAGTCCCTCCCTTCCCCGGCCAGACGGGCCGCGCGCGTCGCGGCAAGCTCGTCGCGATCCTGTTCCTGTCGCCGCTCCCGGTCGCGGGCGGCGGCACGGGTCATCCCGTCGCCCATCTCCTGCAAGTTCCCTGCCGCCTGGGTTGCCCGCTGCCAGAGAAAGCGCGCCTCGGCCACGCGGTCCTGCGCCAGCGCGAGCGCGCCTTCGGCCATGGCGATGGGTTCCTGAAAGCCCTCGCGGGCCTTGAGCTGATCCGAGTGGAAGGCGCGCATGCCGGTCAGGCCCTGGGGCGTGACGCCCATGCGGGCGCGCTTCCGGAAGGCGTCGAGACCCGCCTCCAGCCGCGCGTCGAACGCGGAGAGCGCGCCCCGCGCCTCGGCCAGCGCCGCCGCGGCCTGGGTCTCCACGGCCCGCGCCTGCTGCAATGTGGCGAGGGCGCGTTCCTCCCGGCGGCGGCGCACGCGCAGGGCCTCGGCGAGCTGGGCGGGGGTCATCGGTCGGGCGTGGCCAGAAAGGACAGCGCGTCCGTGATCGTCTGCCAGCTTTCGGGCTTGTCGAGCGCGTGGTGGATGAAGGCGTCGAGCCGCTCCTTCTTGTCGATGGCCTCGTCGGCGAGGGGGTCCGACCCGCGCGCGTATTCTCCCATGCGCAGCAGCAGCTCGATCTCGTCATAGCGGGCGAGAAGCCCGCGCACGCGCTCGGCGGCGCGGGAATGATCGGCGTCAACGACCCGCGCCATGACCCGGCTGCGGCTCGCCAGCACGTCGACCGCCGGGAACTTGCCCGCCTCGGCGAGCTTGCGCGAGAGCACGACGTGACCGTCGAGCAGGGACTTGGCCTCCTCGGCGATGGGATCGCCCACGCCGTCATCCTCGACGAGCACCGTGTAGAACCCCGTGATCGACCCGCCCCCCGGCGCGACCCCGGCCCGCTCGATGAGCTTGGGCATCATCGCGAAGACGGACGGGGGAAAGGCGCGGCGGGCGGGCGGCTCGCCGGCGGCGAGGCCGATCTCGCGCTGGGCGCGGGCGAGGCGGGTCAGGCTGTCCATCAGGAAGAGGACGCGCTTGCCCTGGTCCCGGAACGATTCGGCGATGGCGGCGGCGATAAAGGGGGCCTTGATGCGCTCCATGGCCGGGCGGTCGGAGGTCGCCGCGACGATGACGGATTTAGCCAGGCCCTCGGCCCCGAGCGTATCCTCGATGAACTCCGTCACCTCGCGCCCGCGCTCGCCCACCATGGCGATGACCGCGACATCCGCCGAGGCTGCCTTGGCGAGGGCGGAGACGAAGGTCGACTTGCCCGTCCCCGGCTCGCCGAAGAGGCCCACGCGCTGGCCCTCGCCGATAACGTTGAGCGCGTCGAGGGCCGGGATGCCGAGCGGCATCGCCTGGGTGACGGGCATCCGGGCGAGGGCATCGGTCGGCGCGGCCTCGGCGGGGCGGCGGTCGGCGGCGGCGAGGGGGCCGCGCGTGCGGGTGTCGAGCGGATTGCCGAGACCGTCGAGCACGCGGCCCAGCAGCCCCTCGCCCACCGGGGCCGACAGCGGCACGCCAGTCGGCGTGACCCGCGTGCGCGAGGACAGGCCCGTCATGTCGCCGATGACCCCGAGCAGCGCCACCCCGTCGCGAAAGCCCACGACCTCGGCCAGGCGGGGCGGCCCCGCGCCCTCCCCCGGCTCATCCAGCGCGCAGATCTCGCCCAGTCGTCCCCCGGAGAGCACCGCCTCGACGATGGTGCCCGAGACCTTGGACACGCGCCCCATGACGGGACGCAGTGGCATGGTCCGGGCCGCTTGGCCGAATCGGTCGAGGGCTGCGAGCGGGCCAAGGCGCGCGACGCTGTCGGCGAGGGCCGTCATGCGGTGTCTCCCTGCGGGTCGCTACCCTGCGGGTCGCCATTCCGCGCGGCGGCGCGCAGGCCGCGCTCGATGGCGCGCAACTGCGGCTCGATGCCCAGTTCGATATCCCCGAAGGGCGAGCGCAGGACGCTCGATTCGAGGGGGCATTCCGGATCGCCGCGCACCTCGATGACCGTCGCCGGGATGCCCCGTCGCTCCAGTTGCTCGCGCAGGGTATGCATCAGGGGCGGCGCGACGACGAGCACGGCCCCGCCTGCGATATCGGTCTCGCGAAGGGTCGCCGCGACGGCACCGGCCACGGCCTTCGCATCGGGTATGGGGTCGAGGACCCGGCGCAGGCAGGCCATGGCGAGATCCGCCATCCTGTCCGGCATCGCCGCGATCTGCGCGTGCATCGCCCCGGCGTATTCGGCGACGAGGGCGGCGCGGTCGGCCTCGGCCTCGGCACGCGCCTCGTCGCGGATGGCCTGCGCCTGCTCGTGGGCGGCGGCGACGATGGCGTCGGCCTCGGAATGCGCCTGGTCTATTCCGGTCCGCGCGCTGGCGAGGGCCTCGAAATCCTGCGCTCGAAGAATCTTCGACACGGCATCGCTCCGAGCCGGAGGGGCCGCGTCGTTCGGTTCGTCCTGCATCGCATCGCCCCGCTAGGTTCCGCCCCGCTCCTCGGACGCCTTCGTCAACCGCGCCTGGAAGAGCGCGGCGCGACGGGCGCAATCGCGGGGTTTGCAGGGTTCGGATGCAATAACCGGGCCAGCGCCGGGCAACGCCGGGACAAGCGCTTCGAGGAAACGCGTACTTCCCGGCGGTCGCGCGTGAACCCAGCAGGTCCAGCATCTCAGTCCGTCATCCAGGATGGCATGGATGAGCGTCTCGACGTCGCCGGACGGTCCCGGTTCGGGACAGGCGAGCGCCCGGGCGAGATCGATGACCTCGCCACCCGTGGCCCGGCGGGCATCGTGAGCCGTGAGATCGAGACCGAGCTGGGCGGACAGATCGGCGAGGACGGCCTGATCGACCAGCCGCCGCAACGCCGCGTACTGGCACAGGACGCCCGTATCGACGATGACGGCCCTTAGCCCCGCCTCCCCGAGCGAGGCGGCATCGAGGATCGGTTCGCCGAGCGTGGCGAAGACCGACGACAGGCCCGTCCGCCGCGCGAAACGCCGCTCCAGACGCGCACGATAGCGCGGTGCCGCGAGGCGCCGGGACAGGGCGGCCGGGATACCGTCCGAAAGCTGGACGTGATCGAGACCGCGCAGCATGTCTGCCATCCGGCGATAGGCATCGAGGCGATTCGCCGCCTGACCCGCCGCCGGGGCACGGGCGGTCCGGGTCATGATCCGGCGCGCCGCCGCGGTCGCTCGTCCACCTGCACCGTCTTGCGGGGCCGGTCGAAAAGGCTCTTCGCCGCGATGAGCAGGATCAGCAGCCCACCCGCGAGGATCGCGGCGATGGCGGGGTTGAACGGAGAGGACGCAGGGGTCACGACCGGCATCGGCGACGCCGTCATCCGCGCGGCATATCCCGCCTGATCATCGGGACGGGCCATGTCGTCGAGAATGCTGCCCGAACCGCCGTCGAAAGCGGCCACCGTCCGCTCGGATCGCGCTGGGGCGCCGATCGTCCGGCCCACCGGGAAGAGCGCGACGAGCACGTCGTCGTATTCCAGATCGTCCACCGCGTGGGACACCAGCAGCTTGATGCGCGGCACGAGACCTTCCGTCGGGAGGGCCTTCTCGTGGTGGATCGCGACCGAGGCGGAGGATTTCGTCACCCGGCGGCCCAGCGGGTCGAGCGCGGGGGTCGCGAGGTGGACCCTGGCCGAGACCACGCCGTCGATCTCGGAGACCGTCTGCGACAGCTCCTGCGAGATGGCATAGCCGAGGCGGGCGCGCTCCTCGGAGGGCGAGGAGATGAGCCGGTCATTGTCGAACACATCGACCATCGAGCTGAACTGCGGACGGGGCAGGCCGCTGTCGGAGATGAGCTGCACGGCAACGGCGAAGCTCTTCTCCGGCACCTCGACCGCGAAGGTGCCGTCCTTCTCCTCGACGCGGCTGGCGTCGATGGACGCCGACAGCAGGAGGGCCGTGATCTCGTTCGCATCCCGCTGGGACAGCTTGTCGTAGACCTCGATCCGGCATCCGGCCAAGGCGAGCAGGGCGACGAGGGCGAGGGTCGCTTTGTGGTGTTTCATCGTCTTCTCTCCGGTATCGGAATGCCTGTCGGGACGTCGAGGCGCGTCACTGACCGCGCATCAGCGAGGCGGCGGAGGAAGAGAACTGGGAGCCGGTCTTGACGATGAGCTGCGTCTCGATGGCGTAGTCGAAGCTGCGGGTCATCGCGGTGACGGCATCGTCGAATCCGACCGCTTCGGCCGGCTGGGTCGACAGCGATTCGCCCGATGCGGGGCGCACGGTGGCCGGGCCGGACAGCAACTCGTCCTTGGCGACCGTCACGGGCGAGGCCGGACCGCCCTGGGCGGTGCCCATGGCGTCGCGCTGGGTGGCGCGGGTCTTCTCGAAGTCGCGCAGCGTGTCGATCAGGCTGGAGCCGATCCGGTCCATCGGGGTGGCGTTGGCCGCCGTGGACGTGGGCGCGAAACTGATATGGACCTTGCCGTCCGCGGGTGCGTCGCTGCGCGCGATCGAGGCGCGCTCCGCGGCTGCACCCGCCTGCGGGTTGACGCCACCCTGTGCCGCTATTGCCGATATGGACACGAGTTCCTCCAGACCGCCGGGAAACGGCGATTCTCAATACGTTCGGAAATGGATTGGACGAATCAGAAAGCGGGCGAAAGCCCGTCATCGGCAGCGCCGGATCCCCCACCACCAGCTCCACCGGCGGCGACTCCGGGTATCAGGAGCGGTTCTTTGTCTGCATCGTCACGTGTCGCGTGCGGATGCTGGGAGGGGAACCTGTCCGAGAGCGAAGCCGTGCCCGAGACGGCGCGCGCCAATGCGCGCAGCACGCCCGAACGCACCATGCGCCGCGCGAGACGCGCCACGAGGGCACGGCGAAAGGCGCGCTGGGCGCTCTCTCGCTGGTCCTCGTATCTGTCGGCGGCGTTCATGCGGCTTTCGCTCCCGTATCTCTCGTGTATGTCGATTCGGTCAGTCGACCGACGTCTCGTCCTTCATGACGGACTGGATGATGTCCCCGCCGATGAGCTGGAGCATCACGGCCGACGTATTGACGAGACCTTCCTTGAAGATCGCGTCGAAATCGCTGCCTTCGGTGCCCTGGGCGCCGGCGGGGGACGCGCCGTTGGCGCCTCCGATGGAATTCAGTCCGTTCATGGTCTCGTCCTTTCGTTGGCCGCCCCTTCAGGCGGAACCGTATGTCTGAATCAGTCGGCGGGCACCGCAATCGGGGCCGCGCAGGATCTCCCGGCGGAGCGGCTTCGCCTCGCCGTGGCGGCCGAACCCCATGAGCAGCACCACCAGCACCGCCTTGGCTTCCCTCACGCACAGCCGGCGCGTCGCGATGGCCGTCCGAAGGCGGGCGAAGGCATCGCGCTCGCGCCCCGCCGTCGCCTCGATCATGGCGATGCCGATGGCACCGGCGGCATTGTGCGGCTGCTCCGAATCGAGCAACTCGAAGATCGGCAACGCGGCCTCGCCCCGCTCCATTGCCAGCGCCAGGACGCCCACCTCGCACAGGAGCTTGAGATCCGCGCGGGTGACGGCGCGCGCTTCCGGTGCGGGATGCGAACCTTCGGGACATGCGGGAGCATGATCCAGGGCCGTGAAGTCGAACGCTTCGAGCATGGCTACCCTCCCCACCGTCCGCCGCGGTTGATGAGCGGCGTATCCGAAACCGGCCGGGGCCGGTTACGCAGCGCTGCCCGCGCGCGCTCCTCGGCAGCGAGACGCTCGGCCTCCGCCGCAAGTCGCTCCGCCTCGGCGAGAGCGAGCGATTCGCGGCGCTTCTCCACCAGTTCCGCCAGCACGACCTCCACGATCGCGACGTAGCGCGGCGGGGCGACGATCATCGCCAGCTCGCCGTCCAGGGCCGAGATCGGGAAGCGTGGCTCGTACGAATCGAGCGCCTCCAGGGCGGTCACGAGATCGCCCCGCCGAACTCCACCCATGTCGAGGATGCGCCCGACCTGCTCCGTGTTGGAGGAGACCTCGATTCGGCGACCGTCGTAGCGCCAGTCCAGCCCGTATTCGCCGGCCAGGGCCTCAATGATCTGCTCCCCGGTCGCGTTCTCGAATCGCGCCGTCGCACGGGCGTCGACCGCCTCGGAGACGACCACCGGCACACCCGCCAGACCGCCGAATTCGCGGAACACGTCCGCGACGTCCTGATCCCGAATCACGACGTTGAACCGCTCCGTCATCCAGGCACCATCGGCCGCGATGCCAGAATGTGGCATCTGCAGGACGAACAGGGCCGCGATAGTGACACGCTTCAACATGGAATTCCCGAAATTTGCTCTAATACGAAACTTTCACCGTGAGGTATCCCACAAACATTAGATCATAACAACACAATTTTTCCAGATTCTCACGACTACAATGCTTTTACGTACTAAAATGATATTATAATCTTGCAAACGTCCTTTTTTGATGCAAGCGTTAGAGATGCTTGGTTTATCGTGGGACGGCGACCCTGCGGCGGATCTGGCTTCACAGTGTCAACGGATGCAGGGGAAAGCACCATGTCTTTCAATATCTCCAAATACTACGGAGGAGGATCCTTCGGCGGATCGAAGTCCAGTAACAGTTTCACCCATTTCTTCACGGGCGGAAGCAAGGGCGGCGCCCAGGGGCCGCAGGGTCCGCAGGGACCCCAGGGGGCGAAAGGCCACCAGGGTGCCAAGGGCGACACCGGCGCAACCGGAGCCAAAGGCGCAACGGGTGCCACCGGCGCAACGGGTGCCACCGGCGCAACCGGCGCTAAAGGCGACACCGGTGCAACCGGCGCTAAAGGCGACACCGGTGCAACGGGTGCTAAAGGCGACACCGGTGCAACGGGTGCTAAAGGCGACACCGGTGCAACGGGTGCTAAAGGCGACACCGGTGCAACCGGCGCTAAAGGCGACACCGGCGCAACGGGTG
>JAHDDY010000085.1 GCA_020629115.1 Paracoccaceae bacterium | reverse complement strand
CCCAGCGATCGGTTGACCGGACGACGTCGAGATCGAGCACACGCTCGGAGATCCGCCGGTTGACCTCGGACCGTCTCGTCAGGACCGTGAGGCGTCGCCCCTGGGAAAGCGATGCGGTCTTGAGACCGAGCCCATAGCGACCGAGCTGGCCCCGCTCGTAGTCCCGCCGGGACCCGAAGCGCATCGCCTCATCGACCTGGCTCGCCGTCATGCCATGACCGTTGTCGGCGATGACCACGCGTGAATCGAGACCATCGAACTCGATGCGGATGTCAACCGTGTCGGCCGCGGCCGAGACGCTGTTGTCCACCACATCAGCGATCGCTGTCACGAAGTCGTACCCGATGTCGCGTAGAGAAGTGACGAGCCGGGAGGCGGACGGTGTGACGTCGATCGCGGTACCCACCAGGGAGAACGTAGTTGCACCCATGCAGTGAGGCGCAGATACGCCCAGGACTCCCCCGAGGACTGGCGGTGGCGCTTCCCGGACCCGGACCGAGCCTCTACAGTCTTCGTCGGTGACGGCGCAGGGTAGTGGTGTATCAGCTGCAGGCAAGGTCGACTTCCGCGCCAAGCTCCTCGCCGAAGTTCTGTCCCACGCCGAGATCGAGGGTCAAGAAGCGTTCCTAGGGGATGCCTTTACCGACCTGATCCTCGATGACTTGGAAAGCGAGGGTCGGTGGCCCGACTATCAGGTCAGCCACTATCAAACGCGCGGAGCAGCCGTTAGCGCTTGGGCGATCGACCCGGCTCTAAAGCGGCTCTACCTCGCGATCAGCGACTTCGAACGAGCCGACATAACGACCTCGATCAATCGCACGGAGATCAGCACCCTCCTGAAGCGGCTGACTGGGTTCTTGACGAGATGCCGCGAGGGCCGCATCGACCTCGAAGACCATCACCCGGCTGCAGATCTTGTCGATGTAGCGGCACAGAAGGAGGCCTACGACTCAGTTGCGTTGTATGTCCTCACCGACCGAAACGCACCCGACTCGGAGATCGAAGCCCCCGAGGTCGAAGGCATCGAAGACGTCACGGTCCGAGTCTGGGATCTCGAGATCATCCGTCGCTCGCGCAATTCCGGGGAACGGCTCGATCCGATCGAGATCGACTTCGCCGATGTGGGCGGACTGCCCTGCCTGGCGGCCGACCAGCACGACGACGTCCAGACCTACCTGGCGTTCATTCCCGGGCGTCGCCTCGCCAGCATCTATCTCGAGCATGGCGGCCGCCTTCTGGAGCGCAACGTTCGCGCGTTTCTCTCCGCACGCGGGAAGATCAATCGAGGCATCCGCGACACGATCCGCGAAGAACCCGAGCGTTTCCTTGCGTACAACAACGGGCTGACCGCGACTGCAGCGTCCGTGACGATCGAGAGCGCAGACGGCGCTGAACGAATTCGTAGCGTGCACGACTTCCAGATCGTCAACGGCGGCCAGACAACGGCGAGCCTCGCCGTCGCCGCTCGCGATCAAGCCTCCGGTCTCGACGACGTCAATGTGCAGATGAAGTTGGTCGTCGTCGGCGCGGAGTTGATCGAGGAACTCGTCCCGAACATCTCTCGGTTCGCCAACCGCCAGAACAACGTCCAAGAGAGCGACCTGTCGGCGAACAACGACTACCTCGTACAGATTGATCAGGCTTCGCGCTCGACCTGGACTCCTGCAGCAGCAACGGGTCGGCCGACCAAGTGGTACTTTGAGCGAGCACGAGGGTCGTATGCGGTCGACCAGACCAGTTTTGGTACGCCCTCAGCGCAAAGGAAGTTCCTCGCTGAGTATCCAAAGTCTCAGAAGTTTGGAAAGAACGAACTGGCCCTCTACGAGAACACGTGGGCCAAGCTGCCCCACCTCGTTTGCCGTGGGGGGCAGAAGAACTTCGTCGAATTCATGGAGCGACTCCCACCAGCGCCCGAGGAGGGCGCCGAACAGTGGTACCGAGACCGATTCCACGCGCTGGTAGCGAAGGCAATCATCTTCAAGACAGCAGACACAATCGTTCGCAAGAACCTCGGCGGCACCTACAAGCGCCAAGTCGTGGCGTACACGCTCTGCTACCTGCTCGAGGCATCGGACAGAAGTCCAGACCTGAAGCTGATCTGGCGTTCCCAGCAGATCAGCGAACCATTCGCGGCTGCGATCGCGTCGACCAGTGGTCCAATGAAGGAAGCGATCGTGGAGGCGGGTGCGGGGCGGAACATCACCGAGTGGACGAAGCAGGAGGACTGCTGGGCGAAGATCCGAGCCTTGGACATCCCATTCGAGCCCTTGGCAGACCCGGAGACCGCTCCTGAAAGGGCGAAACAGGGCGTCTCCCGCCACACCACCGGCGACCTAACATTGGCGGACGCGATCGAAGCAGCCCAAGGGGTCCACATCGAAGGTCGCTTCCGCCGGTACCGACGCCGCCGATGGAGCCATCTCGGAGACACGGGTGTGCGAGGCGAGCTGCGGGGCACTCTGCACGCCTACTCGGCCCCTATGCGGAACGCAGAAGGGTCCGACTACATCTTCAATGTGATCGTCGACGCTCAGCGAGGAAGCATCACGCCTCTCAACGATCTCGATGAAGCCCGAAGGTCCGAGGTGCTTGCATGGATGGCCGGAAACGACCTTCCGACATGACGGACTCGGAACCCAACGAGATCGATGCGACGCCTCGAGCCAGCGCCCTCATCGAGTCGCTGCGTTCGTTCGGCTATTCGCCCGCAACTGCGATCGCCGACCTCGTCGACAACTCGATCTCGGCCAACGCCCAGACGATCGACGTACAGTTCAATTGGGCTGGGCCCGATAGCACGATGCGGCTGACCGACGACGGGGACGGGATGTCCCCCCAGCAGCTTACCGAGGCCATGAGACCCGGCTCGTCCAATCCGCTGGACAGCCGAGAGGACAACGACTTAGGGCGCTTCGGCCTAGGGCTGAAGACGGCCAGCTTCTCACAAGCCAGATCGCTTACTGTCGCCTCGCGGCATGGCCTTACCGAGCCGGCAGCGAGCCGGTGTTGGGATCTGGACTACGTGCAGCGAACAGACAAGTGGGTCGTGCTGACCGACAACCCACGAGGTCGCGAGTTGGAAACTCTACTCGACGGCAGCACGGGCACCGTCGTCGCATGGCACGAGCTCGATCGGATCGTCGACGATCGCCCGGCTACCGATGCGCGGGCACGCAAGTCCTTTCTCGCGATGGTCCATGACGTCCGGCTACATCTCGAGGCCGTATTCCACCGCTTTATCGAGAACGGCCTCCACATCAGAGTGAATGGAGCCGAGTGCCAGCCTTGGGATCCGTTCCTCGAAGGCGACGGCAACACCGAGGTGCTGCAAAACGAGAAGCTGGAGCTTCTGAGCCCCGCTGGGGCAACTCGGCAGATCGACATCCAGCCATTCATCCTTCCCCACCGGTCAAGGCTAGATGCATCTACGCACAAGCGGGCTGGCGGGCAGAAGGGCTGGAATCTCCAACAGGGCTTCTACCTCTACCGCCGAGAACGGCTCATCGTCGCCGGCGACTGGTTCGACCGTGGCACTAAGCCCGAGGAGCATCACAAGCTGGCCCGGATTCGCGTCGAGTTCGATCAAGATCTCGATTCGCTCTGGGCGCTGGATGTGCGGAAGGCGAAAGCGCGACCACCGGCAAGTCTCAAGGATGACTTCGTTCGAATCGCTCGGGCGACGAGAAAACGCGCAGAAGAGGTGTACCGGAGCCGAGGCCGAAAGTCCGTGGGCCCAGCTCCCCGGAAAGGCCACCGAGTTCCCGTGTGGAGCGCCGACACGTCGGGAACCTCAGTCAAGTACGTCATCAACCGCGAGCACCCATTGCTCGCAGCCACCACGGCTGAACCCAGCACGGCTTCGGTCATCGGACTACTCAAGCTGATCGAGTCCACCGTTCCGGTGGATCACATCCTGAGCCAAGGCTTTCGAGACGAGCGCCTTATCGACAGCACACCGGGTTCAGATGAGGAGTTGCGCGCCATGGCCGTCGAGCTGTTCTGCGCGCTTGTCAGGGCCGGGCGGTCCGAGTCGGACGCGAAGCTGATCGTGAACGAGGCACAACCCTTCGACCAAGAGGCTTCTTTCATCCAGACTCTCGACGGAAGCAGATGCAAATGAGCGGTTCCAATAACCTCGACCGAGCCGAGCGGATTCTTGGAGCTCTCATCGAGACAGACCCAGGGTTCCTCGCACAACGATTAGCTCACGAGAGCGTCGTAGCCTATGCGAACGAGGCGTTCGAACTGGCCAAGATCGACGGCAGCCCTGAGGAGAAGCACCGAGCGCTTCACCACCTCATGGCTTGGGCTGAGATTCGCTTCACGACTGTCCAGGACGAAGCAGGAGTGCTTGAAGGGGAGGACCCAGATCATCAGCCTTGGGTGAGAGGCAACGAGAGTCAGCTCTTCCCAGAAGGGGGATTTTGGCAGAATTATCGACGTCTCGTCGAACCCAAGCTGCCTCCCAATGCTCTGCGCGAACTCGACCGTTCAACGGGGCGAATTGTCGATCTCCTCGGCGACCCCAATCGTGACGGGCCTTGGGACAGAAGAGGGCTGGTGATCGGCCACGTTCAGTCCGGCAAGACAAACAACTACCTCGGCGTCGTAACAAAGGCCGCCGATGCTGGTTATCGCCTGATAATCATCCTCGCAGGCTCGCACAACAACCTACGTGCACAGACCCAGCACCGGTTCGACGAGGCTTTCGTCGGAGTCGATACCAGAAAAGCACGGGACGGCACGCGGGCCGCCTTCGGGGTCGGCCTTTACAACAGCCACAACCCAGTCTTCTCGATGACGCAGGCGACCGAACACGGCGACTTCAAACAGGCAGTTGCTGACGGGATCGGTAACCCGTTCGCTCACTCGAACCTCCCGACGGTCTTTGTCGTCAAGAAGCACGTGACCGTGTTGGAAACTCTTCATGATTGGTTACGCCGCAACTCGGGTATCGGACCGGGCGATCAGACGATTCCGGGTGTCCCCCTGCTCCTCGTCGACGACGAAGCGGACAATGCATCAATCGACACCTCAGACCACGCTGACAAAGAGACCACGCCGACGGGGACCAACCGCAGGATCCGGCAGATACTGCGACTCTTCGAGCAATCGGCCTACGTGGGCTACACCGCCACCCCGTATGCAAATGTGTTTATCGACGTAAACGCCGAAGATGAGAAAGCAGGCGACGACCTGTTTCCGCGCGATTTCATCGTTGGCCTGCAGGCGCCGAGCAACTACGTCGGGGCCGAGAAGGTGTTCGGCCGAGATGCCGACAACCCAGGGCTCCCGATGGTGAACATGCTCGTTGACCACGAGGAATGGATGCCGGCAAGTCACTCTTCGGACTTCGTTCCTCAGGCTTCCGCTCTCCCCGAGTCCCTTCGCCGTGCCCTCGACTCATTCATTCTCGCGTGCGCGGCCCGTCGACTCAGAGGTGATCAGACAAGACCGAACTCGATGCTGGTACACGTCACCCGATTCAAGATTCCCCAAGCCGAAGTGGGGCAGCAGCTGACCGACCTTCTCGCCGAACGCTTCAATGAGCTGAGCTACTCGACCAACGACGATCCCGTCTGGAACCGCCTTGACGAGATCTGGTCCAAGGACTTCGTGCCTATGGCCGAGAAGCTGGCGGAGGAACCCGGATCAAGCGGTCGGATCGACAGATTTCAGGACATTCGCGAGCACATCCCTTCGGCGGTGAGGGAAATCGATGTTCGCCTCATCAACGGCGACTCGAGCGATGTTCTGGACTACGACGAGCACCCGAACGGTCTGTCGACCATCGTCGTCGGCGGAGCAAAGCTGTCGCGGGGGCTCACGCTTGAGGGGCTGACCGTCAGCTACTACGCACGGACGACTCGGCAGTATGACGCGCTGATGCAGATGGGCAGATGGTTCGGCTACCGGCCGGGGTACCTCGATCTGTGCCGCATCTACGCGCCACCCTCGGTCGTCGACAGCTTTCGCAGCATCAGCTTGGCCAGCGAAGAGTTGCTGCGGGAGGTGAAGTTGCTCGACGCAACCGGGAAGACACCGAAGGAGTTCGGTCTCCGAGTCCGCCACAGCCCCGGCATGCAGATCACCGGGAACACGAAGATGCGACACACCAAGCTGCGCAGGGTCGGATTCGGCGCCGCCCGACCGGAGTCGACCAGTCTCGAACTCGCTTTTGACCGCAGACGGCGGGCTCTAGACCATCTCAAAACTCTCGTAGCCAACCTGCAGGCGTCAACCGGCGAACACGAGAAGCGGGACTCAACCGACCACGCTTGGCGAAACGTTCCGTCCGAGGTCATCGCCGCGTACTTCGAAGACCTCGCGGACGACGACCTGTACCCCCTCACCACGGCTCGCCCGGAAGCCTTGGCCACCTATATCCGGAAGCTGAATGAAAACGACTGCCTCTTGGATTGGACCGTGCTCCTCAAATCGAAGAGTGACCCTCCGAGGAAGGAAACCTTGTCCGAGGGCATCGCAGTCGGACTAAGTCGCCGGACTGACAGCAAGCGCCCAGGGCGATACGCATTCAATAGCCTGATCGGATCGGTCGACGAAGAGTTCGACCTCACGAAAGACGAGCTCGCAGAGGCCCGCTCCTTGGCAGGTCCGGACAAGACGCCGACAGGCATCCACTTCCGCCATGTCAGATCCCCGATGCGCGGCCTCCTCATCATCTACGTTCTCGATCCTTCAGCCGTCGATGGTGACAACGGGCCACCGTTCGCGGCGTACTGCGTGAGCTTTCCGGCCGACCCCGATGGGACCACGGTGGACTACAGGATCAACCGAGTCGAACAGGAGCTGACTGGATGAGCACCAATGAGTCTCCGTTGATTCGAGCGTGGCACGCGATCGAGAACGAGACCGCATCAGGCACGTTCCGACGACGTGTCTCCACATTGCTTCCGGTGTACGTCACCCTCACCAACCCCCACGCATTGCCTGGCCTCGTGGTCGAGGTGGACTCTCTCGACGAGCTCGACCTCGGAGACGTGCGGGGTTCGGACCGGATCAGACTCGCAAAGCGGTCTGTCTCGCCGCCGCAGCTAGCTCTCGAGGCGACCGAGCGCGATCACACGGACATCTTCCTCACCGTCGCCGAGGACATCGCCGGGCATCTCGTCGACTGTGCGGACGAGAGAGCAGCGGCCGCAACGCTCGTGCAGCGTTTCGCCACCTGGCAACGCTTTCTTCGGCGCGAGTCGGGCAGCATTCTCTCCTCCAGCGCACAACTCGGGCTCTTCGGCGAGCTCACGACCCTCCGAGACCTCTTGGCCCCAGCCGTCGGATATCGAGATGCGATCGAGGCTTGGACCGGTCCGGATCGTGTGGCTCAGGACTTTCAGCTCGGTCGAATCGCCATCGAGGTCAAGGCGGTCATTCACAGTGAGCCGCAGGTGTTCAAGATCGATGGTGAGCGGCAGTTGGACGACCTCGGCCTCGACGCACTCGTGCTTGCGCATCACCGCATCGTTCGGCACCGTGGCGCAGGATCCACTCTTCCCGCTCTCATCGACGAAGTGCGATCTGAGATCGGCTCCGACATCATCGCTCAGGACCGTTTCACCGATGGGCTCAATACCTACGGGTTCCACGACGAAGACCGGACCGAATACAGCGCTATCGGGTACACCTTGCGTGAGACGGTTCACTACCGAGTTCACCGAGGGTTCCCGAGAATTACCGAAGCGGACCTCCCTCCGGGAACCGGCGCCGTTCGCTACGCCGTGACAGCTGGGGCCTGCGAGCAGTACCGGATCGAGGATGCCCAGGTGTCGGGTTGGCTGGCCGAACCGACACCGCTTGCGGACGGGGGCATCGCGCCTGAATCAGCCGTCGTTGAGTACAAGTCGACCGCTTGGACACCAACGGGCGAGACCCGCAGCCCCGAGCACCGCCAGAAGGTTGTGAAAGATCTGCAGACGGCGATTGTCAAGACAATCGTCGCGTTCTTGAACACCGACGGTGGCGAACTCGTTATCGGCCTCGACGACGACCAAGCCGTGGTCGGCCTAGAACCCGACTTGAGCGAGCGAGGCTTGGCGATTGGCGACCTAGACGCCTTCGAACTCCAACTGACCACGCTCCTGCGCAATCAGATCGATCCCCTCGTCACTCAACAGGCTCGAATCCGATTCGAAGCACACAACGACAAGCACACTTGCCACGTCACAGTTGCCCCGTCACCGAACCCGAGGTTCGGCGTGCCGCTCGCTACGAGCAACGAGCCCGCCCGCCCAACGTTTTGGGTTCGCACAGGGAACGCCACGAACAGCCTCGGGGATCGCGATCTGATCGACTACGTCCTGAGCCACTGGCACTAGGACGAAGCCGGCGGCGTGGTTGCCCGGGTGACAGCTGGACTGTTCGGGCCTGTGTCGCAGTGGAGTCGCCGCTGAGGCTCAGGCCGTCCACCATGCTCGTTGCGCGGTAGGTGCTCTGCTTACGCACGACTGAGGAAGCGGTCGAACTCAGCGGGCAACAATCCGATCAGCCCCTCCGGCGTGAGTCCGAATAGGTCGTACGTGAGCTCGAGCTGGTTCAGAACCTCCGCGAAGCGCCGGCCGGATCCGCCTTCCTTGGATCCAGCTCCCGACTTCAGGCCTCCCGCCCGATCCGCGTAGAGGCGCGTTGCCACCTCCATGACGACCGGGTTAGAGACGAGCACCTGGCGACTGGCGAGACTCTCCACCACATCCCCAGGGCTCCCGACTGGGGTGGCCAACACTGCCAGAGCCCTCGCTGGTGCGTCACCATGCGAGCGATGGATGAAGTACGGGCCGGCCAAGAGGTGCCGGTAGTAGGTCTTGTAGTCGTCCACACGCAAGATCCATCGGGGAAGGGCCCCGGCTTGGCCTCTATGAAGGGTCGGCTCGATCGCTTCGAACCAGGCCAGCGCGATCCAAGTCCAGAGTCCGCGATCGCGAATCACGTCGACGCCGGCTAGCTCGACCGGCTCCAGCTCGCTAGCCAGATGGGCCGCAGCGGCCGCACGAGTGTCGACCGGCCCGACCGTCATTGGTGATCCGAGCTTCTCCGTCAGTCGATCGTCCAAGATCACATCACGTCGCTCGTCGGGACTGAGTGCGAGGAGGTCCTCGAAGTTGGTCTCGACATGTTTGAGGCCCCGCTCGTTGAACCGTCGATAGTGCTGCCGCCTCATGTGAGCAAAGCCCCCAATGTTGTGACCAGCGCATGCCGGCGACCAAAGACATCGACCGCCTCGTCGATCCACGCATCGGACTCGTCCGGATCGGCGCCGTCCGGCAACTGGCCGTTCAGGTCCTCGAGGTAGAGGCGCCAGCCGTCAATCGCATCACCGCCATCAAGGTCGGAACGGAGAGCCCACCTGGCTATCTCCCGGAGAACTGATGGAAAAGCAAGTGTCTGGAAGGCAGGGCTCCCGACGAGCGCACGCCAGTCTCCTATGCCCGAATTGACTGCGAGGATCGGCTCGTCTCCAGAGAGGTCGAGGCGATGCGTGAGTTCGCCGAGGTCGTCGGAGGGCCTGACAGGAAGCAGCGAGTCGCCGGCATCCGACTCTGGGAAGTCAGGTCTGAGGCGATCGGCCGAGGCGAGAATCAGTCCCTCACGGTCGACCACCTTGACCCGTAGGCCCACTCCTGCGCCATCCCCGAACGTGTCTAAGTGCCAGACCTCGTCGATCGAGGCAGCCGGAGAACTGAGGACGAGCCGCTCCGTCGACGCCTGCCGATACGCCTCTACCACAACGGTGCTGCCGACATCCCCGAAACCGTCGAGATCGAGCCGAAGCCGGAGATCGAGACCACCCGAGTCGGGAGAGCGGGCTTCGATCCGGATCCTGTCACGGGTGATCCGCTTCCTTCCGGTGAAGTTGATGCGGCTCATGCGGGCTGCTCGACGGTCGTCTCGATGTACAGATCCCGGTTGGCGTCGAACCCTCGCACAAGAAGTCCTGCAGCCTCGGAGGACACCGAGGCGGCCGGGATAGCCACGATCCTGTTTCCATCCCGGCTCACGATCTCGAGGCCAGAGGCAGCGATGTCGATGGTGGTCAGATCAAAGTCAGAAGACTTCCACTTCACCAGGGGATTCCCCCTCCGGATGTCATAGGCGACCCGCACGACGAGCCGGTCGCTTGGATCGAGACGGCGGTCGACCTTCACGGCGAATCCACTGTCGAGACGACCGACCTTGATGCCCTTCACTGACTCTGGCCGGTCCGGCATATCCAGGATCATCCGCGGCTTGGCCGGGCTGCCGGAGCTGCCGGGTACCGGCTTCGGTCGAGAGAAAAAGCCGCTCGTGAGTGAGCGGTCGACCTGGCGGTCGGCCTCGCGGGCGGCTTCCAGCAGCTTGCTGGGACCGTTCTTCACGAACGCAAGCCACCGTTTGCCGTCCGCGTACCGGTTCTTGAACTTTTCTGTGGATGGCGTCCAGTCGACGTGCGCAGGGCCCTCCGCCCGTCCCAGCATGGTGGCGAGTGGACCTGGTTCGGCCAGAACGAGGGCCTGCAGCCCGGGCAGGCTGCCACCCTTGACATCTGCTACCCGGATTCCCTCACGGAAGAAGGTCGGCTTGGTCGTCCCGTCACCCACGGGACCGTAGATGATGGTCAGATCACCCCAAACCGCGTCAGCTTCATCGTCAAGTTCATCGACCTTGACAGGCAGCTTGATGACGAACGGCTCATGATCGACGGCCATCTCCCTCACCCGCGCTGTGACATCCGGCGAGAGCAAAACGTTGTCCTTTGCCCCCGGGCGGTTCGCGATTCGATTCGCCACGATGATGCGATCGGCAGGCGGATCATCGTCCGCCCACCGGACGAGCTCGATCTCCTTGCGCACCTCAGCCACCCACGGCGAATCGGAGATCAGGTCGAGAGCCTCGTCCAGATGCGGCGAGTCGAGCATGATCCCGATACCGGTTGAATCCCTGACCTCCACTTCGAGCTCGCCGCGCGCGATCGATATCGAGTAGTGGTGCAACACGGCTCGCTGAAGCGCCTCGACATCGAGCCGCTCAGAAACGTACGGAACGACGATCGAGAGGCCCGGCTCGTCCCGACGACCGATTCCGAACGTGTTTCGGAATGCCTCCAGCACCTGCGGATCGGTGGTGGGTACTGGTATCTCGCCGTGCAACTCGCTCCACCAGCCGTCCGGAACGAAGTGCCCACCGTCGAGATGATGGCTGCGGAGGATGGCCTGACCCATCAGGTAGGGGCCCGTGTCCGGGGCCCGGCGGACCGTCAACCCGAGAAACGTGTTGATCTGGGACGTCGCAGCGAAGGTGTACTTGCCGATCCCCCAGCTCCCGCGCTTTCCCGATTGCTTGCCGCTCCGGCCTTCTGCTCGGAAGAAATAGTAGAAGTCGTCGGGCGTACCCTCAGGAGCCGGCGTGTGCGATCGGACGTCGCCTCGGAGCCCAGTCGTCGACTTGTCTTCCACCAGCAGGAAGCGGCAGGGCTCGTCAGCAAGCCCCGCGGCCTGGCTGCTCGCCGCAGAAACATGCGGCCAGAGCCCCTCTAAGAACGGCATCACCTTGGAAGGTTCGAGGCCGGCGTTGGAAGCGGAAACCACGAACCGAACGCCTGTCTTCCTGCCGGGAAGCGTGGCGTCGAGGCTGTTTTGGATCGCTTCTCGAACGAGCGATTCGGCGACGGAGTCGATCGACTCAGCGCTGAAGAACTCGCCCTGTACCGGCTCGCGGTTCTTCAGCATCGGATTCTGCTCTGCGAACCTCCAACTGAGGCCTGCACCCACGTCACTCACGGGTTGAGAGCATTGCCTATCCGGCGAGCGGGTGCCATCACCTGTGTTGGGGCTGCGAGATCGCTCGTCGCATCCGACCGCTTTCTATGAGAAGGGCGAGAAGAAGTCGCGGTCCACAACCGTCACTCTTCGGACTCCCAGTCGATGCTCGACCAGCAGCTCGATCAAGCGCTCGCCGTCGATGAGGTCGATCGGCTTGTATCCCGGGGATGTCGCCTGATCCTCTGCCTGCTGGGTGAACACGCTCGTCGTGATGAAGATCCCTCTGTCGAACGGACCAAGGGCGCCTTGGAACTCCCGGATCTGACGAGGCGTCACCTTGTTGCCATCGGCATAGAGCTTGCACTGCACGCCGACGCGGAACGTCACAACCGACGTGACACGGAGGTGGCCCTCGACATCGATGCCGCGGTCACCGGCCTGACCCACGGTCCGGAGTTGCACCAAGCCGATCTCACCGAGCAGACGCTTCGAGAGGTTCTCGAAGCCGGACGGGCTGAGCCCCTGAAGCGTCGTTCGCAGTTCTCTCGCAAGGGCGATCGCATCCGACTCTTCCTCGCTCAGAGCCTCGGCTTCTGCCTCGTCCGCCGATTGTTCATCAGCCGGGGAGCTACTCGAGCCCCACTCGTCCCGCTTGTCATGCCGGATCTTTCTGAACAGCGCGAGGGCCGTCCCAGCGTCATTCGTCTCCAGGTCGAGGTTCCAACCCGCTGGTGTCAAGGTCCACGCACCGCGAACTGAGCCATCGAGCAAGCCGGCCCAAACGAGATAGTTCCTGGCCCAGTGGATCTGATTCTCAACACGAAGCGTCCCGCTCTTGGTCCGCTCGGCCCGCTCGTCGTCACCGACTTCGACGATGTCGAGAGCGAGGTCCACCACTTCCCTGGGTCTCGCAGAGCCTCCAAGCTCGCGGAGGGCGATCAGGACGGGCCAGAAGAAGCGAACGAACTTGGGACCTTCAGCCATCGCTGGCTCCTTTGTCTTGATAGGACACGGGGACTCGATTCGCCTGCCGGATGACCTCCATCACAACGGCACCTGCTTCGAAACACGCCCAGCAACCGCACCGAGAGACGCACCGAGCCCCGCCACCGATCGCTCGATCGGGCCGCTCGGTCGGCAGAAGACGAAGCGGACGTCGGTGACCTCGAGGCCGGTGGCCTGCTCCAGCGCAGCCGCATACGCGGCTCCCTGGAGTTCGTAACCGGCGAGCTTCTCGGCGACCTGGGCCTCGGTGTCGACCGTGTCGGTCTTGTAGTCGACCACGATCAGGCCGTCGTCGCCCTCGATCAGCAGATCGACGTAGCCCTCCACCAGCCCGTCGCCGAGCGGGGCGGCCACGTAGACCTCCTTGTGGTGCGGCCTCGTCGCCGCCAACTGCACGGCGTCCGACGCCAGCGCCGAGCGGACCATCGCCGCCACCGTGCCGACCATGTCGGGGATCGCATGCGCCGCACACTGCCGCTTCACCACCGCATCGAGATCGCCAGGGTCGGCGACGTCGATCAACTCCAACACTCCGTGCACCGCCGACCCGATCGCCGCACCCACACGACCCCGCCGCCGTACGACCGTGTCGTCGTCGGCCTCCGGTTCGGTCGAGCGATCGTCACCCGGCTCAACCGCCGCGCCGGCCTCCCGGGCGATCGCTGTCGCCGACCGCACCGTCACCCGGCTGCGTTCGGCCAGGAGCGCCTCTCGCTGCTCGATCCAGTCGGTCCGCTCGGCCATCGGATCCGTCGCCGTCGGCGGCGCGGGAGGCGGGGGAAGCCATGGTGTTCTCCTGCGGTCGGGGGAAGGTGCTTCCACCCTGACCACGCGGTGTGACACTGAACGCTGAGGGTGGTTCAGGCAGCCGTGACACCGAGCCGGTTCAGTTCTCGGACCGGATCGAACACGTGCGGGATCGCCGACGACCCCGCCTTCCACCTGAACGGCACCGCTTCGGTCTTGATCGTGCGGGCGCCGGGGCGATCGACGAAGACGGTCTCGAGTGGGTCGACGGGCGACGCCAGCGACTCCCGGAGCAGCCGATGGAGCTTCTTGGTCGACGTGCCTCGCCCGGCGAAGTGGAGACCGGCGAGCAGCGCAGCCGCGTCACTGCCGGAGAAGGGTGCGCCCCGATGGCGGGTCACGGCACGGAACCACTCGGCCACATCCCGCTGCCGCTTCGTCAGCGGTGCGGCGTCATCCAACAGGCGGTCGAGGAGCTCGTCGTGGTGCATACCGAACGCTATGAGCCGCCACCTGGCAGGCGCCTGCCAGTTCGGCGCATGGACCGAGCGCGACCCAGCCTCGACCGAGCGCGAAGACACCCAGAGGCCTAACCCAACCTCGGGGTGTCACGAGGCGCGCCCAAGGGGCGTACCTGCCGAGTTGAAGCGGCACATCACAGCCCAGATCGACGGTGTGACGGTGAACGCCGGTGGTTGAGCCAGGCCACCGACTCAGGTCGACGAGGTCGCCCGATGCCTCAGTCCTCTGTCGACATCGAGGGACCATCGGAGGGCCCGTCAGCTCCGACATAGCCGAGCATCTCCTCGTCGCCCTCGAAGACCTTGTCGAACACCCTGCCGGCCCAGGTGTCGTGCTCCTCACAACGCCGAGCCAAGAGCCTGCTCACGAACGCATACGCCGGCCACCACGCCATCCAGACCAGCATCGACACGAGGGCCAGGAGGGTCCGTACCGCTCCGGGAGCCTCGAATGAGAAGAACCACCCCATCAGGACGGTGAGGCAGCTGAACAACACGAGCGAGAGGGCGAAAACCGTCGACGGCGAGAGGTGGTGCACGTATTCGACGCCGCGACTCTCGAAGGCCCACTTCACCAGCCGCTCCTCCCACTCCAGCAATGCGAGGGACCATGCACGCAGAGCGGCGCCGGCAAAGAGTCCGATCAAGAGCACCGAAAGGAGGACCGATTCGAGTGCGTCGAACATGACGAAGAGCCCGCACAGACCCAGAACCAGGAATGTCGACAGCATCCACACGTCGGTCGAGCGGCGCCGCCATACGTCCGATGGCAGGTGCTCGGCCGGCAGCCCCTCACGCAGCCGGATCCACAGCGCGAAGCCACCGACAGCCGAGACAAGGAAGGTGATCGCGGCGACGATGTGTGAGCCAGGTTCCAGTTCCGGCGAGTTGCCCGGATCCGGTCGGGGCGGGAGAGCCTGCGGATCCCACTCGGACAACAACGATGCGAGAGCGACGACGAGGAACGAGAGGAGCGGCACGCAGACGATCAGGTACGCCATCAGGAACGGGACCAACCAGGGCTGCTCCACGTCGAACCAGGCCTCGAGTCGGCGGAGCTCGGCGTGGAAGTTCCAGACGGAACCTGCAAGACCGATGCCAAGCCCGACGACGAGCGGGACGGGGAGATCCCCGTTCGGCACCCAGTCCGTCGAGAACCGGGCCGTCACGACGCCGCCGATCAGCACCAGCAACGGCCAGAGCCTGCCGATGGTGTTGTAAATGAAGCCTGGGACTTCGAAGTGCTTGCCGTGGTCGCGAGCAAGCCGAGGGGTGACGATGCGCGTCGAGCCCCAGGCGCCGAGGATCCAGAGCTTGAACTCCGCTCGACCGAGATATCGATCGAGCTTCGTGAGGTACCGCTCGAGCGAGATGTCCGCATCGATCGCAGCCAGGTTCTGGACCAACCGATGTTGGTTCGCCTCGGACCGGCGCCGGAGCTCTGCGACCGCCGCGAGCGTTGCATCGGTCTCAGGTTCCTGGCCTTGCGACTCGTCGCTCGCCGCCAACGCGAGCAGGAAGTCCTCGCTGGCTGCAGCGTTCTCGCTCTCTTCATCCCGATCGAGGCGCCGCTCGAGCGCCTGCAGCTTGCGCTGCGCCGCCTCATCGATCTCGCGGTAGCGGAACTCGAGCCGTTCTTCGAGGGCCCTGCTCACGACCTCGGTGAGCGCCGCCCGGAAGCCGCGGAGGGCGAACGACCCGCCGACAGACCAGAGGAGTATGAACGGGATGAGCGTGAAGCCCGCGGTAGCGATTGACACCGTCCAGAGCAGGCGGGCCACGTCAGACCTCGCTTGTCCTCATGTGAAGACGGTCGGCGTCAACAGCACCCGTTTGAGGTCTGGCGGCTCGCTCCGGGCACGACAAACGGCGCAACTCGAGAAGTCCACCACTTCTGGTGGCATTTCGCCACGGACTGTCACACCCCGTTCCTGCGGTGGATAGTCGCCGGTCACGCATGACCGGCAGCGGCTCGGAGAGACCGAGCCGTCCCCTGGGTGGCGGGCGGGTGCGAGCCCCGGCGCAACTCGAGGCGCTGCTTCGACGCGCCCGGGCTCCGCCGTGCCGCCCCACGAAAGGAACCAACCATGTCCAACGACATCGGGCTCCGGCCGCTCGGCCTCGCCCGTGTTCAGATCACGATGTCCGCCCCGGCGCCGTCGTGGTCGGAGTAACGCCGACTATCTTCGGTCGCGGGCCAACCCCATACCGCAGCTGCCTCGAGCCCGCCCGACACG
>JAHDDY010000084.1:13258-16353 GCA_020629115.1 Paracoccaceae bacterium | reverse complement strand
GATGTCGCCGTTCTGCTCGATGGAGAATTCGGCGACGGGCTTGCCGGTCTCGCGGATGCCGTCGGCGATGACCTTGGTCCAGGACGGCTCGATCCCGATGACCACGACGGCGGCGACGTTGGGGTTCGCGCCCGTGCCGATGATGGTGCGGAAATGCAGGTCGAGGTCGGCGCCGAATTGCAGGCGGCCATAGGCGTGGGGGATGGCCATCGTGCCCTTGATATTGTTCGCCACCGCCTCGCAGGCGGCGTTCGAGATATCGTCGACGGGCAGGATCAGGACGTGGTTGCGCACGCCCACGCGGCCGTTCTCGCGGCGCCAGGCATTGACGGTGACGTTCGTTGCATCGAGAGGCATCGGATTTACCACCTTTTCGTTTTGCAGTTATGGGTGTGGACGTGGCCGCCCTGCTCGGCGGGGCCGATCATCTTGCCGATGTCCTCGCCGTATTTCATCACGGTGTCGCCCTCGGCCAGGTCCTTGAGCGCGACCTTGTGGCCGATGGGGATGTCGGCCTTCGCGGTCAGGCGGAAATCGGTGTTGTCGTGGGTGACGACGCAAAGCATGTCGGTGCCCGCCGTCAGCCCCTCGACCACCACGACGCCGACGTTGTCGGCGCTCTCGTGGACCAGGAGATGCGGTATTTCGGCCATGGGAAGCCCCTCTCGTTGAAGACCGGACCGCTCTAGCAGGGCGGGAAGTCTTGTACAAGACCTCTTGCATCCCTATGCTGCGCCGCATGACCGACACGACCCCCCTCCCCCTGTGGCGGCGCGTGGCCGAGGATATCCTCGCGCGGATCGTGTCGGGCGAGCTGCGCCCCGGCGTGATGCTGCCCTCCGAGACCGATCTGGGGCGCGGGATGGGGGTGAGCCAGGGTACCGCACGCCGGGCGCTGGCGCATCTGGAACGGCGCGGCATCGTCGAGCGGCGGCAGGGGCGCGGGACGGTGGTGGCGACGACGACGCCGGACAGCGATCATTTCCACTTCTTCCGCCTGCGCCATGCCGACGGGACCGAGGCGCGGCCCGAGCTGGTGGAGGAAGCGCTGTCCAGACGGCGCAGCACCGCCGCTGAGCGCGCGGCATTCGGGGAGGAGGTGCGGCAGGTCTACGCGCTGGACCGCATCCGCAGCATCGGGGGGCGGCGCATCGTGCGCGAGGCGTCGGTGGTGCCCGTGGCGCTGTTCCCGGCGCTGGAGACCCGCGCGCCGCTCCCGAACGCGCTCTACGCCTTCTGGCAGCAAGCCTACGGCATCGCCATCCAGCGCGCGGAGGAGCGCCTGCGCGCCGCACTGGCCGACGAGACGGACGCGGCGGCGATGGACGTGGCGGCGGGCGCGCCGCTGGTTGAGGTGACGCGCCGGGCGGTGGACCTGTCGGAACGGGTGGTGGAGCTGCGGCGGAGCCGCTACGTGACGGACGATCTGGCCTACAGCATCGACCTGCGCTGATGCGCCGATTTGCCTTTCGCGTCCGTATGGTGAAGAATTGCGCCACCGATTCGAAACGACACGCGCCGGGATCAACCCGGCGCAACGGGAGAGACAGATGAGCTTCATCAGACCGAACCGCCGCGACGTCATGCAGTATGGCGGGGCCGCCGCCGTCGCCCTGTCCGTCGGCGGGGCCGCGAAGGCCGAGCCGAAGAAGGGCGGGACGCTGCGCGTCGGCAAGGCCCACGG
This sequence comes from Paracoccaceae bacterium, assembly GCA_020629115.1. Taxonomy (GTDB): domain Bacteria; phylum Pseudomonadota; class Alphaproteobacteria; order Rhodobacterales; family Rhodobacteraceae; genus JAHDDY01. Next base: position 14,669 of record JAHDDY010000084.1, on the reverse strand, counting down.
CCAGACCACCGACAGCTACGACCCCGGCACGCACGAGAACGGCTTCACGCTCGATTTCACGCACACGATGAACAACTACCTCACCGAGGTCTCGGCGTCGGGCGAGGTCGTGGGCGAGTTGGCCGAGGGCTGGGAAGCCTCGGAAGACGCGGCGACCTGGACCTTCAAGCTGCGCGACGCGATGTTCCACAACGGCGACAAGGTCACGTCCGCCGACGTGATCGCCTCGATCCGTCATCACATGGGCGAGGATTCGAAGTCTGCCGCCAAGCCGATCCTTGAAGATATCAAGGACATCAAGGCGATGGGCGACGATGCCGTCGTCTTCGAGCTAAATGGCGGGAACGCGGACTTCCCGTTCATTCTAACCGACTACCACCTGCCCATCGGCCCCGCCGGGGAAGACGGCACGGTGAACTGGGCCGCCGGCATCGGCGCGGGGCCGTACAAGCTGGAGAGCTACGAGCCGGGCGTGCGTGCCAAGTTCACGCGCTTCGACGGCTACTGGAAGCCCAACGCCGCGCATTTCGATGCGGTCGAGATGCTGGCCATCGTGGACCCGGCGGCGCGCACCACCGCGCTCATCACCGGCGAGGTCGACGTGATCGACCGGGTGGAGCTGAAGACCGTCAACCTGCTGAACCGCCGCCCGAACATCAACATCGAGACGACGGACGGGACCCAGCATTACACCTTCGTGATGAACACGACGACGGGTCCGTACAGCGACGTGAACGTCCGCCTGGCCCTCAAGCACGCCATCGACCGCGAGGAGATGGTCGACAAGATCCTCCAGGGCTACGGCGCGGTCGGCAACGACCATCCCATCGGGCGCGGCCAGCGCTTCTTCGCCGCCGATCTGGAGCAGCGCAGCTACGATCCCGACAAGGCGAAGTTCCACCTCAAGGAAGCGGGGATGGAGAACCTGAAGGTCACGCTCAAGGCTGCCGACGCCGCCTTCGCGGGCGCGGTCGACGCCGCCGTCCTCTTCTCCGAGAGCGCAGCCAAGGCGGGCATCGACATGCAGGTCGAGCGCGTGCCGAACGACGGCTACTGGTCGAACGTCTGGATGCAGGAACCGTTCTGCGCCTGCTACTGGGGCGGGCGTCCGACGGCGGACTGGATGTTCTCGACCGCCTACAAGAGCGGCGTGAACTGGAACGACGCCTATTGGTCGAACGAGCGGTTCGATGCGCTGCTGCTGGAGGCACGCGCCGAGCTGGACGAGGGCAAGCGCCGCGAGATGTACGACGAGATGCAGGGCCTCGTGCGCGACGATGGCGGGACCATCGTGCCGATGTTCACGAAATACGTCTTCGCCATGTCCGACCGCGTCACCCACGGGGACGAGATGGCGTCCAACTGGGACCTCGACGGTGCCCGCTGGGCCGAACGCTGGTGGTTCGCCTGA
>JAHDDY010000084.1:0-13158 GCA_020629115.1 Paracoccaceae bacterium | reverse complement strand
ATGGAGCGCGAGGGCGTGCCGAAGGGGGCGAGCATCGCCGAGCAGCGTGCCGCCTACGAAGCGTCCCGCGCGGCGGGGCATGGCGGGCGGCCCGACGGGCTGGCGGTCGAGGATATCGTCCTCGCCGGACGCCCGGCCCGGCGCTACCGCGGCGGCGCGCGGGGGCGGGTGCTGTATTTCCATGGCGGCGGCTACGTGGTCGGGTCGCTGGACACCCATGACGACCCCTGCGCGACCATCGCGGCGCGGACGGAATGCGATCTGGTCGCGCTCGACTACCGCCTCGCCCCGGAACACCCCTTCCCCGCCGCCTGCGACGACGCGCTTGCCGCCGCCGAGGCGCTGGACGGGCCGATCGTGCTGGTGGGGGATTCGGCGGGGGGAACCCTTGCCGCCGGCGTCGCCCTGGCGCTGCGCGGGACCGGCAGGATCGCCGGGCAGGTGCTGATCTACCCGGCACTGGGGGGCCGCGCCCTCGGCCTGCCATCCTACGAAGAGAAGGCGGATGCGCGGCTGCTGACAACGGCGGACATGGCGTGGTACGATGCGCAATGGCGCGCCACGCCGGACGATCCCCGCGCCGCGCCGCTCTTGGCCGAGGACCTAGGCGGCACCGCCCCCTGCATCGCCTTCGCCGCCGAGGAGGACCCCCTACGCGACGACGCGACGGTCTGGGTGAAGCGCCTGCGCGACGTGGGAGTCGACGCGCAGGCGTCTGTCGAGCCGGGACTGCCCCACGGCTACCTGTTCGCGCGCTACGACAGCGCGCGGGCGGCGGCGGCCTTCGAGCGGATCGTCGGGGAGGTGGAGCGTCTGATCGCCATCCCGTGATCCGCGACGCCTTCGCGGAGGCATTCGAACACGATTCGTTTGCCGAACAGCAGGGTCGGCACATCGGTCGCGCGTTCGATGCGGCGGCAATTGATGCAGATGTAATCCGCACCCTCGCAACGGAAGAGGGAGGTGGTCCACGCTGCGGTGAGGGTCATCGGCGTACCGAATTCCGCGCAGTCGCATCGCAGGTCGAGCGTATGGGTTCGGGGTTGGCGTCGTTTTATCATGGCGCTGTTCTCCTCACTCGTCGGGTCGGTTTCTCTCTTTCGTCGAGCGGCCGCGTGCCGGACGGACACGGGCCGCGCTCCGCATGGATGCGGATGGGCTGGGGGTTGCGGGATCGCTCGGGTGACCGGGTTGAGGGAAGTGCCGCATCCGGTGAGCGAACCGGGAGCGGCGGTCTCGGGCGTCGCAGCGGGCGATGCGGTTTGCGGATGATGCTCGCTTCCGCGCGAGGCGGGACGAGGCATCTGGGTCACCAAGCTGCCATTAGGCGCGCTACCGCAAAATATCAATACCTGCGACTCGCACGCATAGCGTGTTCACGATACGGACCGTCCGGAACGTGACATTCCGGTAACACTGGCTTTCCGCGACGATCCGGTGAAGCGTGGGCGCCTTGCCCCACACATAGGAAGATCGCCCATGGCCATCCGCGTTCTCGAACACCTGTGGCTGCCCCTGCCCGACGGACGGCGGCTGGCCGCGAAGGCTTGGCTTCCCGAGGGCGGCGCGGCCGGGCCGGCCATCCTCGAATACCTGCCCTACCGCAAGCGCGATGGCACGGCCCCGCGCGATGCGACGACGCATCCGGTCTTCGCCGAGCACGGCTATGCCTGCATCCGCGTCGATATCGCCGGGACGGGCGATTCGGACGGGGTGTTCGACGACGAGTATTCGGAGCGGGAACTGTCGGACGGCGAGGCGGTCATCGCCTGGATCGCGGCGCAGGACTGGTGCGACGGGCAGGTCGGGATGATCGGCATCTCGTGGGGCGGGTTCAACGGGCTTCAGCTCGCCTACCGCCGTCCGCCCGCGCTGAAGGCCATCGTGACCGTCTGTTCGACCGTGGACCGCTACGCGGACGACATCCACTACATGGGCGGCTGCCTGCTGACGGACAACTTCAACTGGGCCGGGCAGATGCACGCCTACCAGACCCGCCCGCCGGATCCCGCCCTGCGGGACGACTGGCGCGAGCGGTGGCTTGAGCGGATCGGGACGCTGCCCTTCATGGCCGCCGACTGGCTGCGGCATCCGGCGCGCGACGATTTCTGGCGTCACGGATCGGTATGCGAGGATTTCGGGCGGATCGAGGCGGCGACGCTTGCCATCGGGGGGTGGACGGATGCGTATGTCAACGCGCCGCTCACGCTGGTCGAGACCCTCGCCGCCCCCGCCGCCGCCCTGATCGGCCCGTGGGAGCACAAGTATCCGCATATCGCCCGTACGAACCCGGCGGATTTCCATGGCGAGGTGCTGGGCTGGTTCGACCGGCACATGCGCGAGCGGGGCGGCGACTTGCCCCGGGTGCGCGCCTACCTGCTCGACTGGGACGCGCCCCGCGCCACCTACCGCGACCGCCCCGGGCGATGGGTGGCGGACCCGGTGCCCGAGCCGCTGACGCTCCATCCGGACGGCGGGACGCTGGGGGATACGCGCGGGCGCGGGGCGGCGACGGTGCGGTCCCCGGCCACCATCGGGGCGGCCTCGGCGTATTTCTGCGTCGGGATGCGGGTGGAGAACGAGCTGGCCACGGATCAAAGCGTGGACGATGCCGGGTCGACCTGCTTCGACACCGCGCCGCTGGACGAGCCGCTGGACCTGCTAGGCCGGGCGGAGGCAGTGCTCTCCTTCTCGGTCGATGCGCCGGTGGCGCAGGTCTGCCTACGGCTCTGCGACGTGGCCCCCGGCGGCGGATCGGCGCGGATCACCTATCGCGCGGTCAACCTGTGCCACCATGCGGGCCACGACGCGCCCGAACGGCTGGAGCCGGGGCGGCGCTACACGATGCGGGTGGCGCTGAATGCCTGCGGCTATCGCGTGGCCGCCGGACACAGGCTGCGGCTGGCCGTCTCGACCGGGTACTGGCCCGTCGTCTGGCCCGCGCCGTCGGCCGCGACGGTGACGCTGCACCTGGAGGACTGCGCCCTGACCCTGCCGCGTGTGCGGGCGGATGCGGTGACGGGGCCGCCCGCGCCCCGCGCCTTCCCGACCCGCGACGCCGAGACCCTGCGCGCACCCGACAGCCGGACGGAGCGGCGGACCGGGGAGGACGGAACGCTGATACTGGAGACGATGGACGATTTCGGCATGACGCGCGACGCCGGACACGGCCTCGTCGAGGGCGCGACGGTCTCGCAGCGCTTCGCCATCCATCCGGACGACCCGCTCAGCGCCGACCATCGGGCGACATGGGAGTACACCTTCTCGCGCGGCGACTGGTCCGTGCGCATTCTCACGGAGAACCGCATGACCGCCGACGCGGATACCTTCCACCTCTGGCGCCGCACGACCGCCTGGGAGGGCGGCGTGGAAGTGGCGTGTCGGGAATTGGCCGAGGACGTCCCGCGCGGCGTGCTCTGATCCCTGCGCGCTGGCGGATGGGGGGCGGGTATGCCATGAGGACGCGGGACCATAGCGAGCATCGGGGACTGCCGACATGACAACCGCCACCATCGCCGTCGAGGATGCCGAGGCCCTCGTCGCCAACGCTCTCATCGCCCATGGCTGCGCGCCGGGCAATGCCCTGAGCACGGCCCGGGCGCTGGTCGCCGCGGAGATCGACGGGCAGGCGGGGCACGGGCTGTCGCGCGTCGGATCGTACTGCGCGCAGGTGAAGGCGGGGAAGGTGAAGGGCGGCGCGGCGGCGCAGGTCTCGCGGCCCCGGCCCGGGTGGATTGCCGTGGATGCGGGCCACGGCTTCGCCTTTCCGGCCTTCGATCTGGCCGTGGATGCCGTCTCCGCTGCCGCCGCCGAGACCGGCATCGCGGCGGCGGCCATCGCGCGCTCGCACCATTGCGGGCAGGCGGGGCGGCATGTTGAGCGGCTGGCGGACCGGGGCTGCATCGGGCTGCTGTTCGCCAACACCCCCGAGGCGATGGCCCCTTGGGGCGGGTCGAAGCCGCTGTTCGGGACGAACCCCATCGCCTTCGCCGCCCCGCGCCGGGGACAGCCCTCCCTCGTGATCGACCTCTCCCTGTCCGTGGTGGCGCGGGGCAAGGTGATGGCGGCGTCGAAGCGGGGCGAGACCATTCCCGAGGGCTGGGCGCTCGACGCGGAGGGCAGGCCCACGACCGATCCGGCAGCGGCCCTCGCCGGTTCCATGGTCCCGATGGGCGAGGCCAAGGGGGCGGCGCTCGCGCTGATGGTCGAGGTGATGGCCGCCGCGCTGACGGGCGGGCGCTTCGGCTTCGAGGCGACATCCTTCCTGAACGCAGAGGGCGGCCCGCCGGACGTGGGCCAGTGCCTTCTGGCCATCGACATCCGCGCCACGGCAGGGGAAGCGTTCCTTGACCGCATGGCCGTGCTGACCGATGCGATGCTGGCTCAGGAGGGCGTGCGCCTTCCCGGCTCCTCCCGCCTCGCCCGGCGCGACGCCGCCGCGCGGGACGGCCTGTCGACGAGCGAGGCGATGCTGGCGGAATTGCGCGCGCTGGCGGAATAAAATGGAGAAACCCGCTTTTCCCGATGGTGCGCGGCGCTAGTTCCGAGCTGAAATCATCATCGGGAACATCGCCATGCGCATCGGAACGCTCCTCCCCGCGACCGCCCTCGTCTCGCTCCTCGCCGCCCCCGCCCTCGCGGATGGTCACGGAGAGATGTGCGTCGGCTACGGGCCGCAGACGCCGCGCGATATCTCGAAGGTCGAGGGCACGAATGCCCGAACCTTCACCCTCGCCCCGGCGAGTACGCAGATGAACCTGTGCAACATCCACACCCATACCAACGCGGAACACAAGGGACCGGGCTTCTCGGTCTCCGCCGGGACGGGGATCAATGGCGGCTGGCGCTGCAATCGCCACGGAGAGCTGAGCGAGGCCGAGAAGGCGATGCCCGAGGGCGAGATGGCGTATGCGGGCGTCGTGCCCGGCGATACCATCGAGGTGCACTGGGTGCACACCTCCTGCGACGTCCAGCCCGGGCCGGGGCTGGGATCGTGCCTGACGGATGCCTGCGCCAACCCGGAACTGCGCGTCGAGACGCAGGTCTTCCTCGTCGTGAACGACGAGAACGCGCTCGATTTCGAGGATTTCGCCTATGACGGACACATGGCGGATGGCCTGCACCAGCCGAAATCCCTGCCCGCCAATACGGGCAGTCCGGTCGTCTTCGCCGGATCGACCACGGGGCCGAGCTATACGCAGGCCAAGTGCTCGCCGCTTCAGGTGACGTGGAGCGTGCGCCCCCGCTGCGCGAAGGTGGACATCAACTCGCTGAACCGCTGGGCCGAGGACAACGTGTTCGGGGAGACCGAGTCCCACGGCGTCCGCCAGCTCGTCACCGCGCCCGAACTGCTGTCGACGATCCGGTAGTCGGGACCCGCGCGGGGACACGGGCCATGCCGGGAATCGTCACGCTCTCGGAGGCCGATGCGCTCGCGGAGTGTCAGCCGGGGCGCACCCTGCGCATGGCGACCCTCGCCGCCGGGCCGTGTCAGGAGCTGGTCTGGAACCGGATTACCGGCGACGACCGCTATCGGATGCATTCCCACCCGTGGGAGCAGACGAGCGTGATGATCGCGGGGGCCATGCGCCTCACCGTCGGCGACGAGACCCGCGACATCGGCCCCGGCGACATGTGGCACGTGCCGCCGGACGTGATCCATGGCGGGGAGATCCTCGGCGACGAGCCTGTCGTCTTCGTGGACGTCTACGCCCGCTCCGGCGGCGTGCGGGATGGGTTCATCACCTATTACTGAGCCGCCGGAGACGAATGGCGACCGGGGCCGGTCGAGGGATGACCCGCGCCCGTCCCGCCCGTTGGCCCCCGTTGCCCCCGGGGGCCGGGTGCCCTATGTAGGACCCCACAGACAACCCCCGGCACGAGGCCGCCTTCCATGTCCGCGTCGCATCCGAGGGATCATACCGTCACGGCGGTTCTCGGCCCCACCAATACCGGCAAGACGACCTACGCCATCGAGCGGATGCTCGGGCACAAGTCGGGCGTGATGGGCTTTCCGCTGCGCTTGCTGGCGCGGGAGGTCTACGACCGCTGCGTGGCCCTGCGCGGGCCGTCGGTCGTGGCGTTGGTGACGGGGGAGGAGAAGATCGTCCCCCCGAACGCGAAGTATTTCATCTGCACCGTCGAATCCATGCCGACCGAGATCGGCGCGGCCTTCCTCGCGGTGGACGAGATCCAGCTCTGCGCCGACCCCGAGCGCGGGCACGTCTTCACCGACCGCCTGCTGAACGCGCGCGGGATGCACGAGACTTTGTTCCTCGGCGCGCTGACGATGGAGTACCGCATCGCGCAGCTCATCCCCACGGCACGCTTCGCCTTCCGCGAGCGGTTCTCCGTGCTGTCCTACGCCGGGTCCAAGAAGATCAGCCGCCTGCCGCAACGCTCGGCCATCGTGGCGTTTTCCACCGATCAGGTCTACGCCATCGCCGAGCTGATCCGCCGGCAGAAGGGCGGTGCGGCGGTGGTCATGGGCGCGCTGTCGCCCCGTACACGGAATGCCCAGGTAAAGATGTTCCAGGACGGCGAGGTCGAGTATCTCGTCGCGACGGATGCCATCGGCATGGGCCTGAACCTCGACCTGAAATCGGTCTGGTTCGCGGGCAAGGCGAAGTTCGACGGGCGCAAGCACCGCAACCTCCAGGCGCAGGAACTGGCCCAGATCGCCGGGCGCGCGGGGCGCTATAAGAACGACGGCACGTTCGGCGTCACGGCCGATTGCCGTCCGCTGGAGCCGGAGGTCGTCGAGGCCATCGAGGCGCACGAGTTCCACGGCGTCGGAAACCTGCAATGGCGCAATTCGCGGCTTCAGTTCGCCACCCCCACCGCCCTCTTGGCCAGCCTCGACTTCCCCGCCCCGCGCGAGGGCCTGATCCGCACGCGCGAGGGCGAGGACGTGATCGCCCTGCGGATGCTGGCCGCCGATCCGGACGTGCAGATGCGCGCCAAGGGCAAGAACGCGGTCAAGCTCCTGTGGGACGTCTGCCAGATACCCGACTTCCGCAAGACGCTGGTCGGCGAGCATGTGGACCTCCTGCGCCGGCTCTACGAGTTCCTGACCACGCGCCAGCGGGTCATCCCGACCGACTGGATGGCGCAGCAGATCATCCGAATCGATAAAACGGACGGCGATATAGATGTGCTGTCGAAAAGACTGGCCTATATCCGAACATGGACCTATGCCGCGAACAGGTCGGACTGGCTGGACGATGCCGCCCATTGGCGGGATCGCACGCGCGCCGTGGAGGATCGCCTCTCCGACGCGCTGCACGCCAGGCTGACCCAGAGATTTGTCGACCGCCGCACCAGCGTGCTGATGCAGCGGTTGAAGCAGAAGGAGGAACTGGTGGCCACAGTCGAGAAGGACGGCGGCGTCAGCGTCGAGGGCGAGCATGTGGGGCGGATCGAAGGGTTGCGCTTCCAGCCGGACAAGGCCGCCGAGGGCGTCCACGCGACCACCATCCGCGCGGCCAGCACCGGCCCCGTGGCCGCCGAGCTGACCCGCCGGGTCGAGAAGCTCTATGCGGGCAACGACGGCGATATCGACTTCACTGAGCAGGGCGGCATCGTCTGGGACAACACCGTCATCGGCCGCCTGACCGCCGGGCCGGACGCGCTGTCCCCCGTGGCGAAGGTCTATGGCGACGAGCTGCTGGAGCAGACCAGCATCGAGCGGGCCGAGAAGCGCCTGCAACAGTGGATCGAGCGCAAGGTCAGGGCGCTGTTCGAGCCGCTGATCGAGATCCGCGACGACGGGAAGATCGACGGCATCGCGCGGGGCGTCGTGTTCCAGCTCGTCGAGAATCTCGGCGTGCTGCCCCGTGGCCCCGTCGCGCAGGACGTGAAGGCCATCGAGCAGGACACGCGCGCGGTCATGCGCCGGCATGGGCTGCGCTTCGGGCAGTACACGCTGTTCATGCCCGCCCTGCTGAAGCCCGCGCCGACGCGCCTGCGCCTCGTGCTCTGGGGCATCGCGCAGGGGATGGACGAGATCCCCGCGCCGCCACCCGCCGGCGTGGTCACCTTCGCCGCCGCCGAGGGCCTGCCGGAGACGTATTTCCAGATGGCGGGCTACCGCAAGGCCGGCGACCGGGCGCTGCGGCTCGACATGCTGGAGCGGCTCGCCGACATGACCCGCAGCCTCGACGCGCGCAAGGGCTTCGAGGCGACGGCGGACATGCTGTCGATCACGGGCCTGACGCTGGAGCAGTTCGCGAACCTGATGGACGGCATGGGCTATCGCGCGGAAAAGGGTGAGCGGCCCAAGGTGAAGGCAAAGCCGGCGGATGCGCCCGCCGCCGAACCGGATACCATCGACCCGTCGGTCGCCCCGGTGAAGGCGGAAACGCCCGCGCCGGTGGATGCCGTGGTCTCGCTCGACAATCCCGCCGATGCGCTGGAGGACGCCCCCGCCGCGACGGCCCATGCCGAAGCGGACCTCGCCGCCATCGAGGCGGTGGAGCGGGGCCTGACGGACGTGGACGCCGCGCCCGAACGTCCCGTGCCCGAGCCGGTGGTGGACGATGCGACGACCGAGGCGTTCGTGTCCGGAACCGAGGAACCGGCCGCGGAGCCTGTGGCGGCGGACCCCGCGCCCGAGCCGGCGGACGAGAGGATCGCGGCGGCGGAGTCGGTCGATCCCATCGCCGAGCGAACCGAGACCGGCATTGTCATCGGCGAGGAGGATGACGAACCGCGCCCCGTGGACGAGGTGATCTCGCGCCGGAATCCCGGCGAGGCGCTGGACGAGGCCCCCGCCGCGACCGCCTATGCCGAGGCCGATATCGCGGCCATCGAGGCGGTCGAGCAGGGGGCGACGGACGTGGACCACGCCCCCGAGCGCCCCGTCGCGGCGGGCGAGCCGGCCCCGCTCACCGACGATGCGGACGAGCCGATGGCGGCCATGACGCAGCCCTCCTCCGTGCCGAAGGAAGCCGAGGGCAGGAGCGTCGAGGTGGCCATGGCCGATGCCGGGACCGGCGAGATGGAGACCTTCTACACCTTCCGCATCTTGCCGAAAGGCCGCCGCCAGCGCGGCGACGCGCCCCGCCGGGACGGAAACCGCGACGGGGAGCGCCGCCAGGGCCGTCCGGACGGCGAGCGCAAGCGCGGCAAGCCCGAGGGTCGCGGCCAGGAGGGGGGCGGCAACCGCAAAGAGGGCGGAAAGCCGCGCGGCAAGCCCGGCAAGGGTCGCCGCGACGACAAGGGCGGGCCGCCGCCCAAGCGCGAGCATTCCGCCGCCCCGTCTCGCTCGAACCGCCCCGTCGATCCCGATTCGCCCTTCGCCATCCTGCAGCAGCTCAAGGATGGCAAGTGATGCATCCGTGAGCGACGCATCGGAGGGTCAGGACGCGCTCCGCGTGGACAAATGGCTCTGGCACGCGCGGTTCCTGAAATCGCGCGGGCTAGCCGCCAGGCTGGTCTCGGATGGCAGGCTGCGCATCGACGGCGAGCGGTTCACGAAGCCGGGCAAGACGGTGCGCCCGGGCAACGTGCTCACCTTCCGCCTGCAAGACCGCATCCGCATCGTGAAGATCATCGCGCTGGGTACGCGGCGCGGCCCGGCCCCCGAGGCGCAGGCCCTCTACGAGGACATGTCCCCCCCGCCCGAGCCGAAACCGCCGCAGGCGTCGATCAGGCGCGAGAGATGGGACGGGAACCGAAAGCCGGACAAGCCGAGATTCGACTCGGCGTAGTCGAAGACATCCGGGGTTTCTACGGGTTGAGCGCATTGCCCCGACAGGCCCCGGACCGGCGCAGCAACATTGCGTGTTGCAGCGCATCCGGGGCCGCGCGAGATGACCGCCTTCTGCCTATATCGGCATCACAACGCCCGCGCCTTCTCCCGCAGCATGAACTTCTGGATCTTTCCCGTCGAGGTCTTCGGCAGTTCCTCGAAGATCACCGTCTTCGGCGTCTTGAACCCGGCGAGGTGCTGGCGGCAGAAGGCGATGATCTCCGCTTCGGTTGCGCTCGCGCCCTCGGCCATCTCGACGAAGGCGCATGGGGTCTCGCCCCACGTATCGTCGGGCCGGGCCACGACGCCCGCCGCGACGACGCCGGGATACTTGTAGAGCACCGCCTCGACCTCGACCGAACTCACGTTCTCGCCGCCCGAGATGATGACGTCCTTGAGCCGGTCGCGGATCTTCAGGTAGCCGCCCGGATAGACCGCCGCCGCGTCCCCGGAATGGAACCACCCGCCGCGGAATGCCTCCTCGGTCGCTTCCGGGTTCTTGAAGTACCCTTTCATCACCGTGTTCCCGCGCAGCATGATCTCGCCCGAGACCGCGCCGTCATGGGCGACTGGGGTACCCGTTTCCCGGTCGACCGCTGTCGCCCCCTCGAACATCGCCATGCGCGGCCCCTGCCGCCCTTTGATCTCCGCCCGTTCCTCGGCGGGCAGGCCGCTCCATTCGGCCTTCCAGTCGCATTGCGTCACGTGCCCGTAGGTTTCTGTCAGGCCGTAGACGTGCTGCACGTCGATGCCCAGCTCCTCCATCTTCGCCAGGACCGCCGGGGGCGGGGGGGCGCCGGCGGTGAAGGCGTTGATGGTATGGTCGAAGTCGCGCCGGTCCTCGGGCTTGGCGTTGATGAGCATCTGGAGCACGATGGGCGCGCCGCCGAAATAGGCCGCGCCGTGGTCGGCGGCGGCATCGTAGATCGCCTTCGCCGTCACCGCGCGGGTGCAGACCATCGTCCCCGCCTGCGCGGCCATCGCCCAGGCATGACCCCAGCCGTTGCAGTGGAAGAGCGGCACGATGTAGACGTAGGTCGGATGCTTGGGCAACGGCCAGCCCATGACCGTGCCGACCGCCATGAGATAGGCCCCCCGGTGGTGGTAGACGACGCCCTTCGGCCGCCCGGTCGTGCCGGACGTGTAGTTGATGGCCATCGCGTCCCATTCGTCGGCGGGCATCGCCCAGTCGAAGGCCGGGTCGCCCTCGGCCAGCAGGTCCGCATGGGTCGCCGTCCCCAGCCGCTCGCCCTGCGGGCCGCCTCCCTCCCCCGGTTTCAGCTCGGCGGCCTCGTCCACGATATCGACGACCTCGGGCGCCCTGTCGCCGAGGATGGCGAGGGCCTCCTTCATCACCGGGGAGAACTGCGTGTCGCAGAAGACGATGCGGCATTCGGAATGATCGAGGATGTAGGCGACGGTATCGGCGTCGAGCCGGGTGTTGATCGTGTTCAGCACCCCGCCCGCCATGTTCACCGCGAAATGCGCCTCGATCATCTCGGGCGTGTTGGGGCACAGGAACGAGACGACATCGCCCCGCCCGATGCCCCGTCGCGAGAGAGCGGAGGCGAGGCGGACGCAGCGCCCGTAGGTCTCGGTCCAGGTGTAGCGCCGCGCCCCGTGGATGACCGCGCAATGTTCGCCGTGCACCTCCGCCGTCCGGCGCAGGAACGAGAGCGGCGTCAGCGGCACGTAGTTCGCCGGGTTCTTCTCGAATACGTCGAAATCCTCGCGGGCCATGCGGCTTCCCCCTCCCGTGTCTCCCCGCCGGGACGATAGGGCGTGGACGGGGGCAAGGGAAGCCGGAACCCCTCGATTTCAGCGCGCTGCGCTTCGGCGCAGCGCGAGGCGCAGGACCAGCCGATGCCACGCCGGGCGCAGGCCCGGGCGGGGACGGTCGAGCACCATGTGAACCGCACTCACCGCGCGCTCGGGCGAGAGGGCGAACCATTCGCCCTTGAGCCGCAGGGGTCCGAGCCGACGATGGACATCCGCCTCCAGCGCGCTGGCCCGCGCCACGCGGAAGGTGCGGTAGAGCGTGAGCGGCAGGGGGTTGGCGGTCTGGAAGGTGCGCAGCCGCCTTTCCGGGTCCTTGGCGATGCCGATCTTGGTCGGGCCGACCGCCCTGCCCCGCCGGTCGAGCCGCGCGATGACGTAGACGTAGCGCCCCGCCCCTCGCCGCGCGGGTGCGTCATCCCGCCGTCGCGGCCAACGCAGGGGCAGCGCGAGGACCGCGAGAAGCACGATGCCGGCGAGGATGTGGAATGGGTCGATCATGCGCCCGACGGTAGCGCATCCGTCTTGCGATGCGGTTTATTCCTGTTGCGTTCCCTTGCCCCCGCCCGCCGGACGGGCCACAAGGGCACCCTGTCCGCAGCCCATCCCGAAAGGCCCCGCCATGCGCGCGCTCGTCTATACCGGCCCGAACTCCCTCGAAATGGCCGAGATGCCAGACCCCATTCCGGCGGCGGGCGAATCCGTGGTCGAGATCGAGGCGGTCGGCATCTGCGGCTCGGACCAGCACGCCTATCACGGCACCGACCCACGCCGGACGCCGCCGCTCATCCTCGGCCACGAGGCCGCCGGAACGGTCGTCGCCGGAGCGCTGGAGGGCCGGCGGGTGACGATCAATCCGATGGTGACCTGCGGCACCTGCCCCTATTGCGTCGAGCGGCGCGAGAACCTGTGCCCGCATCGCTCGCTCCTGTCGATCCCGCCACGCGAGGGGGCCTTCGCGCAGCGGGTGGCCATCCCGGCCGACAATCTCGTCCCCGTGCCCGACGGCACCCCGATGGCGCATGCCGCACTGGCCGAGCCGCTCGCCTGCGGGTGGCACGCGCTGCGGCTGGCGGCGCAGAGCCTCGTGCGGCCGCTGGCGGATGCGAGGCTCGTCGTGCTGGGCGGCGGGGCCATCGGGCTGGGCACGGCGCTGGCCGCGCGGGTCTACGGCATGTCGGACATCTGGATCGCCGAGCCGAACGCGGCGCGGCGCGAGATGCTGGCCGAGGCCGGGCCGTTCCGCATCTACGGTGGCGACGACGACACACCGGAGGACGGATCGGCCCCGCTGGTGGTCGATGCCTACGGATCGGCGGCGAGCCGGGCCGATGCGTCGCGGCTCGCGGCACCCGGCGGGGTCATCGCGCATATCGGCCTGGCCGGGGGCGAGGCGGGGCTGGATACGCGGCGCATGACCCTGCAGGAGATCACCTTCTTCGGCACCTACACCTACACGAACGACGATTTCCGCGCGACGGCGCAGGCCATCTTCGACGGACGCTTCGGCGATTTCTCGTGGATCGAGGAGCGGGCGCTGGAGGACGGGGCGCAGGCGTTCCGCGACCTCGATGCGCGAACCGTTCGGGCGGCGAAGATCGTGCTGAAGCCCTAGGCTCAGGACCCATTGA
>JAHDDY010000083.1:14495-16397 GCA_020629115.1 Paracoccaceae bacterium | reverse complement strand
AAATGCGCACGTCTTGGCGCAATTCCTGACCCGACTTGATCGCGTTTCACTATAGAAGGCCAGAACTGCCGATCAGGATACTGTTACTCTCGGGCTTGACCCGAGGGTCCAACTCTCCAACCTTGCGACTGTTCAAGCCGGGAAATGGATGGTCGGAACAAGTCCGACCATGACCGGCTCATACGACACCAAAAAAGGAAAGGCGCGCCATGAAGCTCTCCGCCGATACCCCCGTCCTCGTCTCCGGCGGTGCCTCCGGCCTGGGGGAGGCGGTGGTCAGGCGGATGCGCAAGGCCGGATGCCCCGCCGCCCTCCTCGACCGCGACGCGGAACGGGGCGCGAAGGTGGCCGGGGAGACGGGCGCGCTGTTCCTGGAGGCGGACGTGACCGACGCGGGTTCCGTCCGCGCGGCCATCGAGGCGGCGCGCGAGACCCACGGCACCGCCCGCCTCGCCGTCACCTGCGCGGGCATCGCGCCGGGGGCGAAGACGGTGGGCAAGGGCATTGCCCACGACCCCGCCCTCTTCGCGAAGACCATCGCCATCAACCTCACCGGCGCGTTCCACGTCGCCAGCATCGCCGCCGAGGGCATGGTCGCCGCCGAGCCGGTGGCCGGGGGCGTCCATGGGGACAGCGAACGCGGCGTCATCGTCAACACCGCCTCCGTCGCCGCCTACGAGGGCCAGATCGGGCAGATCGCCTATGCCGCCTCGAAGGGGGGCGTCGCCGCGATGACCCTGCCCATGGCGCGGGATCTGTCGCGCGACGGCGTGCGCGTCGTCGCCATCGCGCCCGGCCTGTTCCGCACGCCCATGCTGGAGGATCTGCCGCAGGAGGTGCAGGACTCGCTCGGCGGCTCGGTGCCCTTTCCATCCCGCCTGGGCGACCCAGACGAATTCGCCATGCTGGTCCAGCACATCGCCCGCAACGCGATGCTGAACGGCGAGGTCATCCGCCTCGACGGGGCCATCCGCATGGCGGCGCGGTGAGCGCACGGCCCGGCCTCCCATGACCCCCGGCCTGCCCGCCCTGCTCGCCGGCCTGCTGCTCGCCGCGCTGTCCGGAGCGGCGATGAAGGGACTGGCCGAGACGCTGCCGACCTCGCTCATCGCTTGGGTCCGGTTCACCGGCTTCGCGGCGGTGATGGTCCCGCTGCTGCTCTGGCGGGGCAAGGGCGGGCCGATGCTGCGCCCGGCGATGCCGCTGGCGCAGGTGCTGCGCGGCCTGACCGTCGCGTCGAGCACCACCTGCTTCGTCCTCGCGACCCGGACGCTGGACTTCGCCGAGGCGATCACGCTGCTCTACGTCTACCCGTTCCTCATCACCCTGTTCGCGCCCGTCTTCCTGGACGAGCCGCCGCGCCTGTCGACCTTCCTCGGCGTGGCGGGCGGGTTTCTCGGCGTGCTGATGGTGGCGCGTCCGGGGCTGGACGGGATGGGCGCGGCAGGGACACCCTTCGCGCTGTCGGCAGGGGCTTTCGTCGCGGCGCAGATGATCTTCAACCGGCGGCTCGGCGGATCGGTCGACCCGATGCTGACCTCCTTCTGGGGCGCGTGCGTCGCCGCCCTTCTCCTGACGCCGCTCGCCGCATGGCCCGAGGGCGGGGTGGACGGGCGGCAGGGGGCGCTTCTGGGGGCGATGGTCCTGACCGCCGCCTCGGGCCAGACGCTCATCGCCTACGCCTTCGCGCGCAGCCCGGCCGCCGACCTGGCCCCGTTCAGCTATGCGGAGATCGTCGCGGCCGTAGGCATCGGCTTCGCCCTGTTCGGCACCCTCCCCGACACCGTCTCCATCGCCGGCATGGCCGTCATCGTCGTCAGCGGCGTGGCGGTCGCGCGGGTGCAGCAGGGGCGCATCACCGCGCGGCGCTCTCCGAAGGTATGAGCAGGTCGTCCACGGCCA
>JAHDDY010000083.1:4030-14395 GCA_020629115.1 Paracoccaceae bacterium | reverse complement strand
CGATAGGCACGCGAATGGTTCGTCGTCGCGGCGCGCGGGTCACAGTCGATCAGCACGTCGGGATTACGAATCTCCCCCTCGCCGCAGATCACGTCGATGCGCTCGTCGGGGGTGCAGGGGTGGCCGTCCATCGTGGCGCGCAGGAGATTCACGATACGGTTGGCCGTCCGAGAATGCGCCGTACCCTCGGCCTGCATTTGAACCGGGACGCCACCGATCAGCTCCCAGCGCCATTCGCGCTCCAAGGCCCACGCCTCGAACGCGTCGTTCGTCATCGGCACAAGGTCGACACGGGCGAGCGGTTGCATGATCTGTCCTCCTGAAACCGATATCGCGCCGGATCGCCAAGGGTGCAAGCACGGTTTCCCTTGCATCCGCTTTCGCTGCGCTGCAAAATGTGCGAAATATTATTGCGTGAGCGCCCCTATGACCGATACGAAAAAACCTTCCGCCCCCCGTCCATGGCTCATGCGCACCTATGCCGGCCATTCCACCGCCGCCGCCTCGAACGCGCTCTACAAGACGAACCTGGCCAAGGGGCAGACGGGCCTGTCCGTCGCCTTCGACCTTCCGACGCAGACCGGCTACGACAGCGACCACGTGCTCGCGCGGGGCGAGGTGGGCAAGGTCGGCGTGCCGGTCAGCCATATCGGCGACATGCGGACCCTGTTCGACGGCATCCCGCTGGAACAGATGAACACCTCCATGACCATCAACGCCACCGCCGCATGGCTGCTGGCGCTCTACGTCGCCGTGGCCGAGGAGCAGGGCGCGGACGTGACCAAGCTGCAAGGGACCGTGCAGAACGACATCATCAAGGAATACCTCTCGCGCGGCACCTACGTCTTCCCGCCCGAACCGTCCCTGCGCCTCATTACCGACGTCGCCGCCTACACCTATCGCGCGGTGCCGAAATGGAACCCGATGAACGTGTGCTCGTACCATCTCCAGGAGGCGGGCGCGACGCCGGAGCAGGAGCTGGCCTATGCGCTGGCCACCGCGACCGCCGTGCTCGACGGGATGCGCGCGCGGGACGACGTGGCCGAGGCGGACTTCCCCGGCATCGTCGCGCGGATCAGCTTCTTCGTGAACGCGGGCATCCGCTTCGTGACCGAGATGTGCAAGATGCGCGCGTTCGTGGACCTGTGGGACGAGATCTGCGAGACGCGCTACGGCGTCACCGACCCGAAGCAGAGGCGCTTCCGCTACGGTGTGCAGGTCAACAGCCTCGGCCTGACGGAGCAGCAGCCGGAGAACAATCCCTACCGCATCCTGCTGGAGATGCTAGCCGTCACCCTGTCGAAGAACGCCCGCGCCCGCGCCGTGCAGCTTCCGGCCTGGAACGAGGCGCTGGGCCTGCCCCGGCCCTGGGACCAGCAGTGGAGCCTGCGGATGCAGCAGGTGCTGGCCTTCGAGACGGACCTGCTGGAATACGACGACCTGTTCGACGGTAATCCGGCGGTCGAGCGCAAGGTCGCGGCGCTGAAGGAGGGCGCGCGGGACGAGCTGGCCCGCATCGACGAGATGGGCGGGGCCATGGCCGCCATCGACTACATGAAGCGCCAGCTCGTCGAGGCCAATTCCGCCCGGATCGCCGGGATCGAGAGCGGCGCGCAAACGGTGATCGGCGTGAACCGCTTCACCGAGACCGCCGAATCGCCGCTCACGGCGGGGGATGGCGGCATCCTCGTCGTGGACCCGGCGGTCGAGGCCGAGCAGGTCGAGCGGCTGACGGCATGGCGCGCGCAGCGGGGCGACGTGTCCGCGCCGCTGGCCGACCTGCGCGCGGCGGCGGTCGAGGGGCGCAACGTCATGCCCGCCTCCATCGCGGCGGCCAAGGCGGGGGTGACGACGGGCGAATGGGGCGCGGTGATGCGCGAGGTCTTCGGCGAGTACCGCGCGCCCACTGGCGTCAGCGCCTCGGCGCAGGTCACGACGACCGACGAGGCGGCGATGCGGGCCGTCCGCGCCGGGGTCGAGCGCTTCGCGGCGAATACGGGCCGGCGCATGAAGTTCCTCGTCGGCAAGCCGGGCCTCGACGGCCATTCCAACGGCGCGGAGCAGATCGCGGTGCGGGCGAGGGATTGCGGCATGGAGGTCGTCTACGAGGGCATCCGCCTCACCCCGGCGCAGATCGTCAACACCGCGCTGGAGGAAGGCGTCCACGTCGTCGGCCTGTCGATCCTGTCCGGCTCGCACATGCCGCTGGTGACGGAGGTGGTGGCGCTGATGCGCCGCGAGGGGCTGGGCGACATCCCCGTCATCGCGGGGGGCATCATCCCCGACACGGACGCCGCGGCCCTGCGCGCCGCGGGGGTCGCGCGGGTCTACACGCCGAAGGATTTCGAGCTGACGAAGATCATGGCCGATATCGTCTCCCTCGTGGAGGGCGGCGAGGCGGCGGCGGCCTGAATCGCGAGGGGGTTGCGGCGCGCGCGATTATGCGCCTGAATGGCGATACAGCCCATTCACGCCCGAGGCTCGCCCATGAGACGCCATCTGTTCGCCGCCCTGCTTCCGCTGCTGCTGTCTTGGGACCAGACCGCTACCGCCCAGGTCATCGTCGACGCTACCGATCCGGGGGTCGTACTTGACGTCGCCACCGGCTACGGCTCCGCCCAGATGGGCGAGGACGGCTCCGGCGATCCGCAGATCACGGGCCGCGCCGAGGGCCATCGCTACGTCATCTACTTCTACGGTTGCACCGATAACGCCGATTGCGATTCGCTCACCTTCTGGGCCGGGTGGGCCGACATGGACGTACCGCTCGAACGGATCAACGAGTGGAACGCCATCAAGCGCTGGCCCAAGGCGTATCAGGACGAGGAAGGGGATTCGATCGTCGAGATGAACGTGAATCTCGACGGCGGCGTCACCTACCGGAACCTCGACAACTGGTTCGACTGGTGGGTATCGGGGATGGATACCTTCGTCGACTTCGCGAGAGAGTGAGACCGTGGCGACCGACGAGGATTTCTTCGAGGGCATCTACGGACTGACCGAACAGGAGCAGACTGCAGCCCACTACGCCCGCTTCGCCGACCGCTACGAGGCGGCGATGCGGGAGAACGGGTACTGCACCCCCGCCCGCTGCGCCGAGGCGCTGCGCAGTGCCGGGGTGCCGGGCGAGACGGCGGTGCTCGATATCGGATGCGGCACGGGACTGAGCGGCGAGGCCTTGCGGGCGGCGGGCTACGCGGCGCTCGACGGCATGGATTTCTCGGCGGAGATGCTGGCGGTCGCCCGGGCGAAGGGTCTCTACCGGACCCTGTGGCACGGCGACATGGGCGCGCTGCCGGCCAATGCGCGCTACGGGGCGGCGGTGGCCGCGGGGGTGCTCAACCCGGCCCACGCCCCGCCGAACGTCATGGACGCGGTGCTCGCCCGGCTCGCCCCCGGCGGCGTCTTCGTCTTCTCGCTCAACGACCATGCGATCGCGGATGGCGGCTACGAGGGGCGGGTGCACGAGCTGCTCGATACCGGCGCGGCCGAGCTTCTGTTCCGCGAATACGGCGACCACATGCCGGGGCAGGACCTCAAGGCCTGGGTGCTGGCCCTGCGCCGCCGCTGAGGCAGCGACCGATCGTGCTGTATCGCAACTCGCCACTTCTCACCGATATTCTGAAACGATCCGCATCCTTTGTTTCGATATGATCCGTCATCGCGCCGGAAACGAGGGAACTCCGTCGTCCTTTCACCGTTCTAACCGGAACGACCGAAAGGATTGACCCATGAAGATCGTCGCCCTCATCGTCAACTTCCTCGTTCCCGGCATCGGCTCGATGCTGCTGGGCTATATCGGCACCGGCATCGCCCAGCTTCTGCTCTACGGATTCGGCATGCTGCTGACCCTGACCGGCATCCTGTGGATCGTCGGCGCGCCGATCAGCTTCATCGCCCTCGTCTGGAGCCTCATCACCGCCGGGACGCATGACGAGCCGGAGCCGCGCTACGCCTCGTGACGCCCGTCACCAGCGCCCTGTCGTCCCGCGCCAGAGCGCGGACAGGTTCGCCCTGAAGGGCGACGCCTCTCCCCCCGCCATGTCCGCGAGCGTGGCGGGGGACCCGACCATCGCCGCAAGCGCGCGGTCGGCGATGGGCGCTTCGAGAAACGCGGGCGCGGCGGCGCGGGGCACGTTCCGCCGCGCCGCCCGTGCGCGTGCGATGGCCACCCTGCCCTCCCAGGCCATGGCGCGCACCGTCGCGGCGAACGCGGCATCCGGCTCGCCCCGCCGCACGGCCCCCCAGTCGATATCCCCCGGCAGCGGCCTGCCGGGCAGCATCGGCAGGGCCGCCAGATAGCGGGCGGCGCCGATGCCCTGTCCGGCATCCAGCGCCGCAGCATCGGCTTCCCCGCCCAGGCTCCGCATGGCCAGTACCGTCAGCGACCCGGCGGTCTCGCGCAGGTAGGCGGTCAGCGACGCTCCATCCGCCGGGAAGCCCGGGTCGAGGTCACGCGCCCGGGCGTCGATCAGCACGTCGAAGGGCGCACGGGGCAGTGCCGCCCCCCGCACCGCATCGCACAGCGGCTCGACCACCTCATGCCGCCGCACGGCTCCGCCGCCGAAGATCGTGTCGAGGCTGTCCCGCCACCATTGCAGCCGGATTTCCCCGATCATCGGCTCCGAGACCATCGGCGCGATCTTCGCGATCTCCAGGTTGAAGGCGTAGAGCGCGAACAGGGCCTCCCGCGCCTCGTGCGGCGCGAAGAGCGCGGTGCGGAAGCGCACGGGGTCGCCCTTGCGCACCATCTCGCCGCAGGGGGAGAGCGCGTCGCTCATTCGGCGGCGATCCGGTCGGCCACCGGGGCCTCCTCGCGGACGAGCTTGTAGAGGATGGCATCCTCCAGCGCCTGGAACGACGCATCGACGATGTTCGCGCCGACGCCGACGGTCGACCACTGCGCCCCCTCCGCATCGGCGCTGACGATCAGGACGCGGGTGACGGCCTCGGTGCCGGTACCGATTATCCGCACCTTGAAATCGACAAGCTCCAGATCCTCCGTATAGCTCTGGTACTTGCCCAGATCCTTCTGCAAGGCCCGGCTCAGCGCGTTGACGGGGCCGCGATCCTGCTGATCGACGGGGTCGAGGCTCTCGGACGCGGAGATGAAGGTCTCCCCGTCCACGCGCACCTTGACCACCGCCTCGGATGCCGTGACCTCCTCGCCCTTCGCGTTGAAGCGGCGCTCGACGGTAACGCGATAGCGTTCGACGGTGAAGTAGTCGGGCATCTGGCCCAGAAAGGCCCGCGCCAGCAGGACGAAGCTCGCCTCCGCGCTGTCATAGGCGAAACCGCGCTCTTCCAGCCGCTTTACCTCGCCGAGCAGACGGACAAGGCGGGGGTCGTCCGCCTGCGCCTCGATACCGGCTTCGGACAGATGCTTGAGCAGGTTCGAGCGTCCCGCCTGGTTCGACATGGGAATGACGCGCGCGTTGCCCACCGCCTCGGGCGGGACGTGCTCGTAGGTCGTCGGGTCGCGCATGATGGCCGAGGCGTGCAATCCCGCCTTATGCGAGAAGGCCGCCGCGCCGACATAGGGCGCATGCGGGTTCGGCGGGCGGTTGAGGATCTCGTCCAGCAGCAGCGACACGCGCGGCAGATGCGTCAGCTTCTCGCGCGTCACGCCGGTTTCCAGCGTCTCCGCATAGGGGGACTTGAGCAGCAGCGTGGGGATGAGCGTGACGAGGTTCGCGTTGCCGCAGCGCTCGCCCAGCCCGTTCAGCGTGCCCTGCACCTGCCGTGCGCCCGCATCGACCGCCGCCAGCGTGTTCGCCACGGCGTTGCCCGTGTCATCGTGGGTGTGGATGCCGATGCGCCCGCCGCCGAAACGGGCGCAGGCCGCCGCCGTCATCGCGTGCACCTCCACCGGCAGGGTGCCGCCGTTCGTGTCGCACAGGACGGCCCAGCGCGCCCCCGCCTCCAGCGCCGCGCCGAGGCAGGCGAGCGCGTAATCGGGGTCGGCCTTGTAGCCATCGAAGAAATGCTCCGCATCGAGAATCGCCTCGCGCCCCTGCTCGACGCAATGGGCGATGGAGGCGCGGATGTTGTCGAGATTCTCCTCACGCGTGATGCGCAGGGCGGTCTCGACATGGAAGATATGCGCCTTGCCGACGAGGCACACCGTCTTCGTGCCCGCGTTCAGCACGCCCGCAAGCGTCTCGTCGTTCTGGGCCGAGCGGCCCGCGCGCTTGGTCATGCCGAAGGCGAGGAACCTGGCGTGCCTGACCTTCGGCGGATGGGCGAAGACCTCGGTATCGACGGGGTTCGCCCCGGGCCAGCCGCCCTCGATATAGTCGATGCCGAGATCGTCGAGCGCGTGGGCGAGGCGGTGCTTGTCGGCGGCGGAGAAGTCGACGCCCTGGGTCTGCTGTCCGTCGCGCAGGGTCGTGTCGAAGAGATACAGGCGGTCCTTGGGGGGGGTCATGGGTCTACTCGTGGTATCGGCGGAGCGTGTCCGGCATGGGGGTGCGCGCGATGGCGTCGGCGAGGTCCCGGGCATTCGGGGCGTCGAACTCGACCCCCGC
The DNA here is from genome assembly GCA_020629115.1 of Paracoccaceae bacterium. GTDB lineage: Bacteria > Pseudomonadota > Alphaproteobacteria > Rhodobacterales > Rhodobacteraceae > JAHDDY01. The sequence continues at coordinate 7,868 of JAHDDY010000083.1, read as the reverse complement.
GCCCCCGGTAATTCGCACGCCCATGCCGATCTGCGTACAATACTGCCCCACGCGCCCCCGCCGCTCGAACCCCTCGGCGGCGATGCAGGCCTCCAACGCCCGCTTGAGCCGCTCGACGGTCAGCTCGTCGCGGATGGCCCGCTCGCGGGCGACTTGGGCGGTGGTGCGAAAGCCGGGATCAGGCATCGGAGGTCTCGACGAGTTTCGAGGCGTCGAAGTCCGGTTCCAGCGACCATCGCGGCCCTTGCGGCGTATCCTTCACCGTCACCCCCGCCGCATTGAGCATCTCGCGGATGGCGTCGCAGCGGGCGTAGTCCTTTGCGGCCCGTGCGGTGGCGCGGTCGGCGATGACGGCCTCGATGCGGGTGGCGGTATCGGCATCGACAGTCGGTTCCGCATCCCAGCCGCCGAGGTCGTTGCCCAACAGGCCGAGCAGCATCGCGCCGGCCTTGAGACCTGCGGCGTCGCCGTCATTCGCCGCCCCGTGCAACGCCGCGATGGCGCGGGGGACGTTGAGGTCGTCGGATATAGCGTCGATCACGGGTGCGGGCACGGGGCCGGGCAAAACATCCGCCGTCATCGCGCGCCACTTGCGCAGGGTCTTTTCCGCCTCGCCCAGCATCTTCTCCGTCCAGTCGATGGGCGAGCGATAATGCGTCATCAGCATCGCGAAGCGCATCACCTCCCCCGGCACGCCCTTCGCGCGCAGGTCCGCGACGGTGAAGAAGTTGCCCAGGGACTTGGACATCTTCTCCCCCTCCACCATCAGATAGCCGTTGTGCATCCAGACATTCGCGAAATCGTGCCCTGCACAGCGGCTCTGCGCGCATTCGTTCTCGTGGTGCGGGAAGGCGAGGTCGATGCCGCCGCCGTGGATGTCGAAGCGGTCCCCGAACAGTTCGCCCGCCATGGCCGAGCATTCGATATGCCAGCCCGGACGGCCCCGGCCCCAGGGGCTGTCCCAGCCCGGCTGCGCCGCGTCCGACGGTTTCCACAGCACGAAATCCATCGGGTCGCGCTTGTAGGGCGCGACCTCGACCCGGGCGCCAGCCCGCATCTCGTCCACCGACCGGCGCGAGAGGGTGCCGTAGTCGGGGTCGGTCGCGACGGCGAACAGGACATGCCCTTGGGCCTCGTAGGCATGTCCCTTCGCGATCAGGTCCGCGATCATCGCCACCATCTGCGCGATATGCTCGGTCGCGCGCGGCTCGTGGGTCGGGCGCAGGGCGCCGAGGGCGTCCATGTCCTCGTGGTACCAGCGGATCGTCTCGTCCGTGATCTCCCGGATCGAGCGGCCCGTCTCGGCGGCCTTGGCGTTGATCTTGTCGTCCACGTCGGTGAAGTTCCGCGCGTAGCGGACATTCGCCTCGCCGTATTCGTGGCGCAGCAGGCGGTAGAGCACGTCGAACACCACCACGGGCCGCGCATTGCCGATATGGGCGCGGTCGTAGACGGTCGGGCCGCAGACATACATCCGCACATCGGTCGGGTCGATGGGCGCGAGCGCCTCCTTGCGGCGCGTGCGGGTGTTGTACAGCGTGATGGCCATGGCTCGTCTCCAGACGCGGGTCAGGCGCTGCGGCGACGCTTGGCATTCTGGAAGGGACGAATGAAACCGAGCCGCAGACGCTATGTCAGCGGGTAATGCAGCAGCCGATGAGGGCGAATGCGGTGGTCATGCACACCTTATGGCTTCGGGCGGCGCGTCTCGTCAAGCGGTTCCTCGACCTCGACCACCACGTAGTCCGCGTCGATCGCGCCGCCCGGCCGCATGGCCTGCCCCTCGCGAAGCTGTCGCGCGAGCTCGGGGTTCCGGGCCTCGAACTCCTTCTTCATCTTCCCCAGCTTCCAGCGACCGTAGAGATAGAGGAAGGGCGCAGCGACGAGCAACGCGACGAAGATGATCGTGCCGAGCCACAGCGCGATGGCCAGCACGCCGATGCCGCCGATGGCGGCGAGGGCTTTCTGCAACGGGTTCATGGGGTCTATATAAGACGCAAGGCTCCCGTCAGGAAGCCCCGTCAGGCCGAGAGTGCGGCGTGCCAGACGATTCGGCCCGGCAGATCGAAGCTGATGGTCGTGCCGCGCTCGAACAGCGGCGCATCCATCCAGATCGACCCGCCCCGGCTTTCCACGAGATGCGCGACGGCGGCGAGGCCGAAGCCGCGGTTGCCCTTTCCGATCCGGCGCAGGCGGATCTTCTCCGCGAAGGCTTTCGCTCCCCCGTCGAAGCCGTAGCCGTCATCGGCCACGGAGAACGTCAGCCGCCCCTCCTGCGCTTCATCGACCGCGATCTCCATCCGTCCCCGGGCATGGCGGGCGGCGTTCTCGACGAGGTTGCGCAGGATGATCTGAAGGACCACCGCATCCGCATCGAGGGTCATATCCGGCGAGACGATGTCGAGCTTCGCCTCCGGGTCCACCACGGCGGCGATGTCGCGGCACAGGTGCTCGAAGTCGATGGTGGCGACCTCCACCGTGCCGAGGCGCAGGGCGGCTGCATAGCTGAGGATGCCGTCGATATGCTTGAGCGACCCGCTGGCGATCCGCTTCATCGTCTCGATCATGTCGCGCTTGTTGTCCCCCAGATCGGCAAAGCCGTCGAGGGTCAGGTCCGACAGGGAGGCGATCTTGTTGAGGGGGCCGCGCACGTCGTGGGCGGTCATCGAGGTGAAGAGCGCGATCTCCTCGTTGAGCTTGCGCAGCGAGCTTTCGGACTCGGCCCGGCGGAAGTCGCGCGCCTTGCGCTCGGTGATGTCGAGGGCTACGCCCATCACGCCGACGACCTTGCCCTCCTCGCCGAAGATGGGCGACAAGGTCGTGTGCCACCACTTCTCCTTGCCGCCCAGGTCCAGCAGCTCCTCGTATTCGTAGCGCGCGGCGGTGCGGCGGCAGGTATCGTAGTTCTTGAGGACGGTATCGGCGGTGCGGGCAGGGAAGCATTCGTGCGGCGTCTTGCCCCGTACGGCTTCCGTGGTCAGGCCCACGAGGCCGACATGGGTGGCGTTCAGCCGTTCGAAGCGGATCGTGCCGTCGTCGTCGCAGGACAGGACGAAGGCCGGCATGGCCAGCAGGTCGACCATCTCGCAGGCTTGGCGCAGCGTCTCCCCCATCATGGCGCGTCCTCCGTCCCGGTGCGACTTTCAAAACCAAGGGTCTCATGAGTTCATGTAAAAAAGGCTAAATCCGGCTTTCACGGGGAACGATGTGGCGGATGGCCGCGTTCGCAGGGGAATGATTCGGAAGGAATGGACGGATGGCCGACTCGCTGGAAGGCATTCTGAACGATCTGTCCACCGCCGCCCACGGGGAGGAAACGGTGACCGTCGGCGGCATGCTAGATGCCTTCAAGAACCGTTCGCTCGGCGTTCTCCTCGCGCTGTTCGGCGCGCTGGCGATGATTCCCATCATCGGGGGGCTGCCGGGCGCGCCTCTCGTGCTGTGCGCGTTCATCCTGACCGCCATCGGGCAATCGGTTTTTGCACAGGGAGGCCTGTGGGCGCCCAAGCGCCTGCGCGCGGTCTCGCTCGACACCGCGAAGGTCGAAAAGGCGGTGGGCTGGGCGAAGCCCTGGGCCAAGCGCATCGACGGCATCGTCAAGGCGCGGCTCGAATACTTCGCCTCCGGCCCCGTCGCCCAGGGCTTCATCATCCTGTGCTGCGCCCTTCTGGCGCTCGCCTTCCTGCCGCTGTCCTTCATCCCTTGGGGGGTCGGACTGCCGGCGGCCGCGATCACAGGGTTCGGGCTGGCGCTTCTGGGCAAGGACGGCCTGTTCGCGCTGGTCGGCTACGCCTTCGTGGGCGGCACGATCTGGATGGCCTTCGTCTTCCTGACCTGA
>JAHDDY010000083.1:0-3930 GCA_020629115.1 Paracoccaceae bacterium | reverse complement strand
CGGCTACGCCTTCGTGGGCGGCACGATCTGGATGGCCTTCGTCTTCCTGACCTGAGCCGCCCCGCAGGCGGTCAGCCCTGCTTGGCGACCTGCGCATATTCCAGTTCGACCGGCGTCTCGCGGCCGAAGATGGAGACGGAGACCTTGAGGCGCGCGTTCTCGTGGTCCACGTCCTGCACCTCGCCGAGGAAGGATTCGAACGGGCCGTCCGTGACCTTGACCTTCTCGCCGATCTCGTAGGTGATGGTCGGACGCGGACGCTCGCCGGATTCCTCCGCCGTGTCCATGATGCGGTCGATCTCTCGCTGGGGAACGGGCTGGGGCTTGCCGCTGTCGCCGAGGAAGCCGACAACGCTCTTGGTGTCCTTCACCAGATGATAGGCGGCGTCGGTCATGTCCATCTTCACCAGGACGTAGCCGGGGAAGTTCTTGCGCTCGGTCTCGACCTTGCGGCCCCGGCGCACCTCGATCACCTGCTCGGTGGGGACGAGGATCTCCTCGAAGCAATCGGTGAGGCCGGTGCGTTCGGCCTCGGTGCGGATCGCGTCGGCGACCTTCTTCTCGAAGTTCGAATAGGCGTGAACGATGTACCAGCGATGTGCCATGACCGACCCGTGTTGCGGCCATGGGTCGGGGCGCTCGCTCCGCTCCGCTGCGGTGGCGAGCGCGTCACTCATGCGCCGAAATTTCAGTTGATGGGCGGGTTCTACCGTGCGGGCGACAAAAATCAAGCCCCCAGAGTCAGGTCCCAAGGGCGACGATCGTCTCGATGAAGAAATTGAGCACCTGATCGACGAGCAGGAAGAAGATCGCCGTGAGCGTGACCATGATGAAGACCATGATGGTCGTCGTGATCGTCTCCTGGCGGGTCGGCCACGTGACCTTAGCCGCCTCGGCGCGCACCTGCTGGATGAACTGCGGCGCGTTGCGGATCATCGTGATCGGGTTGGCCATGCGAATCGATTCCCTGAAATGCTGGCGCGCGTGGCAGGGGCGATAGGACTCGAACCTACGACATTCGGTTTTGGAGACCGACGCTCTACCAACTGAGCTACACCCCTACGCGCGTGGAGCAGCACTTAGCCCATCCCGGGCGGCGGCGCAAGATTGCGCGGCATGATTTTTCGCAGTCTGCGACCATCGCCCCCGCCGCCCTACCCCTCGTTCGCGTGCAGCCTGTCCCGGAACCTGTTCGTCAGCGGATAGCGCCGCTCCAGCCAGAAGGCGCGGGGGCTGAGCTTGGTGCCCGGGGCGGACTGGAAGCGCTTGAACTCGGAGTTGCGCAACAGGGTCGCGACCTTCTCCACCGTCTCGGTCTCGTAGCCCGCGCGCACGATGTCGCCGATCTTCGCGTCCCCCTCGATGAGGCGGTAGAGGATGGCGTCGAGCACCTCGTAGGGGGGCAGCGAATCCTCGTCCTTCTGGTCGGCGCGCAGCTCGGCCGACGGGGGCTTGTCGATGATGCGCGCGGGGATGACCGTGCCGGGATTGCCCCGCATCCAGTCGCGGTGGTTCGCGTTGCGCCAGCGGCAGGTCTCGAACACGCGCGTCTTGTAGAGGTCCTTGAGCGGGTTGTACGCTCCCGACATGTCGCCGTAGAGCGTGGCGTAGCCGACCGCCACCTCCGACTTGTTGCCGGTGGTCAGCAGCAGGTGCCCGAACTTGTTCGACAGCGCCATGAGGTAGAGGCCGCGCAGGCGCGACTGGATGTTCTCCTCCGCGACGCCCGGCTCGGTGCCCTCGAAGAAATCCTCTAGAGACCCGTTGATCGCCTCCACCCCCGGCCCGATGGGCAATGAGACGTAGGGCGCGCCGATGCGGTTAGCGCATTCGGCCGCGTCCTCCAGCGAATGGTCGGAGGTGTAGCGCGACGGCAGCATCACGCACCACACGTTCTCCGGTCCCAGCGCATCGGCGGCGATGGTCGCCACCAGCGCCGAATCGACCCCGCCCGACATGCCGAGCACCACCCGCTCGAACCCGTTCTTGGACACGTAGTCGCGCAGCGACAGCACCATCGCGTGGTAATCCGCCTCCCACTCGTCCGGCACGGTTTCGAGCGGGCCGCGCGCGCAGCGCCATCCTTCTCCGGCATTCTCGAAATCGCAGTGGAGCATCGCCTCCTCGAAAAACGGTCCCTGCATCGCCAGCGCGCCGCCGGGGTTCAGCACGAAGCTGCCCCCGTCGAAGCACTGGTCGTCCTGCCCGCCGACGAGGTTGAGGTAGACGAGGGGCAGTTCCGTCTCGACCACCCGGGCGACCATGACGGTCATGCGCACGTCGTGCTTGTTCCGGGCGTAGGGCGAACCGTTCGGCACGACGATGATCTCGGCCCCCGTCTCGACCAGCGTCTCGGCCACGTCCGGGAACCACGCATCCTCGCAGATGGCCACGCCGATGCGGACGCCGGCGATGGTCACGGGGCCGGGGGCGGGACCGGGGACGAAGAACCGCTTCTCGTCGAACACGCCGTAATTGGGCAGCTCGTGCTTGCGGAACACCGTGTCGACCGTGCCGTCGCGCAGCAGGTAGACCGCGTTGAAGACCAGCCCCTCCTCCAGCAGCGGACAGCCGATCAGCACGGCCGGCCCGTCCGCCGTGCCGGTTGCCAGCGCCTCGACCTCGCGGCGGCAGGTCTCGATGAAGGCCGGCTTGCGAACCAGGTCCTGGAGCTGGTAGCCGCCGATGAACATCTCCGGCAGAACCAGCAGATCGGCCCCGCTCGCCCGTGCCTCGGCCAGCGCGTCGCGCGCCTTTGCCGCATTCCCCGCCACGTCGCCGACGGTGGCATCGAGCTGCGCCGCCGCAATTTTGATCCGATCCATGGGTTAGTTCCCTCCTGTGCGGCGGTTCCGCCTGACGAGATGGGGTGATATCGCCCCCGGGACAGGGCGGCAATGGCGCGGGTTCCGCGCCGCATCGTCATACGCGGAACGCGGAAGTTTCGTGTACGTTGTTCGCCGTTGCGTTGCGCGGGCGCTATCCGGTAGGATCGCGCTCACCCTGGAGGCGCGGGCTGCGCGTCTTCGTCAGGTTGATGCTGAGAGAGAGAGAATGAGACATCTGCTGCTGATCGGTGCCGCGACCGCCGCCCTCGGCCTGTCCGGGATGACGGCCTCGCTGGCCCAGGACGGAAGCACCCCGCCCGAGCAGAGCCGCATCGCCTACAAGGACGGCGGCGAGTACACGGGCGACTTCGTCAACGGCAAGCAGCACGGTCAGGGCCGCTTCGTCCTGCCCGACGGCTACGAGTACGAGGGCGAATGGGTCGACGGGCAGATCGAGGGCGAAGGCGTCGCCAAGTATCCGAACGGGTCGGTCTACACCGGCGAGTTCGTCGACGGCGCGCCTCACGGCCTCGGCACCATCGTCTACGAGGATGGCGGCGAGTATGCCGGCCAGTGGATCGAGGGCCGGATCGAGGGCAAGGGCCGCGCGGAATACGCCAACGGCGTGATCTACGAGGGCGAGTTCAAGGACACCGTCCACCACGGCTTCGGCAAGATGATCACCCAGGCGAACTACGAATACGAGGGCGACTGGGTCGATGGCCTCCAGCATGGCGAGGGGACGGCGAAGTATCCCAACGGCACGATCTACACCGGCGCATTCCGCGACGGCCTGCGCCACGGCACCGGCTCCATCACCATCGCCGATGACGGCTTCGAGTTCACCGGCACGTGGCGCAAGGGCCTGATGCACGGCAAGGGGACCGCGAAGTACCCCAACGGCGACGCCTACAACTTTTACGAGGGCGAATTCGTCGACGGCAAGCGCCACGGCTACGGCGTCATGCGCTACGCGACCGGCGAGGTCTACGACGGCTACTGGGAGGACGGCGAGCGTACGGGCCGCACGGTCGAGACCGAGGAGGAGGACAAGGCCGCCGGGGACGACGAGACCGAGGACGACGCCGAGACGGCGGAGACC
>JAHDDY010000007.1:48134-78187 GCA_020629115.1 Paracoccaceae bacterium | reverse complement strand
GCTTGCGGCTCACGTCGCCGCCGTAGCATTTCGCCGTCACGTCCTTGCGGAGCGCGGAGATGGTTTCCCTCGCGATGATGCGCCCGCCGATGGCGGCCTGGATCGGGACCTTGAACATGTGCTGCGGGATCAGCTCCTTGAGCTTCTCGCACATCACGCGCCCGCGCGGCTCGGCCTTGTCGCGGTGGACGATGGTGCTGAGCGCGTCGACCGGCTCGTCGTTGACCAGCACGCTCATCTTCACGAGGTTGCCCGCCTCGTAGCCCTCCATCTGGTAGTCGAAGCTCGCATAGCCGCGCGACACGCTCTTGAGGCGGTCGTAGAAATCGAACACCACCTCGTTGAGCGGCAGCTTGTAGACCACCATCGCCCGCGTGCCCGCATAGGTCAGGTCGAGCTGGATGCCGCGCCGCTCCTGGCAGAGCTTGAGGATATCGCCGAGGTATTCGTCGGGGACGAGGATGGTGGCCTTGATCCACGGCTCCTCGATCGCCTCGATCTTCATGGGGTCGGGCATGTCGGCGGGGTTGTGCATCTCGACCATCGTGCCGTCGCGCATCTTCAGGTGGTAGACGACGCTCGGCGCGGTGGTGATGAGGTCGACGCCGTATTCGCGCTCCAGCCGCTCGGTGATGATCTCCAGGTGCAGCAGGCCGAGGAAGCCGCAGCGGAAGCCGAAGCCCAGCGCGGCGGATGTCTCGACCTCGTGGCTGAAGCTCGCGTCGTTGAGCGCCAGCTTGTCGACGGCGGCGCGCAGGTCCTCGAACTCGGCGGCATCGACCGGGAAGATGCCGCAGAAGACGACCGGGACCGACGGCTGGTAGCCGGGCAGCGCCTCGGTGGCCCCGCCCTTCTCCAGCGTGATGGTGTCGCCCACCTTGGTATCGCGCACCTGCTTGATGGAGGCGGTGAGGAAGCCGATCTCGCCGGGGCCGAGGCTCTCCACCTGCTCCATGCCGGGGCGGAAGACGCCGACGCGGTCGACCGGATAGACGGCCTGCGCCTTCATCATCTTGATGCGCTGGCCCTTTTTCAGCGTGCCGTCCACCACGCGGATGAGGACGACGACGCCGAGATACGCGTCGTACCAGCTGTCGACCAGCAGCGCCTTGAGCGGCTTGTCCGGGTCGCCCTTCGGCGCGGGCAGGCGCGTGACGATGGCCTCCAGCACGTCGGGGATGCCGAGGCCGGACTTGGCGGAGATGTGGATCGCCTCCGACGCGTCGATGCCGATCACGTCCTCGATCTGCTCGCACACGCGCGCCGGCTCGGCGGCGGGGAGGTCGATCTTGTTGAGCACCGGCACGATCTCGTGATCCGCCTCGATGGCCTGGTACACGTTGGCGAGGGTCTGCGCCTCGACCCCCTGCGAGGCATCGACCACCAGCAGCGAGCCTTCGACCGCCTGCATCGAGCGGCTGACCTCGTAGGCGAAATCGACGTGGCCGGGCGTGTCGATCAGGTTCAGGACGTAATGCCCGCCGTCCTTGGCATCGTACTCGATGCGCACCGTGTTCGCCTTGATCGTGATCCCGCGCTCGCGCTCGATATCCATCGAGTCGAGAAGCTGTTCCTCCATGTCGCGGTCGGCGACGGTGCCGGTGGACTGGATCAGCCGGTCGGCGAGCGTGGATTTCCCATGGTCGATATGTGCGACGATGGAGAAATTGCGGATGTTCTCGATCTTGGTCATGGGCGGGTTATGGGGGCGAGGGGTGGGGGCGTCAAGCGGATGTGGGGACGCAGGACCGGCGGCGCGGGGGGAGCGCTTTGACAGCATGGGGCGGTTTCACTACCTATAGGGAGATCCCGCTGGAGATACGCATGTTTAAGCCGTCCGTGACCCTGTCGAATCTGCCGGCCGAGCTGTACCGCCGCCTGCACGAGGCGGCGAAGCGGCACGACCGCGATATCGACGAGGAAATTGTCGCGCGTCTCGAACAATCGCTCGGCGAGGGCGGCGTCCGCTTCGGCGTTCTGAAAGGCAAGCTTGGCCGGGCACCGGATTTTTCCGAGGCTATGTCGGACGAGGAACTCGCGGATTGGGAGGCGGGCGACCCACGCTCGTGAACGTCCTGCTCGATACGGGCATCTTCGCCGCGATCCTGGACGAGGATGCCGTCGGTTTCGACTTGTCGAGCGCTCAGAGGTACATGCTCGCGGGCGGAAGACGGATCTTCGTCTCTCCGATCAGCTTCTACGAGATCGCGCAGAAAGTGCGTATCGGCAAATGGGCCGAGATGATGCCGTATGCCCATCGGTTGACGGAACTGGCACGCGAATCGAACATCGGCGTTCGTGTGCTGAACGGCCCGATCCTCAGTGACGCCGCCCTGCTGGAATGGGACCATCGCGATCCCTTCGACCGCATCATCGTCGCGACGGCGCGACACGGCAAGATGCGGCTCGTGACCAACGACAGGGCTATCGTGGACTTCTACGCGGCGGCGGTCGCGTAGCCTGGCGCGAGCACTTGATCTCGCATAACGAAAGAGACAGCCATGCCCGATCTCAACGCTCTCGCTCGCCTCTCCGCCGCCGCCCTCGGGCGGGCGCTTCATGCGGGGGAAGCGTGTCCCGTCGTCTTGGCCGAGCGGGCGCTGGATATGGCCGACGGGGATGCGGCGCCGCGCGCGTTCATCGCGGTGACGCGGGAGCGGGCGCTGGCGCAGGCCGCCGCCGCGAAGGCGCGCATCGCGGCGGGGCGGCCCGCCTCGGCGCTGGACGGGGTGCCGGTGGCGATCAAGGACCTGATCGACCTGGCGGGGGAGGTGACGACCGCCGGCTCCGACCTCTACCGCGCCAACCCGCCCGCCCCCGCCGACGCGCCGCTCGCCGCCGCGCTCGACCGGGCGGGGATGGTGTTCGTCGGCAAGACGAACCTGACGGAGTTCGCCTTCTCCGGCCTCGGCCTCAACCCCCATTTCGGCACGCCGCACAACCCGCACGACCCCGCCACCCCCCGCGCGCCGGGGGGGTCGTCCTCCGGGTCGGCGGTCGCGGTGGCGGCGGACATCGTGCCCTGCGCCATCGGCACGGATACGGGCGGGTCGGTCCGGGTGCCGAGCGCGTTCAACGGGCTGACGGGCTACAAGTCGAGCGAGGGGCGCATCGGCAAGGGCGGGGTCGTCGCGCTCTCGGTGACGCTCGACACCGTCGGCCCCATCGCCCGCTCCGTCGAGGATTGCGTCCTGCTCGACATGGCCATGCGCGACGCGGCCGTCTCCGGCGTGACGCGGCGCGATGCGGGGGCGCTGCACGCCTTCGTGCCGGAGACCTACGTGCTCGACGATCTGGAGCCGGCGGTGGCGAAGAACTTCGAGCGGGCGCTCGACGCGCTGGGCCGGGCGGGGGCGCGGATCGAGCGCGGGCCGTGCCCGATCTTCGACGAGATCGTCGCCCTGACGGCGGCGCATGGGGGGCTGTCCTCGGCGGAGGCCTATGCCGAGTACCGCGCCATCCTCGACGGGCCGGAGGCGACGCGCATGGACCGGCGCGTCGCCGCGCGGATGCTGCCCGGCAAGGCGATGAGCGCGCTCGACCTCCTGACCGTCCAGCAGGCCCGCGCCCGGCTGCGGCGGGAGATGGCGGCGCTGCTGGACGGGCGGCTGATGCTCATGCCCACCACGCCGAACGTCGCGCCCGAGATCGCGCCGCTGGAGGCGGATGACGAGCTGTACCACCGCATCAACCTGCGCGGCCTGCGCAACACGCTGATGGGCAACTTCCTCGACATGCCGGGCGTCGCGATGCCGACGGGGACGGATGCGGGCGGAATGCCGACGAGCATCCTGCTCTCCGGCATCGCGCGGGACGACGAGCGGGTGCTGGGCTTCGCCCATGGGGTCGAGCGGGTGCTGGGGTCTATTCCGGCGTGACCAGCCGCGTCAGCTCGCTGTCCGGCTCCGCAAGAGGCTCCAGCACCGTGAAATGGTCCGCACCGGCGGCCTCCACGATGCGGGTCGCCGCGTAGCCGCCCCAGGCGACGGCAAGGAGGGCGTTCTGGCGGCGGAACTCGGGCAACTCGTCCGCCCCGACCCAGGCGACGCAATCGAAGCCGGGGCGCGGGCGGTGCAGCGCGGGGGAGAGGGCGTGCGCCTCCTCGGCGGTGATGCCCAGCGTCTCGTTGATCGCGATGCCGCGCAGGGGGCGCAGGTCGTGGACGCCGCTGATGCTGACGATCCGGGCGAGCCGCTGTTGGCAGCGCGCGTCGAGCGCCCCGGCCACGCCGCACATCGCCGCGAGGTGCCCGCCCGCCGAATGCCCGGCCAGCACGAGCGGCACGTCCGGCACCGCGTCCCCCACCATCGAGACGGCGCGCAGCGCCTGCGCCATGATCGTGGTCAGGGAGGCGGCGGGCGCGAGGGTATAGCCCGGGATCGCCACGGCCCAGCCCCGGGCGAGCGGCCCGGCGGCGAGATGGCTGAAGGTGTCCTTCGAGAAGTTCATCCACCACCCGCCATGGAAGAACACCATCACCCCGTGCGGCGGCCCCTCCGGCAGCCACAGGTCGACCGCCTCACGCTCCGTCTCGCCATAGGCGCGGGTCACGGGGACCTGCGCGCCGCGAAAGGCGGCGGCGCGCTCGGCCCAGGCGGCGAAATGGGCCGCGTGTCCGGGCACGGCGGCGCGGTTGTCCACGGCCCCGGCCCAATCCTCGATGCGGTCGATCTGCTGCATGGGCGCACCATCGCCCGTCCGCATACGGGGCGCAAGGGGCTTGGGCTTGCGGGCCGAACCCTTTAGAAACCCCGTCGAGCGGTATCGACGGTGCGGGAGTCGCAGAGGTGAAATTCACGGCGCTGCGGCTTTCGGGCTTCAAGTCCTTCGTCGATCCGACGGAGCTGGCGCTCCTGCCGGGGCTGACGGGCGTGGTGGGGCCGAACGGCTGCGGCAAGTCGAACCTGCTGGAGGCGTTGCGCTGGGTCATGGGCGAGAGCCGGGCGAAATCCATGCGCGGCGACGGGATGGAGGACGTGATCTTCGCCGGGGCCGACACGCGCCCCGCGCGCAACTTCGCCGAGGTCTCGCTGATGCTGGAGGGGACGCAGGGCACCGCGCCCCCACCCTTCGACGCGCAGGCGACGCTGGAGGTCGCCCGCCGCATCACCCGCAACGCCGGCTCCGCCTTTCGCATCAACGGCAAGGAGATGCGCGCGCGGGACGTGCGGGTGCTGTTCGCCGATGCCGCCACGGGACCGCAATCGCCCGCGCTGGTGCGCCAGGGCCAGATCGGCCTGCTGATCGCGGCCAAGCCCCAGGGGCGGCGCAAGGTGCTGGAGGATGCCGCCGGGATCGCAGGCCTGTACGAGCGGCGCAAGGAGGTGGAGCAACGCCTGCGCGCCGCCGAGGAAAACCTCCTGCGGGTCGAGGACGTGCTGGTCCGGCTCGACGCGCAGGTCGCGGGCCTGAAGCGGCAGGCGCGGCAGGCCGAACGCTACGCTGCGCTGACGGACACCATCAGGACCGCGACGGGAGAGCTGCTCTGGCTGCGCTGCCGGGCGGCGCAGGAGGAGGAGCGCGCGGCCCGGGGGGCGATGGAGGCGGGACAGCGGGATGTGGCCGCCGCGACCGCCGCCGACCTCGCCGCCACGCGCGAGCGGGAGGAGACCGCGGCCGTCCTGCCCCCCCTGCGCGAGGAGGCGGCGGTCGCCACTGCGGTGCACCAGCGCCTCCTCGCCCGGCGCGAGGCGGTCGAGGCGGATCGGGCGCGGGCCGTGGAGACCGTCGCGCGGCTGGACCGCGACGCCGCGCGCTACGCCGAGGATCTGGGCCGGGAGGCCGAGCTGTCGAGCGACGCGCGCACGGCGCTGGAGGCGCTGGAGGACGAGCGCGCGACCCTGCGCGCCGTGGTCGCCGATGCCGGCGCCATCGCGGCGGCGGCGCTGGAGACGGTCGAGGCGGAGGCCGCCCTGACCCGGGCCGAGGCCGAGCGCGACGCGATGGCCGCGACGGCGGCGGGGGCGAAGGCGGAGCGCGGCGCGGCCGAACGCATGGCGCGCGAGGCGGACAAGGCTCTGTCGGACGCCCGCGACAGGCTCGCGCGCGGCGAAGCGCGGATGGCGGAGGAACGCCAGGCCCTGACCGCAAGCGCCGACGCCCTCGCCGACGCGCGCGACCGGGCACAGGCCGCCCGCGCTGCCCTCGACGGCCGACCGGAGCGGGTGGCCGCGGCTGAGGCGGCCCGGCTCGCCCTCGACGAGGAGGAGACCGAGGCCCGCGCGGCGCTGGCGGCCCGCAAGCGCGATCTGGCGGCGCTCGAAGACGAGGGGCGGCGGCTGGACAAGGCGCTCGCCACCGCGAAGGGGACGGAGGGCATCCTCGACCGGATCGAGGTTTCGCCGGGCTTCGAGCGGGCCGTCACGGCGGCGCTCGGGGATGCGGCGCGGGCGGGGGTGGAGGATTATGCACCCGATGCCCGGGGATGGCGGACGCTCGCCCCCCTCGGCACGCCCCCCGCCGGAGAGCCGCTCGCCGACCACGTCACCGCCCCGCCCGCCCTCGCCCGCGTGCTGGCGACCACCGCCGTGGTGGCGCGCGCGGATGGCGCGGCGGCGCAGGATGCCCTGATGCCGGGGCAACGGCTGGTCAGCCGGGACGGTGACCTGTGGCGCTGGGACGGGTATTTCCGGGGCGGCGAGGCGGCCGGGCTGGACGAGGGGGCGCTGCGGCTGGAACGGGCGAACCGGCGCGCCGCGCTCGATGCCGACCTGACCGCGGCGCGGGATGCCATGGCGACGGCGGAAGATGCCGCCGCCGCCCTGCTCGACCGCCGCAAGACTGCCCGGGAGGCCGAGACCGAGGCGCGCGAGGCGCTCCGGAGCGCGGAGGACGCCGCCGCCCGCACCGCCCGCCATGCCGCCGACCTCGACGCCGCGCATGACCGCCGCGAGGCGGGCCTCGCCCGGCTGACGGAGGAAAGCGACGCGCAGCGTACCGCGCTCGATGCCGCGCGGACCCGGAGCGGGGACGCGGCGGCGCATCTGGCCGGCATCGCCGATCCCGCCGCCCTGACGGCGAAGGCCGATGCCGCGCAGGAGACCCTGTCGACCCGGCGCGCGGCGCTGGAGGCGGCGCGGGCGCACCATGCGGAACTGACCGGCGCCGAGGCGCGGCGGGTTGCGGGGCTGGCGGCGGTCAAGGCGCAGATGGAGAGCTGGCGCAAGCGGGCCAACGCCGCCGACAAGCGCCATCTCGACGTGTCGAAGCGCCTGCGCGAGGCGGAGGCGGAGCTGACGACGGCGCGCGGCGCGCCCGAGGCGCTCGATGCCGAACGCGCGACCCTGGATGCGGATATCGCGCAGGCGACCGCCCGCGTCACCGCCGCCACCGACGCCCTCGCCGCCGCCGAGGCCGCCGCAAGGGCCGGGGCGCAGGCCGCGACCGACGCCGCGCGAACGCTGTCCGCCGCCCGCGAGGCGCTGGCCCGGTCCGAGACGGTCGCGGAGGGCGCGGGCGACAGGGCGCGCGAGGCGGTCGAGGCGCTGCACGCGGAGACGGGCGAGACCCCGGACGCCCTCGCCTCCCGCTTCGCCGACCTGCGCGAGACCGACCCGGATGCGGTCGAGGCGAGACTGCTGCGCGCGCGGGCGGATCGGGAGCGGCTCGGCGCGGTCAACCTGCGCGCCAGGCTGGAGATCGAGGAAGCGGCGGCGGAGCGCGAGACGATGGGAGCGGAGAAGGCGGACCTGGAAGCGGCCATCGCCAAGCTGCGCACGGGTCTCGCCGCGCTCAACCGGGAGGGCCGCGAGCGCCTGCTGGCCGCCTTCGCCCAGGTGAACGGCCATTTCCGCGATCTGTTCACCCACCTCTTCGGGGGCGGGCGGGCCGAATTGCAGCTCACCGAATCGGATGACCCGCTGGAGGCGGGGCTGGAGATCCTGTGCCAGCCGCCGGGCAAGCGGGTGCAGACGCTCTCGCTTTTGTCGGGGGGCGAGCAGACGCTGGCGGCCATGGCGCTGATCTTCGCGGTCTTCCTCGTGAACCCCGCCCCCGTCTGCGTGCTGGACGAGGTGGACGCGCCACTCGACGACGCGAACGTGGAGCGCTTCTGCGCCCTCCTCGACGAGATGACCCGCCGCTCGGACGCCCGGTTCCTCGTCATCACCCACCACGCGCTGACCATGTCGCGCATGGACCGGCTCTACGGGGTCACGATGGTCGAGCGGGGGGTGTCGAAGCTGGTCTCGGTGGATCTGGGCGCGGCGGTGGAGATGGTGGAGGCATAGCAGAACGCCCGCCTCTTTCGAGGCGGGCGCGATATCCCGATGCGGGGTGAAGAGAGCCGGATCAGGAGGCGTCGGATTCGATGGTTTTCGTCTCCGTCGTGCCGGTCGCGATCTGGATCATGCGGGGCTTGAGGGCCTCGGGCACCTCGCGCACGAGATCGACGTGCAGCAGGCCGTTCTCCAGATGCGCGCCGCTGATCGTCACGTGGTCGGCGAGGTGGAAGCGGCGCTCGAAGCCGCGCTCGGCGATCCCGCGATGCAGGATGCGGGCGGTCTCGTCCTCGGTGCGCGGCGTCTTCTTGCCGGTGATGACGAGCTGGCCCTCGCGCGATTCGACGTTCAGGTCGTCGCCCGAGAAGCCGGCGGCGGCGACGGTGATGCGGTAGGCGTCGTCACCCGTCTTCTCGATGTTGTAGGGGGGGTAGCTCTGGGTTCCGCTCTCGGCGCTCATGGCGCGGTCCAGAAGGGCGGCCATCCGGTCGAAGCCGACGGTGTTGCGGTAGAGCGGTGCGAGATCGAAAGTACGCATGTCATATCCTCGTGTTCAAGCGATACGTCTGTGATGCCCTCCGGGTGCCGGCAGGGCGGTCGACCGGAGCCTGTCTCGGCCTCCGGTACTCAGGATTTGGGAAGCGTTATCCACAGGGTCAAGGGGGTGGGAGACGAAAAAACGGCGGCCCCGAGGACCGCCGTTTTCCGCATTTCGCTCCGCCCCGGACTTGATCCGGGGCCTGTCGCAACCTGGTTCGCTATTCATACAGGCCCCGCCGCTGCGCGGGGCGATCCAAGTCCGGGGCAGCGCCAAGTCAGGACAGCGCCGCGACCGCCCGCTTGGTCATCACCTTCACGAGGTTCGCGCGGTATTCCGGCGTCGCGTGCAGGTCGTTGGACATGCCTTCCGCCGAGACGGTCACGCCGTCGACCGCGCCCGCCGAGAAGTCGCTCGACAGGGCCTGTTCCAGCCCCTCGTGGCGGAAGACGCCGTCGGCCCCGGCCCCGGTCACGCCGACCCGGATCGACCCGTCCTGCATTTTCGCGAGGAAGACGGAGGTGAGCGAGAAGCGCGAGGCGGGCTGCTCGAACTTCTGGTAGGTCGAGGCGGCGGGGATCGGGAAGCGGACTTCCGTGATGATCTCGCCCTCCTCCAGGCAGGTGGCGTAGAGGCCCTGGAAGAAGTCGTCCGCCGCGATCTCGCGCGCGTTCGTCACGATGGTCGCGCCGAGGGCCAGCGCCGCCGCCGGATAGCAGGCCGCCGGGTCGTTGTTGGCGAGGCTGCCGCCGATGGTGCCGCGGTTGCGGACCTGCGGGTCGCCGACCTTGGCGGTCAGCTCGACGAGGCCCTTGATGGCATTCGCCACCTCGGCGCTGCCCGCGACGGCCCCGTGGGTCGTGCCCCCGCCGATGACGAGCGTATCGCCCATGCGGCGGATGCCCTTCATCGAGTCGATGGCCGAGAGGTCCACGAGGGTCGTCGGCATGGCGAGGCGCTGTTTCAGCACGGGGATGAGCGTCTGCCCGCCCCCGAGCGCCTGCGCGCCTTCGGCCTTGAGCGCCTCGACGGCGACGGAGAGGTCGGTCGGTCGGGTGAATTCGAAGTTGTACATGGCGTCCTCTCCTTATTCCGCAGCCTGCTTCATGCTGGCGTTCTGGATGGCGGTCCAGACGCGCAGCGGGGTCAGCGGCATGTCGATATGGTCGATGCCGTGGCCTTCGAGCGCGTTGATCACCGCGTTCACCAGCGCGGGCGGCGAACCGATGGCCCCGGCCTCGCCGCAGCCCTTCACGCCGAGCGGGTTGTGGGTGCAGGGCGTGCCTTCCGCCGTCTCGACCTGGAAGCTGGGCAGGTCGCCGGCGAGGGGCATGGCGTAGTCCATGTAGGAGCCGGCCACGAGCTGACCGTGCTCGTCATAGGCGGCATTCTCCAGCATCGCCTGGCCCAGACCCTGGGCGAGGCCGCCATGGACCTGGCCCTCGACGATCATCGGGTTCACCACGTTTCCGAAATCGTCCGACGCGCTGAGCGCGACGATCTCGACCTTGCCGGTCTCGGGATCGACCTCGACCTCGCAGAGGTAGGAGCCGGCCGGGTAGGTGAAGTTCTTCGGATCGTAGAACGCCGTCTCCTCCAGCCCCGGCTCGATTTCCTCGATCGGGTAGTTGTGGGGGACGTAGGCGGCGAGGCTGACCTCGGCGAAGGCCTTCGCCTTGTCGGTGCCGGCCACCTTGTACTGGCCGTCCTCGAAGACGATGTCGCTCTCGGCGGCCTCCAGCAGGTGCGCGGCGATCTTCTTGCCCTTGGCGACGACCTTGTCGACCGCCTTCACGATGGCCGAGCCGCCGACCGCGAGCGAGCGCGAGCCGTAGGTGCCCATGCCGAAGGGGATCTTGTCGGTGTCGCCGTGGACGATCTCGATCTGGTCGGCGGGTATGCCCAGCGCGTCGGAGACGACCTGCGCGAAGGTGGTCTCGTGGCCTTGTCCGTGGCTGTGCGAGCCGGTGAGGACGGTGACGGAGCCGGTGGGGTTCACGCGGATGGTCGCCGCCTCGTAGAGACCGGCCCGCGCGCCCAGCGCCCCGACGAGCGACGACGGCGCGATACCGCAGGCCTCGATGTAGCAGGACAGGCCGATGCCGCGCAGCTTGCCGCGCGCGGCGCTCTCGGCCTTGCGCGTCTCGAAGCCCGCGTAATCGGCGATCTTGAGCACCGAGTCGAGCGTCGCGTCGTAGTCGCCGGTGTCGTATTGCAGCGCGACGGGCGTGTCGTAGGGGAAGGAGCGGATGAAGTTCTTGCGGCGGATCTCCGCCTGATCCATCCCCATCTCCTGCGCGGCCTTGTTGATGATGCGCTCCAGGAGATAGGTCGCCTCCGGACGGCCCGCGCCGCGATAGGCGTCGACCGGCACGGTGTTCGTGAACATCGCGCGCACGCGGCAGTGGACCGCCGGGGTCATGTACTGACCCGCCAGCAGGGTCGCGTGCAGCCAAGTCGGCACGCAGGGCGCGAAGGTCGACAGGTACGCGCCCATATTGGCGCGGGTATCGGCGCGCAGCGCGAGGAACTTGCCCTCGGCATCCATCGCCAGTTCGGCCCTGGTCACGTGATCGCGGCCATGGGCGTCGGAGATGAAGGCCTCGGAGCGGTCGGAGGTCCACTTGACCGGGCGCTTGAGCTGGGCGGAGGCCCAGGTGACGAACGCCTCTTCCGCGTAGTGGAAGATCTTCGCGCCGAAGCCGCCGCCCACGTCGGGCGCGTAGACGCGCAGCTTGTGCTCGGGGATCGACAGGACGAACGCGCCCATCAGCAGGCGGATGACGTGCGGGTTCTGCGACGTGGTGTAGAGCGTGTACTGGTCCGCGTCCTGGTCGTAGTCGCCGATGGCGCAGCGCGGCTCCATCGGGTTGGCGACGAGGCGGTTGTTCACGAATTCCAGCGTCGTGACGTGGTGCGCCCCGGCGAAGGCGGCGTCGGTCGCGGCGGCGTCGCCCAGCTCCCAGTCGTAGCACAGGTTGTCGGCGGCCTCGTCGTGGACGGCGCTGCCGCAGGTCTCGGCGGTGCGCATGTCGACCACGGCCGGCAGGTCGGTCATGTCGACCTCGATCAGCTCGGCGGCGTCGCGGGCCTGCTGGTAGGTCTCGGCGACGACGACGGCGAC
Organism: Paracoccaceae bacterium; assembly: GCA_020629115.1. GTDB lineage: Bacteria > Pseudomonadota > Alphaproteobacteria > Rhodobacterales > Rhodobacteraceae > JAHDDY01. Next base: position 66,306 of record JAHDDY010000007.1, on the reverse strand, counting down.
GGGGTCGCCAACGTGGCGGACCTTGCCGATGGCGAGGATCGGGTGCGCCGGCTCCTTCATGGCGTTGCCGTGCTTGTCGGTGATCTCCCACCCGCAGGGCACGCCGCCGAGGCCCGCTTCCTCGATGTCCTTGCCGGTGAAGACGCGGATCACGCCGGGCGCGGCGCTTGCGGCGGCGGTGTCGACGCCGTTGAGCGTCGCGTGGGCCAGCGACGAACGCAGGATATAGGCGTATGTCTGGCCGGGGCGGTTCATATCGTCGGTGTAGCGGCCCTTGCCCTTGAGGAAGCGCACGTCCTCGCGACGCTTCATCACCCCACCGATCACATTGTCCTTCGCCATGGTTTTCCTCCCGAAAAGAATGGCATTCGCGCCGTCATGCGTGGATGGCCTCGACCCGGACGGCGCATCGCCGGGATGGCTCCTGGTCTCTCTACTCGGCCGCCTCGCGGGCACCCGACAGCGTCGCGGCGGCGGACTGGGCGGCCTTCACGATATTGTGGTACCCGGTGCAGCGGCAGATATTGCCCTTCAGCCACTCGCGGATCTCGCCCTCGGTCGGCTGGGCGTTGGTCTTCAGCAGGTCGGCGATCGACATGACCATGCCCGGCGTGCAGAAGCCGCACTGCAGACCGTGCTCGTCCTGGAATGCCTGCTGGATCACGCCGAGCGTGCCGTCGTCGTTGGCCATGCCCTCGATGGTGGTCACGGAGGCCCCGTCGAGCGCGGAGGCGAACTGGGTGCAGCTCTTGACGCTCTCGCCGTTCACGTGGACCACGCAGGCCCCGCACTGCGAGGTGTCGCAGCCGACATGGGTGCCGGTGAGGCTCAGCTCCTTGCGCAGGAAATCGACGAGCAGGGTGTTGCCCTCGGCCTCGCCGGAGACCTGCCTGCCGTTCACGGTCATCGAAATCGTCGTCATCGTCACTCCCTCCGGGTGTCCTTGCGGCACCCATTCCTTATCGTTTGACTTACGGCTAACACGGAAAGGCCAGCGCGTCCCTGCGTCACAGAATCCACAAGATCACAAGCAGCACCAGCACGCCTATGATCCAAAGGTACCATGGCTGGCCGAGCGGGCCGACGCGGGGGGCCTTGGCCTCCTCGGCGGCGTAGCCCCGGGCGGTGGTGGCGGCGTCCTCGCCCGCGCCGCGCAACTCGCGCACGGTGTCGCCCGCGTTGGTCCTCGCGTCGTTCCACTCGGCGGCGGCGCGCTCCTTGTCGCCCTCGATCCGGGCGCGGGCGGCGTCGTAGACGTCCTGCGCGGTGTCGCGGGTCTCGGAGGCGGCGCGGTTCAGATGCTCCTTGGTGTCGGACCAGGATTTCGCCTCGTCCACGTCGCCCCCGGCGGCGATGACGCGTTCGCGGACGCTCTCGTGCGCCTCGTCGAAGCGGCCCCGGGCGCCGGCGGCGATGGCCCCGACCGCCGCGCCGACGCCCGCCGCGCCGGCGGCCCCGGCATCCATGCCGGAGCGCGAGGCGTTGGCGGCATCGTCCGCGACGGCATCGGCCTGGGTCTGGGCATCCACGGCGGCGGCATCGACGCTCTCGCCGACCCGCGCGGCGGCGGCGTGGGCATCGGCAGCGGCACCCCGCGCGGTCGCCTCGGCCCCGTCCGCCATGGCGGCGAGGTTGCCGGACACGTCCACGCCCGGCTGTCCGTCCGCCTGCGAGCCGGCGGCGCGGGCCGCGTCGAACCCGGCGGTCCTGGCCTCGTCCTCGCTCGGGCCGCCATCGACGGAGGACACGTCGATATCGCCGATCTCGGGGTCGTCCATGTCGATATCGCCCGCCCCGGCCCCGATGGCGGGGTTGAGCATCCGCTCGGCCTCGGCGTCGTGCAGCGCGCCGGTACGGGCATCGGCGGCATGGCCGTCGCGCGCGGCATCGCTCACGCGCGCGGCGGCGGCGACGTCCGCGACGCCCGCCGCACCGGCCGACGCGGCCATGGCGGCGGACGTGCCTGCCGATGCGGCCGCGGAGGACGCGGAAGCCGCCGCGCCGCCCATCGCGTCCTGCATCACCCCGGCCCGGGCCATCGCCTCGCCCTGCAACTGTCCGGCCCGCTCCCCGTCCACGAAGGTGTGCGCGTCGACGGCCTCGACATCCACCATCCCGTCATCCGCGCCGATATCGACCATGGCGGCGGTCCCGGCGACCCCGGCGGCGCCCACGACGCCCGCCATGGTCGAGCCGTCGTCCCCGGTCGCCATGGTGCCCGTCGCGGCCCCGCCCGCTCCGGCCTCCACCTCCTCCTTGAAGTTGGCGAAGAAGCTGTTGATCATCTTCTGCGCCACCCCGTCGATCAGCCGCGAGCCGAGCTGCGCCAGCTTGCCGGCCACCGACGCCTCGGCGTCGTAGGCGAGCTGCGTGCCGCCGTCCACGTCCGACAGGGTCACGAGCGCGCCGCCCTTGGCCATCCCGGCCACGCCGCCCTTGCCCTCTCCATGGAGGCGCAGGCTGTTGCCCTCGTCGATCTCGCTCAGGTGCACCTCGCCCTTGAAGGTCGCGGAGACGGGGCCGATCTTCTGCTTGACCACCGCGTCGTACTGCGTCGGGGAGGTCCGCGTCATCTCCTCGCAGCCCGCGATGCACCGCTTCAGGACCTCCGGGTCGTTGATCGCGTTCCAGACCGCCATGCGGTCGGCGGCGATGACCTGTGCGCCTTCGAGTTTCATGTCTCTCTCCCCGTTGCGGCGATGGCCCGGTGCGCCAGCGCGGCGACCGGATCGCGACAGTCCCTTCGGACGATGCTCTGGACGCCGCCCGCGTGGCGGCATCCGCTACGGGCGTACCTTGTCCCGCCCGCCGCGACGGCGTCAACCCGTACTAAAGATGCGTCCATCCGTCCCGGTCAGGGGATCGTGCCGGTGACGGGGCGCAGGATCAGGAAATCGAGGTCGACGCCGTATTCGCGATGCCGATGACGGGCCGCGACAGGGCGTCGTCCGAATAGCCCATGCCCTTGACGAAGGCCTTGCGCAGGTAGAGCGAGAAGTCCGTATCGCCGTAGCGCGTCAGCCCCCGCCGCATCCCCGTCCGCTCGTTCATGCCGCCCTCCCCGTCGCCCGCTGCGCGTCGCCCGCTGCGCGTCGCCCGGATATCACGCCACAGTCTCAACACGGGACACCGGGTCGCACAAGCGGTTGACATGCACCGCGCCCCCGTGCACGGACAATGTACGGGTAAAGGGGAGCTATCGGGCATGATCCGCATCCACGGGCGCAGGACATCGAGCAACGTGCAGCCCGTGATGTGGATCTGTGCCGAACTGGGCCTCGACGTGGAGCGCATCGACGCGGGCGGGGCCTTCGGCGGGACCGACACGCCCGAATATCTGGCCATGAACCCGATGGGCCGCATCCCCGTCATGCAGGACGGTGACCTGACGATGTTCGAGAGCCAGGCAATCCTGCGCTACCTGGCCGCCGAATACGGGCGCGACGCGCTCTGGGCCGGCAGCGCGCGGGACCGGGCGGTGCAGGACATGTGGATGGAATGGGCCAAGCTCACCGTCTCGCTCGAATTCAACTACAAGATATTCTGGCAGCTCGTGCGCACCCCCGCCGCCGAGCGCGACCATGCCCTCGTGGAGGAGGGCATCAGGGCGATGCACCGGCTCATGCCCATCGCCGAGGCGCGCATCGCCCGGGACGGCTGGCTTGCGGGCGAGACCATCTCGCTGGCCGACTTCACCTTCGGGGTTCAGCTCTACCGCTATTACGCCGTGGATTTCGACCGGCCCGAGACACCGCATGTCGACGCCTACTACGCCCGGCTGCGGGACCGCGCGCCCTATCGCGACCATGCGATGGTCCCGTTCGACAGCCTGCGCGCGGCCGGGGCCTGAGAGCGGGCAATCGGGTGAATGGATTTTCATGTCAGCGATGCAGACAGCGGTGGCCCTTCGGCGCAATGAAGCTGTCATCGTCGGGCTTGACCCCACGATCCAGGGTCGCAGGACCCGCACGTGCCGCAGTCATGGATTATCGGGTCAAGCCCGACAATGACCTCATGTGTGTCAAGACACTCCTCGCCCGATTGCCCTGGTCCTGAGAGCCGTAGGCGTTGTTGCGAGAGACGGGACGGGATAGCATCGCCGCCATGACGCTCCTGCCCCGCCTCGGCCTCGCCCTGATTCTCTGCACCGTCCTGCCGGCGCTTCCCCGCGCGGCGGAGGGGGTGTCCGTGGCGAAGACGACCCTGCGCACCGTCGAGGGCGACCGGGCCGGACCCTTTGCGCCGGGCGAGACGGTCGCGGCGACGCTGCTGCTGCGCAACGGGACCGACCGCGCCGTCGCCCTGCGCGATCTGGACCTGCGCCTCGGCATGGGTCTCGACGCCGCCGACCCCGCCGGGGACGGTCTCGACAACGACGGCGACGGGGCGGTGGACGAGGCGGACGAGGCGTTCGACCGGCGGGAGGATGGCGCGGCGGCCTGGCGCTTCGGCGAGGGCGGGCTGCGGCTCGGCCCCGGCGAGAGCGTCGCGCGCGTCCTGCGGCTCGATATCGACGCCGCCGCCCTGCCCGGCTCGACGCTCGACCTGTCCGTCACCGCCGCGAGCGTGCCCGCCGGCGCGCGCCCGACCCGTCCGTGGAAGGACGAGGCCGCGATCCCCGTCGCCATATCCCCCGCGCGGCTGATCCTCGCCTCGAACGAGGATACCGGCTTCGTCATCGGCGATGCCGCCCTGCTCGACGGACGGGCGACCCTGCCCGGCGGCACGCTGCCGGACGGGCGGCTGACGCTGACCCTGCCCCCGGCGATGACCGACGCGCGCATCGGCAGCTACCGCATCGGTGCTGCCGTGACCTGCGCCCGCGAGCCGGTACCGCGGGTACGCGACGACGAGGCGAGCCTCGCCTTCGGCGGCTGCACCGTCGATCCGCGCGCCCCGGCGCGGGACCGGACCGTCCAGCTCTCGGTCTCCGCCGCCCTGGTCGGCGCGCCGGAGGGGGCGGGGCACCTGGCCGTCGCCGACTGGCGTACCCTGTCCGTCTATCTGGGCCTGTGGAGCGGCGACGACCTGCTCGACGGCAAGGTGCGCGATATCCCGCTCTACGGCCCGCGCCCGGTGGTGCAGATGACGCTGCCCCGGGCGGACGGCTACCGCCCCGGCGATCCGGTGACGGTGCGCGTCTCCGTGACCAATCGCGGCGACAGGCCGCTCGCGGCCCCGCGCCTCCTGTCCACCGCCGGGGAGACGTTCCTGTGCGAGGGTGCCCTGGTGGCGGGGAGGGAGGTGCCCTGCGGCGACGAGGGCATGACGCTGCCGGACATCGCGGTCGACGCGACGCTGGAGGCGACGGTCCGCCTGCGCCTGCGCGGCGATGCGCTGATCGACCCCGAGACCGGCCCGCGCCTCGCCCTCGCCGCGAAGGGCCTGCCGCCCCGCGCCCTGCCCGGCCTGCGCCTGGCCATGGCGCTGCACGACGGCCCCGCCCTGACCGTTGCCGATGCCGGCCCCTGGGAGAAGCGCGACGGCGTCTTCGCGGCCACGATCGGCGAGCGCGGGACGCTGCGCGTCACCGGCACCCTGCCGCCCGGACGCTATCGCGGCGCGATCCGCCTGCTGGCACGCAGCGTGGACGCCCGGACGGGCGCGCCCGTCGGCCCCGCCGCGCTGACCCTCGGCGCGCCCGACCTGTCGATCACCACGCCGGACGGCGACGAGACCGGCACCCTCGACCGCTTCGACAGCCGGACCGGCACGCTCTGGTCGCAGCACGTCGTCGGCTTCGACCTGACGGGCGCGACGGATGCGGCCGACCGGAACCGCCGCTTCCGCGCCGATTTCGACGTCTCCCTCGCCGACGACCCGGCCATCGTCGCCGGGCATCTGGTGGAGGTCGCCGCGGAAACCGTCGCCTATGGCCGCAACGCCGCGCCGGGGGGGCCGTGGGTCGAGATCCTGGTGCGCGAACCCGATCTGCGGCTGAAGATCTTCTCCTTCGACGCGGATCGCATCGTCCAGCCGGGCGAGACCTTCGGCGTCCTGTCGCTGGCCTGCAACTACGGCGACAGCCCCGCCCACGACCCGGCCCTGACCCTCGACACGCCCGAGGCCGTCGACCTGGCATCGGCGGACACGGCCATCCGCGCCTTCGTCGTGCCGCTGGAAATCGCGCGCGACGGGGTGCCCGACGTGATCGACGCGGCCGGGGAGACGCTGGAGGATGCCGCCTTCGAGATCGGGGCGCGGACCGTCTCCCTCGGCCCGGACACGGCCCCCGTCGCCCCGGAGACCTGCCTCGCCATCGCCCTGCGCGCGCCGCTGCGGCAGGATCATCCCGGCGAGGCCGCGCCGCTGACCGACGCCCTGACCGTGACGGAGGGATATGCCAGCCACCCCGACGCGGCCCGGGCGCGGCTCTACCCCGGCGCACGCACCGCTCCCCTGCGCTTCCGGATGCCGGTCATCGCCTTCGGCCCCTCCACCACGCTGCAACTCGGCACCGTGCGGCGGATCGCGCATCCCGTGACCCTGACCGTGCCCCGGGGATCGGGCGGCTTCCGCGTCGCCCTCGCCCCGCAAAGCTCGACCGGCCTCGACTGGACGCTGTTCGAGGAGCGGGACGGGGCGGTGGAGCCGTGGCTCGACAACGCCCGCACCTACGCCCCCGGCGAGACCCTGCGCCTCGTCATGCGCGCCACCGCGCCCGACATCCTGCCACTGGGCTGGGTCGACACCTCCCGCCTCGACGCCGAGGTCCTGACCGATGGCGGCCAGCGCCTCGGTACGGCCCTGCGCCTCGTCCTGCGGGCCGATACCGAGCGCGCCATCGAGACCGACAAGCGCATCGCCCTCGACCGCGACTGCGACGGCGACCTGAGCGACGAGCGGGGGCAGGACGGCGTGTTCGAGCCGGTCAAGGACGCGACGCCCGGCGACTGCATCGTCGTGCGCATCGGCTTCGAGAATGCGGGCACGCGGGAGGTGGAGCGCATCCTGATCCGCGACGTCGTCTCCCGGCGCACCACGCTGCTGTCCGGCTCGCCCGCCGTGCGCATCGCCCCCGAGCCGCTCGACCGCGTGAGCGAGCCGGCTCCCGACGGCGAGGACGGCGCGCTCGAATGGCAGTTCCGGGGCCTGTTCCGGCCCGGCGCGGTGGGCGAGGTCGAGTACCGCCTGCGCCTCGACCCCCTCTAGCGAAAGCCCGCCTTCATGTCAGACACGCCCTACCGCACCGCCCGCCTGCGCCCGAACAAGGGCAAGGCCTATCTCGGCGGCCATCCGTGGGTCTACAGGGACGAGCTGGTCCTCGACCGGCGCACGGGGTCCGTCGCGCCGGGGACGCCGGTCCTGCTGGAGGATGCCAAGCGGGTGCCCGTCGGGGTGGTCGCCCTCAACCCCGCCTCCGGCATCGCCGCGCGGGAGCTGGACCGCGACCCGGATGCGGTCGTGGACGGCGCCTGGATCGCGGCGCGGCTGGGGCGGGCGCTGGCCCTGCGCGAACGCCTGTTCGACGCGCCGTTCTACCGCCTCGTCCATGCCGAGGGCGACGGGTTGCCGGGGCTGGTGGTGGACCGGATGGACGATCTGCTGGTGATCCAGCCGAACACCGCCTGGGCCGAGGCCGCCCTGCCGGATATCCTCGACGCGCTCGACGCCCTGCTCTCGCCCGCCCGCATCGTCCTCAACCGCGATTCGCGCGGGCGGGCGCAGGAGGGGCTGGAGGGCGGACGGGAGGTGCGGCGCGGGACGCTCGACGGGCCGGTGCCCGTGCGCCTGCCGGGGGGCGGGCTGCTGCTGGCCGATATCGAGGACGGGCAGAAGACGGGGGTGTATTTCGACCAGTTCCCGAACCAGGCCACCCTCGCCGCCCTCGCCGGGGGGCGCAGCGTGCTGGACGTCTTCTCGCATACGGGCGGCTTCTCCCTCGCCGCGCTGCAGGGCGGCGCGGCCTCGGCGCTGGCGGTCGACGGGTCGGCCCGGGCGCTCGACCTGGCGCGGGAGGCGGCGGGGCGGATGGGCGTCGCGGATCGGTTCGAGACCCGGCAGGACGACGCCTTCGACGCCATGCGCGCCCTGGCCGGCGAGGGCCGGCGCTTCGACATCGTCGTCTGCGACCCGCCCGCCTTCGCCCCGCGCAAGGACGCACTCGATGCGGGCCTGCGCGCCTACGAACGGACGACGCGCCTCGCCCTGCCGCTCGTCGGGGAGGGCGGGATGCTGACCCTGTGCTCCTGCTCCCACGCGGTGACGCCCGATGCGCTGATGGGGGCGGCGATGCGGATGTTCCACAAGGCCCGCCGCCGCGCCCGCCTCGTCCATTCGGGCCGCGCGGGGGCCGATCACCCCGTCCACCCCGCCCTCGCCGAGAGCGGCTATCTCAAGGTCCTGGTCTTCGCCCTGGACTGAGGGCGCGCCCCGGTCGCCGCACCAGGACCGGAAACCGCGTGGACAGCGTACGGTTTCCGGCCCAAGGTCGGGGCATGCAACACCACAGGAGACCCCGCGCGATGTTCTACGAGCCAAAGGACGGCCACGGCCTGCCGCACAATCCCTTCAAGGCCATCGTCGCCCCGCGCCCCATCGCCTGGGTCTCGACGCTCAGCACGGACGGGGTGGCCAACCTCGCGCCCTACAGCTTCTTCAACGCGGTCGCGGACGCGCCGCCCATGCTGATGATCTCCTCCTCCCCCGTGCCGAGCAACGAGGACAAGGATACGCTGCGCAACATCCTCGATACCGGCGAGTTCGTGGTCCACGTCGTGCCCCACGCCATGCGCGACGCGATGAACGTCACCTCCGGCGGCTACGACCATAACGACGACGAGTTCAGGCGCGCGGGGCTGGAGAAGGCCCCCTCGACCCTCGTCGCCCCGCCGCGTATCGCGGACGCGCCCGTCGCCATGGAATGCCGCCACCACGTCAATCTCGGCCTGCCGGGGCAGGACGGGGTGCGCGGCTCGCACGTCATCTTCGGCGAGGTGGTAGGCATCCACATCGCCGACGCGGCGCTGGTCGACGGGATGCTGGACGTGACCCGCTACAACCCGCTCGCCCGCCTCGGCTACAAGGACTACACCACCGTCCGCGAGCTTTTCGCCCTCGACCGCCCCAAGGTGTAGCGAAAACAGGGGGCGGGCGAAGGAGTATTCGCCCCCAAGAACGCGAACGGCGTCCAAATAATACATTCAATTCAATACATTGTAATGCTTCGATTAATGGGAATTAGGCATCCCTGGGAGGCCTTCTTTAATCCGCACCCGGTAGTTTCTACTCATCCCAGCCGGACACGGCGGGCAGCAAAAAACCGGAGAGACACAATGACCAACCTCATCAAACGCTTCGCCAAAGAAGACGACGGCGCCACGGCAATCGAATACGGCCTGATCGCGGCCATCCTCAGCGTCGCCATCGTCGCGGCCGTCTCCAGCGTCAGCGGCGAGCTGCAGACCACCTTCAACGGCGTCGCCACGTCGCTCCAGGAAGGTCGCTCGACCACCGCGGCCCAGTAAGGCGCGCATTGGGCGACGGCGGTACGGCCGTCGTCCGTCGTATTGCAGGCCATGGCATCGCGCCATGGCCTGTCGTCGTTTTCCGCCTCCGACACGAAGGACCCGACAGAATGGTCGCCGCTTTTCCCCTTCTCCTCTTTCCGTTCTGCCTGATCGCGGCGGCGCTCAACGATATTCGCGCGTTCCGCATCCCGAACGCGCTCAGCGTGATCCTGATCGCCGGATTCGCCGTCGCGGCGCTGATCGCGGGGATGGATCTCTGGACCCTGGGCAACCATGCGCTGACGGCGGGCATCGTGCTGCTGGTGGGCTTCGGCCTCTTCTGCATCAACGCCTTCGGGGCGGGGGACGTGAAGCTGCTGACGGCGGTCGCGCTGTGGATGGGCTGGCCGGGTTTCCTGCCCTGCATGATCTACGTCGCTCTGTTCGGCGGCATCCTGTCGCTCGTGATCTGGCTTGCCCGCGCGCTCGCCCGGGCTTTCCCGGCGGCCTCCGTTCCGTTTCCGGCGCTGGCGACGCTCGCGGCGACCGGGACGCTCAAGGCACCCTACGGCGTTGCCATCTGTCTCGGCTCGCTCGTCGCCTTCGCCGAGACCCCACTGTTCGCGGCGCTCTTCGCGCAGTTAGGCTGAGACCGCGTCGGTCGCCTTCGCCTCGATGCGGAAGGCGGCGGACATGAGCGCGCGGGCGTAGTCCGTCTGCGGATTGTCGAAGACCGCGTCGCCCTCGCCCTGCTCGACCACCACGCCCTGCCGCATGACGATCACCCGATGCGCCATCGCGCGCACGACCTTCAGGTCGTGGCTGATGAACATGTAGGCGAGATTGTACCGCTTCTGGAGATCGCGCAGCAGATCGACGATCTGCACCTGCACCGACATGTCGAGCGCCGAGGTCGGCTCGTCCAGCACCACGAGATCTGGCTTCAGCGCCATGGCCCGGGCGATGGAGATGCGCTGGCGCTGGCCGCCCGAAAATTCGTGCGGATAGCGGTCCATCATCCCGCCCTCCAGCCCCACCTCCTCCAGCGCGGCGGCGATGACCGCGCGGCGGTCGCCGTTCCGGTCGCCGATATTGTGGACGCGCAGCCCCTCGTCGATGATCTGCGCGATGGACATGCGCGGGGACAGCGAGCCGTAGGGGTCCTGGAACACGACCTGCATGTCCCGGCGGAAGGGGCGCAGGCGGCGCTGGTTCAGGCCCTGGATGTCCTGCCCCATGAAGACGATGCGCCCCTCCGACCGGATGAGCCGCAGGAGCGCCAGACCCAGCGTCGTCTTGCCGGACCCGGATTCGCCGACCACGCCCACCGTCTCGCCGGGGCGGATGGCGAGCGAGATGTCGTCCACCGCCTTCACGTGCCCGACCGTCTTGCGCAGCAGGCCCTTCTTGATGGGAAACCAGACGCGCACGTTCTCGCCCGTGACCACCGGGTCGGCATCCGGCTGCGGGATGGGGTCGGGCGTGCCGGTCGGCTCCGCGTTGAGGAGGCGGATGGTGTAGGGGTGCTGCGGGTTCGCGAAGAGCGCCTCCGTCTCGCCCGATTCCACGATCTCGCCGCCCTGCATGACGTAGGTGCGGTCCGCGAACTTGCGCACGATGCCCAGATCGTGGGTGATGAACAGCATCCCCATCCCGAAATCGGCCTTCAGCGCGTCGAGCAAAGCGAGGATCTGCGCCTGCACGGTCACGTCGAGCGCGGTGGTCGGCTCGTCGGCGATCAGCAGGTCGGGGCTGTTGGCAAGGGCCATGGCGATCATCACGCGCTGGCGCTGGCCGCCCGAAAGCTGGTGCGGATAGGCGCCGAGCCGGGTCTCGGGATCGCGGATGCCGACCTTGTGCATCAGCTCCAGCACCCGCCCGCGCGCCGCCGCGCCCTTGATACCGCGATGAAGCGCCAGGCTCTCGGAAATCTGCCGCTCGATGGTGTGGAGCGGGTTGAGCGCGGTCATCGGCTCCTGAAAGATCATCGAGATCTCGTCGCCGCGCACCTTGCGCATCGTCTTCGCATTCGCGCCGAGCAGCTCGCGCCCCTCGTAGACGATGGAGCCGGAGGCCTCGGCCGAATCGGCCAGTAGTTGCAGGACCGACAGCGCGGTCACGGACTTGCCGGAGCCGGATTCGCCCACCAGCGCGACCGTCTCGCCCTTCTCCACGTGCAGCGACACGCCGCGCACCGCCGGGGCCAGGCCCTCGCGGCTGCGGAACCCGATGCTCAGGTCCGTGATCTCCAGCAGGCGGGCATCGGTCATCGACCCGTTCTTCATCGACCCATTCTTCATCGAAACGTCTTTCTCGGGTCGAAGGCGTCGCGGATACCCTCGAAGATGAAGACCAGGAGCGACAGCATCACCGCGAAGGCCAGGAAGCCCGTGATGCCGAGCCACGGGGCCTGGAGGTTGTTCTGCCCCTGCAGCGTCAGCTCGCCGAGCGAGGCGGAGCCGGGCGGCAGGCCGAAGCCGAGGAAGTCGAGCATGGCCAGCGAGCTGATGGCCCCGGTCAGCACGAAGGGCAGCATCGTCAGCGTCGCGACCATGGCGTTCGGCAGCAGGTGCCGGAACATGATCTTCCCGTTCGAGACGCCGAGCGCCCGGGCCGCCTGCACGTATTCGAAGTTGCGCGCGCGCAGGAACTCGGCCCGCACCACACCCACCAGCGACGTCCAGGTGAGCAGCAGCAGGATGCCCAGCAGCATCCAGAAACTCGGCGCGATGATCGAGGCGATGATGAGCACGACGTAGAGCAGCGGCGTCGCGCTCCATATCTCGATGACCCGCTGGAAGATGAGATCGGTCCAGCCGCCGAAATACCCCTGTATCGCCCCCGCGAAGATGCCGACGATGCTCGACAGCAGGGTGAGGATCAGGCCGAAGGCGACCGAGGTGCGGAACCCGTGGATCAGCCGCGCCGTCACGTCCCGCGCCTGATCGTCCGTGCCGAGCCAGTTGCGCAGGCCCGGCGGCGAGGGCGAGGGCTGGGCCTCGTAGACGATGGTGTCGTAGCTGTAGGGGATGAGCGGCCAGATCATCCAGCCGCCCGACGCCTCGATCAGATCCTCCTTGATGAAGGGGTCGGTGTAGTCCGCCTCCGTCTCGAAATCCCCGCCGAAGGTCGTCTCGGGGTAGAAGTTGAAGATGGGCGTGTAGAACTCTCCCTCGTAGCGGATGAGCAGCGGCTTGTCGTTGGCGATGAGGTCCGCCATCAGCGAGAGGCCGAACAGGATCAGGAAGATCCACAGCGACCAGAAGGCCCGCCGGTTGGACTTGAAGTTCTCCAGCCGCCGCCGCTGGATCGGGTCGAGGGTGATCATCGGTGCGGCCTTTCTTCCATCAAGGTCGCGAAGGCGTTGTCATCACCCGGCTCGACCGGGTGATCCAGAGCGGCAGGCGCGGTGCTCGCATCACTGGATTGCCCGGTCGAGCCGGGCAATGACGGCAGGGTGCGCGGGAGGATCGCGATCATGGCCCTCACCCTCCCCTCGATTCGAAGTCGATGCGCGGGTCGATCCAGACGTAGACGAGGTCCGACACGAGATTGAGCAGCAGGCCGATCAGCGAGAACATGTAGAGCGTGCCGAACACGACCGGATAGTCCCGCTCCACGATGGAGTTGAAGCCCAGGAGGCCGATGCCGTCGAGCGAGAAGATGTTCTCGATCAACAGCGAGCCGGTGAAGAACACGCCGACGAAGGCCGCCGGAAAGCCCGCGACGATGATGAGCATCGCGTTGCGGAAGACGTGCCCGAACAGGACGCCCGTCTCGGACAGGCCCTTGGCCCGCGCGGTCAGGACGTACTGCTTGCGGATCTCGTCGAGGAACGAGTTCTTCGTCAGGAGCGTCATGGTCGCGAAGCTGCCGATGACCATGGCCGCGACGGGCAGGACGAGGTGCCAGAAATAGTCGCCCCACCAGGACAGGTTCAGCGCCTTGCCCTCCGCGAGCGTGCCCTCGGCCCGGGCCAGCCCGCCGACGCTCGCCAGCAGCGCCTGCGCCTGTCCGACCAGGCCGCCCGTGAGCAGCCGCTGCCCGAAGCCCGGCCCCACGCCGCCCGCGAGGACGAGCACGAGATGGACGACGAGCGCGCCGCCCAGGAAGGCGAGCAGCTTGCCGCCCCGGTCGGCGCCCAGCTCCTTCTGCCGGCTGGAGCGGTCGGCGAGGGCGTAGAAAACGAGGCCCAGCCCGGCGATGATCGCCAGCAGCAGCGCCCAGATCAGCACCTGACCGAGGAGGCCCGGCAGCGGCCCCTGCAGGAACGCCTGCCCCGACCATTCCTCCGATTCCAGCCCCCGGAGCGGGAATATCTGGAGGAAGGAGCCGCCCGCGAAGAAGACGCGCAGCATCACCGCGAAGAGGAAGGCGGGGATGGCGTAGCCGACGATGACCACCGCCGAGGTCCAGGTGTCGAAGCGCGACCCGTCGCGCACCGCCTTCTGCACGCCGAGGGGGATCGAGATGAGATAGGCGATGAGGGTGGTCCACAGGCCCAGCGAGACCGAGACCGGCATCTTCTCCAGAATCAGGTCGATGACGGAGATGGAGCGGAAGTAGCTCTCGCCGAAATCGAAGCGGACGTAGTCCCAGACCATGTTGGCGAAGCGCTGGTACCAGGGGATGCGTACCGGCTCGCATTCGGCCACGGAGGCCGTGCGCTCGCCATCGTAGCCTTCCTCGCATTCCACCCGCACCTCGCATTCGTCCGCCGAGACCTTGCGCGGACCGTCGTATCCCGGCTCGCAGACCAGCTCGACGAAGCCGAACTGCGCCTCCAGCTCGGCGACGAATTCCGGGTCGAGACCCTGCGCGCCACGATAGCGCGAACTGTCGCCGCCGCCCCCGCCCTGCCCGACGCTCGTCTCGGCCCCGCCGCCGCTGAAGCGGTCGGTGGCGGAACTGCCTAGACCCTGCAACTCCGCGATCTGCTGCTCGACCGGCCCGCCGGGGGCGAACTGGATGATCGTGAAGTTGAGGAACATGATCCCCAGGAGCGTGGGGATGATGAGCAGCAGGCGGCGGAGGATATAGGCGGCCATGGGTCAGTCGGTCTCGCCGTCGTTCGCACCGGCCGGATCGTCGGCGGCCGCGGCCACCCACCAGGTGTCGTAGACCCCGCGCGACAGGGGCGGCTTGTTATCCGGGAAACCGAACTTGTCCTCGTAGGCCAGCGTATGCGTGCCCTTGGCCCACTGCGGCACCCAGTAGTGCCCGGCGCGCAGGATGCGGTCGATGGCGCGTAGGGCGGTGTACAGCTCCTCGCGGGTCTCGGCGTTCTGGGCGCGCTCGATCAGGGCGTCGACCACCGGCTCCTTGATGCCGGGGAAGTTGAACGAGTCGGGCAGATCGGCCGCCTCGCTGCCGAAGATGTTCGGCAGGCTCGGCCCGGGCGTGAGGCTGAAGGACAGGCGCGCGGTGATGATGTCGAAGTCGTACTCCTTCACCCGGCGCTGGTACTGGGGCCGGTCCACCTGCCGCAGCGTCGCGTCGATGCCGAGGCGTTCGAGGTTCTGGATGTAGGGGTTGGTGATCCGCGCGAAGGTGGCCGAATCGTCGAGGAACTCGATGGTCAGCGGCTCGCCGTCCTTCATGCGCTTGCCCTCGACAAGCTCCCATCCCGCCTCGTCCAGCAACTTCATCGCCGCGCGGATGTTCCGCCGCGCCCGGCCCGACCCATCGGTGACGGGGGGTACGTAGACCGCGTCGAACACTGCCGGGGGCAGTTGGTCGCTGTACTCCTGAAGCAGGTCCAGCTCCGCGCCCTCGGGCTTGCCGACGGCCTCGAAGGGGGCGTTCTCGAAGAAGCTGTCGGTGCGCTTGTAGATGCCGTAGAACAGCGTCTTGTTCGACCATTCGAAATCGAAGGCCAGACCGATGGCCTCGCGCACGCGCGGGTCCTGGAACTTCTCGCGCCGGGTGTTGATCCAGTAGCCCTGCGTCCCGGCGGGGCGGCCGTCCACGATGGTATCGCGCACGATGCGGCCCTCGCGCACGGCGGGGGTGTCGTAGGCGGTGGCCCAGAGCTTCGAGAAGAATTCCTCGCGCAGGTCCAGCTCGCCCGCCATCAGCGCCTCAAGCGCCGTGGGGTGGTCCTTGAAGTACTCGAAGCGGATCGTGTCGAAGTTCCAGCGGCCCCGGTTGACCGGCAGGTCCTTCGCCCAGTAATCGTCGCGCCGCTCGTAGGTGATCGAGCGGTCGCGGACCACGCGGCCCACCTTGTAGGGACCGGAGGAGAGCGGCGGGTCGAGCGTCGATTCGGTGAAGTCGACCTTGTCGTAATACGCCTTCGAGAAGATCGGCAGCCCGGCGACCAGCATCGGCAGCATCCGCGCCGGCTGGCCCTCGACGAAATTGTAGCGAATGCGGCGGGGGCCGAGCACCTCGGCGCTCTCCACATCCTCCAGCGCCAGGCGGAAGCCGGGGCGGGCCTTCTCCTTCAGCAACTCGAAGCTGACCTTCACGTCCTCGGCGGTGATGGGCGAGCCATCCGCGAAGACGGCCTCCTCGCGCAGGGTGAACGTGACCGATTCGCCCGGCACCAGTTCGGCGCTCTCGGCGACGAGGCCGTAGACCGCGTCCGGCTCGTCCGCCGCGCCGACCATCAGCGTGTCGAAGATCAGGTTCTCGGGCGAGGCCGTCCCCGCCGCCGCGTCGCCCTTCACGATGTAGCCGTTGAGGCTGTCGAAGGTGCCGGTGGCCAGCGTGCTGACGGTCACCAGCTCCCCGCCCTTGGGCGCGTCGGGGTTCACGTAGTCGAAATGCTCGAAATCGGCGGGGTATTTCAGCTCGCCGAAGGCCGAAAGGCCGTGGACCGGCTCGGCATCCTGGGCAGAAGAACCGCTCGAAAGCCCGATACCCGACAGCATTGCGACGATGGCAAGACACCTCACCAGCCTGGCCCCGGTACCACTGTCACCACCGGGCTTGACCCGGTGGTCCAGGGCGGTGCGCGCGGCTCCGGATTGCAAGGTCAAGCCCGGTGGTGATGGGAAACCACAGGTCATCTTCAACAGGGTTCTCATGCTTCGGCCTCCGGGTCCCACCATACCGTCGGAAAGCCCACCCTGTGGGAGGGCAACGGGTCGGGCGGTGTCACCTCGCCCGTCCACCACGCGATGCGGGCGGTGGGGGTGTAGAGTTGCAGGATGTTGTAATGCTCCCACAGGAGCACGCGGTCGAGCGCGCGGGTGGCGGCGGCCAGTTCCTCGCGGTCGGCGGCGAAGACGATGCGCTCGATCAGCGCGTCGACCACCGGGTCGGAGACGCCGTTGATGTTGCGCCCACCGACCTCCTCGGCGACCTCGCTGCCCCAGAAATCGCGCTGCTCGTTGCCCGGCGAGGCGGAGTTGTTCACGCGGCCGATGACCATGTCGAAATCGTAGGCGCGGTAGCGGCTGGCGTATTGGGAGGAGTCCACGAGGCGGATGCTCGCGTCGATGCCGAGGCGTTCGAGGTTCTTGATGAAGGGCGCGATCACGCGCTCCTGCGCGCCCGATCCGATGAGGAACTCGAACGTGAACGGCTCGCCCTCCCCGTCGACCAGCTTGCCGTTCCGCACGGTCCAGCCCGCCTCCTCCAGCAGCGCCTTGGCCCGGCGCAGCATCCGCCGGTCGGGGCGGCCCGAGCCGTCGGTCTCGGACAAGGTGAACGGCTCCGAGAGGATTTCGGGACGCAGGGCATCCCTATGCTCTTCGAGAATCTCCAACTCGCGCCCTTCGGGCACGCCCGATGCCATCAGGTCCGCGGTGCCCTGGAAGTAGCTCGACGGGCGGGCGTAGGACCCGAAGAAGATGGCCTTGTTCGTCCATTCGAAATCGAAGGCCATGCCGATGGCCTCGCGCACGCGGCGGTCCTTGAACTTGGCGCGACGGGTGTTGAAGGCGAAGCTCTGGGTCGCTTTCGGCCCGTCCAGCTCGACCGCCCGGCGCTCGACCTGGCCGCGCTCCATCGCGGGAAAATCGTAGCGCGTGCCCCAGTTCTTCGAGGAATTCTCGGCGCGGTAGTCGACCTGCCCCGCCTTGAAGGCATCGAAACCCGCCTCGGGGTCCTTGAAGTATTCGAAGCGCAGCACGTCGAAATTATGCGTGCCGACATGGACGGGCAGATCCTTCGCCCACCAGTCCTCGACCCGCACGAACTCGCAGAAGGTATTCGCCTCGAACTCGCCGATCCGGTAGGGACCGGAGCCGAGGGGCGGCTCCAGGCTCGACTCGTCGAAAGTGCGCCCTTCCCACCAATGCTTCGGCAGGACGGGAATCTGCGCCATGATATGCGGCAGCTCGCGGTTGTCCTGCTGGTCGAAGGTGAAGCGCAGCAGGTTGCCGGGCAGGGCCTCGGCCTTCTCCACGTTGGCGTAGTAGGCGCGGTAGAGGGGGCGGCCCTCGGTTGTGATCCTCTCGAAGGCGAAGATCGCATCCTCGGGGGTGATCGGCTCGCCGTCATGCCAGCGGGCCTCGTCGCGGAACTTGAAGACGACCGAGGAATAATCCTCCGGCCATTCCATCCATTCGACGAGCGAGCCGTAGGAGGTGGAATCCTGATCGAGGGGGCTGGTCATCAGCTCGTCGTAGATCAACCCGCCGAACAGCGTGAAGCCCGCGCCGACATTGCCCTTTACGATGAAGGGGTTGAAGCTGTCGAAGGTGCCGATCGAGGCGAGGCGGGCGCGGCCGCCCTTGGGGGCGTCGGGGTTGACGTAGTCGAAATGGGCCATG
>JAHDDY010000007.1:9063-48034 GCA_020629115.1 Paracoccaceae bacterium | reverse complement strand
GCGGGCGCGGCCGCCCTTGGGGGCGTCGGGGTTGACGTAGTCGAAATGGGCCATGTCGGGACCGTATTTCGGCGCGCCCACGAGCGACGATCCGAAGGCGCGGGTCATGCCGTCGGCCGCCCGGGCGCGGCCCGGCACGAGCGCGGGGTGGAGCGCGGCGCCCCCGGCAAGGCCGAGCAGCATCTGCGTTGTCCGCCGTCGAGTGATGATCATACGCCGTACCTCCAAGGTTTTCTTTCCATAGCCCGCCCCGCGCCCCGTGCCAACGCTCGAAGGCCGGGGGAGACTGAGGTGGTCCCTCTCGATTGGGATACTAGCGCGGCGGGATGCGGACGAAAGGGGGGCGACGGCGCGACGATCCGAACAAAAAAGCCGCACCCCCGGGAGGGTGCGGCTTCGAGTGGTGGGGCATTAACCTTAAGCGGCGATTAACGCGCGGGCCGGTCGGTCGCGATCACTCGGAAAGATCGACGGGGTTCTCGCCGTTCGCGTTCAGATAGGCGATGACGTCGGCGCGGTCCTGCTCCTTGCGCAGACCGGGGAAGGCCATCTTCGTGCCGGGTGCCCAGTCGCGGGGCTTGAGCAGGAAGCCATTGAGGGCCTCGAAGTCCCACACGCCGCCCTTGCCCGCCAGTGCATCCGAATAGGCGTAATCGACGGAGCCGATATCGCGGCCGACGACGTCGTAGAGGTTCGGCCCGACGGCGTTGCCCGCGGCGGGATCGACCTTGTGGCAGGCCTGGCAGCGGCGGAAGACACGCGCGCCCTTGTCCGCATCGGCCCCGACGAGCCAGGCGGGCACGGCGGCGGCGGACGCCACGGCGACGACGGCCTCTTCCTCAGCGGCAGGCTCGTCGGTCTCCAGGACGGCGACCTGCTGCTCTTCCTCGGCGGGGGGCGTCGCGTCGACGACGACCGTCTCGTCCGTCGCGGCCTCGTCGACGACCTCGGCGAGAGTTTCGTCCTCGACGACCGCGGCATCCGTGTCGGCCTCGGCGACGACGATCTCGTCATCCGCCGGCACGACGGCACGGTCAGGTTCCTCGACGGCCATCGGCTGCGAATCGGTCTCGGGTTCGATACGGACTTCCTCGCCCGGCTCCTCGACCACGGCCTCGGTGCCGACGACGCGGCTGTCCTCGCCGCTGGTCACGTCGGAGCCGTCGTCGCCGCGATCCCCGTCGGTCACGACCTCCTGCTCGACGGCGGTCACGGCAGGATCGACCTCGCCGGGCCGCGGCTCGTTGTCGAGGCGCTCGCTATCGGCGGATTTCACGTCGCCCGCCGCCTCGTTCGTCATCTCGATGGCCGGGGCGGGGGCCTCGCGCCCCTCCATGACCTCCTCGGAGGCGCTTTCGACGGTCTGGCTTTCCTGGGCATCCGCGTCGATGGCGGCCTCGACCTGCGCGGCCTCCTCCCGCTCGACCGACGCGACCTCGACCTCCTCGACTTCGGCGGCCTCGACGGGGGGCAGCGGCAGGGGATTCGCGCTCTGCTCGTTCATCCACGCGATGACGGAGGCGCGGTCCTCAGGCTTTGACAGGCCGGCAAAGCCCATCTTCGTGCCCGGCGCCCAGCCCTTGGGGTCCTCCAGGAAGCCGTCGAGCGCGGCGAAGTCCCACGGACCCTCCTTCGACATCAGCGTATCGGAATAGGCGTAGCCGTCCACGCTCCCGATATCGCGTCCGACCACGCCGTAGAGATGGGGGCCGACGCCGTTGGCCCCGTCGTCCATCTTGTGGCAGGCGGAACACTTGCGGAAGACCTTCGGCCCCTCGTCCATGACGGCCATGGCCATGAGCTGGCCGACGGGCATCGGTCCCTCGTCCTCGGCGACGGCGGCCATGTCCTCGGCTTCGGGCAGCTCGATCCGGTAGGCCGGCTCGTCGAGCTGATCGACGCCGACGAGGGCGGACCCGAGTTGTCCGAAACCGACGAAGGCCAGGAGCGCCGCGCACCCCGCTCCGACAATCTTACTGATCTCAAGTTCGTCCATCGCCATGTCAGGGCTTTCCTTATCTCGCTCGTGCCGGAAAGGGCGCGCGAACGGGCCGGTCCGGGTCTCCGCCGCTTTTAGCGGTTTCGCATTCTTGCTCGCAAGCATATATGGGGTCGCACCATCGAAGGGTCCAAAAATGCGTCAAGAAATCGCGGCGAACCTCGACACGCTCCTCAAGGACGGGGACGCGATCTCGTTCCAGGGCGAGCCGGGGGCGTTCTCGCACCAGGCCTGCAATCAGGTCTTCCCGGACCGCGAGACCCTGCCCTGCCCAACCTTCGAGGAGGCCATCGCGGCGGTGCGCGACGGCAAGGCGGCGCTGGCCATGCTGCCGGTCGAGAACTCGCTCTACGGGCGGGTGGCGGACATCCACCACCTGCTGCCCGACTCGGGGCTGCATATCGTCGCCGAGCACTTCCTGCCCATCCGGATGCAGCTTCTGGGCCTGCCCGGCGCGTCCCTTGACGGCATCCGTACGGCGCACAGCCTCAACGTGGCGCTGGGTCAGGTGCGCCGCTTTCTCAACGCGCGCGCCATCCTGCCCGTGGCGGGGCCGGACACGGCCGGTTCGGCGCGGCTGGTGAGCGAGTGGGGGGACGCGAGCGCCGCCGCCGTCGCCTCGGAGCTGGCGGGGGAGATCTACGGGCTGGACCTGCTCGCCCGCGACATCGAGGATGCCGAGCACAACACGACCCGCTTCATGGTCGCCAGCCCCCGCGCCCTGGCCCCCGCGCCGGGCGCGCCGTCCATCACCAGCTTCGTCTTCCGGGTCAGGAACCTGTCGGCGGCGCTCTACAAGGCGCTGGGCGGCTTCGCCACGAACGGGGTGAACATGGTCCGGCTGGAGAGCTACATGCTCGACGGGTCGTTCACCGCGACGCAGTTCATCGCCGATATCGAGGGCCACCCCGAGGAACCGCATGTGGCCGCCGCCATGGCGGAGCTGGACCATTTCACCAGCTACATCCGCATCCTCGGCGTCTACCCGCGTCATCCCTTCCGGGGCGATGCCTGAGCCGCGCAACCACGTCTTCATCGTCGACGGCACGCTCAGCCGCTTGGACGACGACTGCCTGACCCATGCCGGCCGGCTGCACCGCCTGCTGTCCGAGGCCGACGGCGGCGCGCGGCAGACGCTGGGCTACCATCCGGGCGTGCAGGGGTCGGGGGCGTCCAAGTGGGTCGATGCGGCCATCGGCCGCGGGTTCAACCGCAGCGTGATGGACGGCTATGCGACCCTAGCCAGCCGCTACCGCCCCGGCGACCGGATCTACCTGTTCGGCTTCAGCCGAGGGGCCTATGCCGTGCGCTGCATCGCGGGGATGATCGACCGGGTGGGCCTGCTGCGGCGCGATGCGGCGACCCAGCGCCGGGTGACGCGCGCCTTCCGCATCTACGAACGCGCCGAATCGGGCCATGCGGCGCGGGCCTTCCGCCGGGCGCATTGCCACGACCGGGTCGAGATCGCCACGGTAGGCGTCTGGGATACGGTCAAGGCGCTCGGCCTGCCCTACCCGCTCGTCTCTCGCTTCTTTCCGGTGGCGGCTGGCTTCCACGACACCGCGCTCGGTCCCTCCGTCCGCGCGGCCTTCCAGGCGCTCGCCGCCGACGAGGACCGGACCAGCTTCACGCCGGTCCTGTGGAGCCGGGGTACGTGGGAAGGGGAGATGCGGCAGGTATGGTTTCCGGGGGCGCATGGCGACGTGGGCGGCGAGCGCGGCTGCCTCGTCCCGCCGATCCCGCTCACGCTGCTCAGCCTCGTCTGGATGCTGGAACGGGCCGCCGGGCGGGGCCTCCTGCTGCCGGAAGGATGGCGCGCGCGCCTGCACCCGGACCCAAGCGCGCCGATGGTCGGGTCGCGTCGCGGCATCAACCGCCTGTTCCTGCTGCGCCGCCCGCGCGAGGCGACGCCGGGACAGGACGGGCAGGCCGCCCATGCTAGCCTCGCCGAGCGCGCCGCGCGGGTGCCGGGCTATCGTCCCCGGGCGCGGGGGCTGTAGGGGGACGCCCCCTACGGCGAGGGCGCTTCCTTCGGCTTCTCCTCGGGCAGGAGCAGCACCTCGTCGAGCACGTGGATCAGGCCGTTGGACGCGACGGCATCGCCGGGGCCGAGGAAGGCGCGGCGGCGGCGGGTGTCGTAGACCCGGATGCGGCCGTCATCCTCGTCGAAGGCCACGGCGACCCCGTTCAGACCCAGTGCCTTCGTCTCCCCGCCATTCTCGACGATCCCCGCCTCGATATCGGCGAGGCTCACCTTCGCCGGCAGGATATGGGTGCGCAGGGTCCGACGCAGGAGGGAGCGTTCCGCGCCCAGCCGGCCCGCATCGGTCTTGGGCCGAATCTTCGCGAAGGCGGCGTCGGTGGGGGCGAGCAGGGTGAACGGGCCGGGGCCGGAGAGCGGCACGTCGAGGCGGGTCTCGCGCAGGGTCTCGGCCAGGCGGCGATGGTCGGCCGAGGCCTCGATGGCCTCCATGATCGTCATCGACGGGGTGACCGGAACGCCGCCGACGACGACCGGCTCGACCCGGAACCGATCGCGCGTGCAGCCGTGCAGCAGCGCCCCGCCGGCCAGCAGCAGCATCCCGCGCCGCGTCGTCGTTCCCGCATCAGCCATCGAACCGCCTCCTTCGTCCCTTTGCCCCCTTGTCGCAGGACGCGGACGGCGGGGCAAGCGCGCGGTCGTGGCATGGACGTTGCATAATAAAACGACCTGACGTCAGGCTCCGCGATCGGCGGCGGAACCGGCGATTGCGCGGAAGGACGGGCGGCATGGCACACATCATCCTGATGGAGGATTCTCCCCCCCTGCGCCGGCTCCTGTCGCGTCATCTGCGCGATGCGGGACATACGGTCGCGGCCTACGGGGAGGGGATGCCGTCGCGGGACGGGACGGCGCTGTCGGGGGCGAATCTCCTCATCACCGACCTGTCGATGCCCGGTGCGGATGGCTGGACCGTCCTGGAGAACGCCCGCCATCTCGACCCGGCCCTGCCGGTCATCGTCATGACGGGGGAGAGCGACGACGCGGACCGCCGGCTGGAGAAGGCCGTCGCCTGCCTGCGAAAACCCTTCGACGAAGAGGCGCTCCTGTCGCTCGTCGAGCGGACGCTCGACCGGACCGCGCCCTGCCGCGACGAAAAGGAGTCGTGGAACGAGTCCCGTATTGCGACCGGCCGCCGGCCCGCGTGCATCGCGTCGCTTCCGTCCCTGCGCCCGACCTCCGCATCGGGCCGCCGGCCCTGAAGCCCCGCCGCCCGCGCGGCGTCAGTCGCGTGCCGAACCGAGGGGAGGCCGGGGCGCGGGGCGCGGGGCGGACGGCTCCGGCTCGCCGGTTCGGAACTGTCCCCCGGTGGTCAGGATCAACCCCTGCGCGAGCGGCGATGTCGGATCGTTCACCACCGGACGCGGGGGGGCCGGTTCGGGCTTGGGGACGGGTTCGGGGCGCGGCGTCGGCGCGGGGGCCGGTTCCGGCTCCGGCGAGGGCGGCGGTGGAGCCGAGGCCGTCGGCGCGCGCGCGGTTCGCACGGGCGGACGGGGCGGCACCGGAACCGCCTCGGCGTCGGGCGGCGGGGGCGGTGCGGCGGGGGCGGGAATCGGCGCCCGGACGGGAGAGACATCCTCCATCGGCCAGACGTTCTCCTGCATCCGGCGGAAGACGAGCACGCTGTAATAGGTGATCTTCGGTTCCCGCGAGAACATGCCGCCCCGCGATCCGGCCGCGAGCGTGTCGGCGCGCAGGTATTCCCACCCGTCGACCGCCTCCAGATGGATCAGCTCGCCCATCGTCTCGGCGACGAAATCGGCTTCGCTGACGCCGCGCCGGCGCTTCGCCTGCACTACCTGCGGCAGAGCGACGGTCTTGTACTCGTAGATGGATGCGGACATGGCCCAGGCCCCTTGCGCAAGGATCGTCGGGAGCATTTTGGTAGCGCTCCCGGTCGCGCAATGCAACCGGGCCATGCGCCTCCGAGCTTCCTTCCCGAATCGTCCGCCCGCGGCCCGGGCGTCAGACGCCGCAGGCTTTCTTGGCCGCCTCGTAGGCCTTCGTGAAGCCCAGGAGCGAGAAGGTGTCGGTCGAGCGCCCGCCCCCTTCGG
This sequence comes from Paracoccaceae bacterium, assembly GCA_020629115.1. Taxonomy (GTDB): domain Bacteria; phylum Pseudomonadota; class Alphaproteobacteria; order Rhodobacterales; family Rhodobacteraceae; genus JAHDDY01. The sequence continues at coordinate 41,940 of JAHDDY010000007.1, read as the reverse complement.
CATAGCCCGTCACGGTCGCCTTCGCGCCCCGGCGCATGGCGGTGACGATCTGGCGCTCCTCGTTGCGCGTCTCCAGCCACGCCCCGTCCTTCACGGCGAAGAAGGAGAAGTTCTGCGAGCCGATCTTGGCCTGCACGGTGCGCGATTCGTCGTAGGGATAGCCCGAGAGAATGCTTACCTCCGTATCGACCCCCGTATCGGGATAGACGGAGATCATCAGGAAGACGTCGCCCCGGTTGCTGCCGGTGAAGTCCTTGTCCGAGGGCTTGGTCGCGGCCCAGCAGATCTTTCCCTGCGGACCGTTGGAGGTGAAGGCGCTCCAGTAGCGGAACGCTCCGATGCGCTCCTGATCCTGCGCGGTCGCCAGCTCCGGCGCGCCGATCGCTCCGGCGAGCGCCAGACCTGCGGCGCCAAGCGTCATGCGGTTCATGTGATGTGTCTCCTGCCACTGTCGAATCGCGTCGGAATCGAATGCTGCGATACCCGTTCCACAGCCGTCTGCTTATCAAGTGTTTGGTTAACAGAAGTTATCCAATCACTCAATTGCAACATACACCGCACGATCAATCCCTTGCGCGCGAAACTTGTCGCACGCGTCAGCGGGGTTCGCCCGACAGGTTCTTCCTTGGCAGTTTGTTAAACCGGAAGGGTTAGCGTCCGCCGGAAACAGGGGAACCGGCACGATGCGCGACCGCCGACCGGAAAGGCCGAAGACACGGGGTCGGACATGACCGCGGCGGATCGAAGGATGCCGGTGTTCTCACTTTTCTAACCATCGCGGCCCTACGGTCGAGTCGCATGTCCAACGAAGGAGAGTCGCGATGCGTGGCGTGAGAGTTCTTATCCTGGCCTGTGCCTCCGTCGCGGCGATGGCGGCGATGTGGCTGATGCGCGGGGCCATCGAGAGCCGCGCCACCGTTTCCGCGCCGGCCGTCTCGGTCGCCGCGCGAGAGCCGGCCAAGCCCGCCGTCCAGGCCCCGAAGACGATCGACGTCCTCGTCGCCGCGCGCGACATTCCCATCGGGCGCACACTGGAGGGGAACGACGTGAAGTGGCAGGCCTTCCCCGCCGAGATCGTCTCGCCCTACTTCTACGCCCGGCAGGACGACGAGAACGCGGTCCAGACCGTGACCGGCACCGCCGCGCGCACCCTGATCCGCGCTGGCGAGCCGCTCTCGACCGAGAAGATCGTCAATCTCCAGGGCGCGGGCGTCATGGCCTCGCTGCTGCGCAAGGGCATGCGCGCCGTGGCCGTGCCCATCTCCGACATCACCGGCGCGGGCGGCTTCATCCTGCCGGGCGACTTCGTCGACCTGCTGCTGACCCGGCAGATCAACGTCGAGGAGTTCAACCCCTCCACCGGCCTCATCGACCGCACGGTGACGCATAACCAGACCGACACGGTCATGGCCACCGTCCGCGTGCTGGCCATCGACCAGCGCCTCGCCGAGACGACCGATAACGGCAATGCCAGCGCTATCGGCAACACCGCGACCATCGAACTGACGCCCGATCAGGTCGAGCTGATCTCCCTGACGCGGCAGATCGCCAAGCAGGAGCGCGGCTTTCTCACCCTCTCGCTGCGCAGCTTCTCGGAGCTGGTCGAGGAATACGGCGAGGACATCGACAAGATCATGCCCGAGACGATTCTCGACCTCCAGGCCCTCGCGCGGTCCAAGATCGAGCGCGCGAACGAGATGCGCGAACTGGCTGAGCAGTTCCAGGCCGAGCAGCACGCCCTGAAGCGCCGCCGGGACGAGGAGGCGCGCGCCCAGACCCAGCGCCTGCGCGCCGCGCAGAACGGAACCGCGCCCGCGAACGGGGCGCCCGCACCCGCGCCGGAAGACGACGGGGTCGTCCTCGTCCGCAACGGCGCGGCGATCAAGGTGCGCACCACGTCCACCCCCGCGACGGAGGCGAACCGATGAGCCGATCCCGCCCCGGCCCTTCCGCAACCGGAGAGAACAGAATGCGCCCTTCGGCCATGACCGCCACCGCCGTCGCCCTGACCGCCACGGCGCTCGTCCTCGCCGCGCCGCCCGATACCGTCGCCCAGAGCGGCGCGGGCGTCTCGCTCACCACGCCGGGGGCCTCGTCCCAGGCAGGCTACTTCGTCGCGCCCGACGGCTCGATCCAGTACCGCGACGAGACCGACGGACCGTCCGGTCCCGTCACCGCCGCGCCCCTTGGGAGCACCGGCTCCGCGATGGCCGACCGGATGGTCACGACGCCCATGGCACCCGACATCTTCGACGCCGCCCCCGCCCCGCTCGACACGGTGACGCTGCAGAGCCTGCAGGGCGTCTTCGACGAGGGCGGCGGCAGCATCGACGCCTCGGCGGGGATGACGGGCGGCACCATCTCGGGGTCCGGGGATTTCGGCTACACCGTCGAGAACGGCACCATCGTCCGCCAGGACGCGGCCCCGACGCCGCACACCGCCCCGCTCTACGCGCCCATGCCGCGCCCCGCGCCCACCTACGCCGAACCCGCGCCTATGCAGGCCGCACCCATGCAGGCCCCACCCATGTACGCGGCACCTATGCAGTCGGAGCCTATGCACGCGGCACCCCTGTACGCCGCGCCGCCTCTGGCACCGATCGTGCAGCATGTCGTGGAGACGCATTCCATCGCCCCCGAACCCTACGTGATGGAGACCCTGCCGCCCGTCGCGGCACCCCTGTACGCCGAGCCGCTCCCCTTCGAGCCGGCCCCGGTCGTCGATCATTACGCCAGCCTCGAACCCACGCCCCTGCTGCGCTCCGGCAGCGATTTCGCCATGGACGGGGACGGCGCCTACGGGCCGTCGGTCCTCAAGCGCGCCGGTGACGGCCCCGCCGGACGCGATGCCGCGCTGTTCGTCGCCAAGTCCACCATCGTCGAGCTGCCCACCGAGGCGCACGAGATCCTCGTCGCCGACCCCACCCGGGTCCGCGCCGTCCTGCGCACCGCCCGGCAGATGGTGCTCATCGGTCTGCAGCCCGGTCCGACCAGCGTCACCGCCTTCGACGAGGACGGCAAGCAGATCCTCAGCCTCGACGCGAACGTGCGCTTCGACCTGCGCCCCCTGCGCCGGGCACTCGCCGAATCGTTTCCCGGCCTCGTCATCGAGGTCAAGTCCGTGCTCGACGACGTGATCGTCTCCGGCGCGGTCGACGGCGCGGCCGAGGCCGACGCGGTGCGCAACCTCGTGCGGCGCTATCTCTACTCGGCCATGACCAGCGCGGGCGTCGACGCGAGCCTCGACGACGTGAGCTTCGTCGACCGCATCAACTCCACCGCCGAAGACCAGATTCTCGTAAAGGTGCGCATCGCGGAGATGCGCCGGTCGGTGGTGAAACAGTTCGGCGTCGACTTCAACCTCGCCTCCGACGCGGCCCTCTCGGCGGCCACGGGCGGCATCGCCAGCAACCTGACCGACTTCGGCTCGATCTCGAACGCCTTCGGCGTCAACGGCACCGCCCTGGGCGGCATCGCCGCCAATATCGCCGGCTCTTTCGAAAGCACCAACTTCGGCGCGCTCGTCCGCGCCTTCGAGCGGCACAACGTCATGCGCGTCCTGGCCGAGCCGACGCTGACCGCCGTCTCGGGCGAGACGGCCAGCTTCCTCGCGGGCGGGCAGTTCCCCTACCCCACCTCCGTCGACGACGGCAACATCGGCTTCACCTTCCGCGATTTCGGCGTGGCGCTGGAATTCACGCCGGTCGTCGTCGGGGACGGGCGAATCAGCCTCACCGTCGCCACCGAGATCAGCGAGCTGACCACCGAAGGCTCGCTCTCGACGGGCGACCTGACCATTCCCGGCATCTCGATCCGCAAGGCGAACACCACCGTCGAGCTGCCCTCGGGGGGCACGATGTCCATCGCCGGGATGCTGCTGCAGCGCGACGCGAACGCCCATACCGGCCTGCCGGGTCTGAAGAACCTGCCCATCCTCGGCCAGCTCTTCTCCTCGACCGACTACCAGAAGCAGGAGACCGAGCTGGTGATCCTCGTGACGCCGTACATCGTCAAGCCCGGCCAGGAAAAGGATTTCCGCCTGCCCACCGACGGCTTCGCCCCCGCCAGCGACTTCGACCTCTTCGTCCTCGGCCGCCTGCACAAGGTCTATGGCGGCGAAGACGGCGTGGCGACGGACCACACGCACCAGGCCGGGGCCAAGGACGCGCTCGAAGCGCCCTTCGGCTTCATCCTCGAATAATCCGCAAGAAGGCACGGACACGATGACACAGACACCCATCCGCCTCTCCGCCCTTCTCGCGGTCCTCGCCCTCGCGCAGGGCTGCGCCCGGGAACAGAAGGACGCGTTCTACGACCCCTGGCAGGAATACGAGCTGGGCAAGGTCTACGACTGCGGCGACATCCAGCAGCCGGACATGCGCCACAACACCCAGAACGCCGCGACGCCGGGCTTCGGGTGCTCGCACCAGAGCAACATGGCGGTGATGATCGCCGATCCGAGCGATCTGGTCCGCCCCCGCGCCATGACACCCTCCGACCCGCAGGCGCGCCAGCGCGTGCTGGAAGCCTACCGGACGGGTGATTCGACCGCGACCGCACCCGATGCCCGGGGCACGACCGACCTCATCCAATAGAGCACGCCGCCAAGACAGGAGACCGGCCATGCCCTCTGCGGCGCAATCCACAGCCTACGAAGATCAGGGGCTTTCCGGCCCGATCGAGACGCTCATCCCGCGGATCGACATCGAATCCTTCTGCACCACCGGCCCCATGGCCACCGCCATCCAGGAATCGGCCTACGACCGGCGCATGGCCCGCACCTCCATCGCCGTGGCGATGGGCGGCATCAAGCGCGCCATCGAGACCTACGACGAGGCGGCCACGCCGCACCTCCTGCTGGTCGAGACCGACCTGACGGGTCTCGAAGTCTTCGACGAGCTGGAGGGACTGGCCAACGTCTGCGACCCCGACACCAAGGTCATCGTCTGCGGCCCGTCCAACGACGTGATGCTCTACCGCGAACTGAAGCGGCAGGGGGTGGACGAGTACATCGTCTCCCCCGCCTCGCCGATCCAGATCATCGAGGCCATCGCCACCGTCTTCGCCGAGCCGGGCCTCGCGCCGATGGCCCGCACCATCGGCTTCGTCGGCGTGAAGGGCGGCGCGGGGGCCTCGACCCTCGCCCACAATGCGGCCTGGAAGATCGCGCAGACCGAGAAGAAGGACGTGATGCTGGTCGATCTGGACATCCAGTTCGGCACCGCGAGCCTCGACTTCAACCGCGACCCCACCCGCACCGTGCTCGACGCCCTTACCGGGGCGGAGGAGCTGGACGACGTGAAGCTCCAGCGGCTGCTGATCGAGCACGACGACTACCTCTCGATCCTCGCCGCCCCCTCCTCGCTGGAGGTGGAGAGCGAGTTCGACGAGAACACCGTCATCGACACCATCCAGACCATCCGCGCCTCGACCGACTACGCCGTGTTCGACATCCCGCACAGCTGGGCGCCTTGGGTCCAGCGCGCGGTGATGCAGATGGACGAGATCGTCCTCGTCGCCACGCCCGAGCTGGCCAGCCTGCGCAACCTCAAGGCGTTCCACGACCTGCTGGCCGCGCGCCGGCCCAACGACGACCCGCCCCGCGTCGTGCTCAATCAGGTCGGCATCCCGAAGCGGCCCGAGATCGCCGCCAGCGACGTGACCGAGATCATCGGGCGCAAGATCGACCTGATCATCCCCCACGACCCGGCCCTGTTCGGCGAGGCGATGAACAACGGGCAGATGGTCGAGGAGGTCAATCCCAAGCACGAGGCCGCCGCCCTGATCGCGCAGCTCGGCGAGACGGTCGCGGCCAGCCGGACGGCACTCAAGAAGTCCGGGCGTGGCAAGGCCGGCATGGCGCTCAAGGGGTTCGATCTCAACGGCTTCCTCGAACGCCTGAAGAAGAAGATGGCCAAGGCGCCCGCCGAACGGGGAAAGGCCCCCTGACCGTCCCTCCTCCCACCCCGCGCGCAGGCGCATGAGCAGCAGTTCACGGCGGAAGACCCTTCATGTTCAGCAAACGCACGAACGATACCGATTCCCAGGACGGCGCGGAGCCGGGCAGCCGGCCCCGCGTGCCCGGTGCACGCAAGGGACCGCCCCCGCCCCCGCCGCGCCCCGGTGCAGCCGCGGGGTCACGCCCGGCTCCGAACGTGAAGCCGAGGCCGATGGACGCGCTCAATGCGGACCTGTCGCGTTCCAAGGCCCCGCCCCGCCCCCAGGCCCCGGCCCGCAGGCCGGTAGAGGGTACCGGACCGGAAGAACGCGAGCGCGCGGCCCCGCTTGAACCGTCCGACCACATGCTGCCCGCCGATATCGACCGCCCGCTCCGCGCCCGCGATTCCGACGAGGCGGACGTGATCCACGGCATCGAGGACATGCGCGAGCGCGAGAGCGGCTTCGGAGCAAGCCGCAAGCGCACCAAGGTCAAGAAGATCGAAGCGGAAAGGCCCGTCGCGGCCCGGGCAGACGGCGAACGCAACTTCACCCACAACCAGGCCTATTACGACCTCAAGGCCGAGATCTTCGCCTCCCTGATCGACGCGATGGACATGAGCCGCATCGTGGCCCTGGCCCGGACCGACGCCGAGGGCGAGATCAGCCAGATCGTCAACGAGATCATCGCGGTCAAGGGCCACATCATGTCGATCACCGAGCAGAAGCGGCTCGTGGACGACATCTGCGACGACGTGCTGGGCTACGGCCCGCTGGAGCCGCTTCTGGCGCGGGACGACATCGCCGACATCATGGTGAACGGGGCCGAACAGGTCTACATCGAGACCGAGGGCAAGATCGAGCTGACCAACATCCGCTTCCGCGACAACGGCCAGCTCCTCGAAATCTGTCAGCGCATGGTGCAGAAGGTCGGCCGCCGGGTCGACGAATCCTCGCCCATCTGCGACGCCCGCCTGCTCGACGGCTCGCGCGTCAACGTCATCGCCCCGCCGCTCTCGATCGACGGCGCGACGCTGACGATTCGAAAGTTCAAGAAGGACAAGCTCAAGATGAGCGACCTGATCAAGTTCGGGGCGCTCACGCCGGAGGCGGCCAAGGTCATCCAGATCGCCGCCGCCTGCCGCTGCAACATCCTCATCTCGGGCGGTACCGGCTCGGGCAAGACGACCCTGCTCAACTGTCTCTCGGGCTTTGCCGGCGACGACGAGCGCATCATCACCTGCGAGGACTCGGCGGAACTGCAGCTTCAGCAGCCGCACGTGGTCAGGCTGGAGACACGTCCGCCCAAGCTGGAGGGCGGCGGCGAGGTCACGATGCGCGACCTGGTGAAGAACTGTCTCAGGATGCGCCCCGAACGGATCATCGTCGGGGAGGTGCGCGGGCCGGAAGCCTTCGACCTGCTGCAGGCGATGAACACGGGCCATGACGGCTCGATGGGCACGCTCCACGCCAACTCCCCGCGCGAGGGGCTGAGCCGCGTGGAATCCATGATCACGATGGGCGGCTTCGCCCTGCCGTCCAAGACCATCCGCGAGATGATGTGCTCGGCGATCAACGTCGTGGTGCAGGCCCAGCGCCTGCGCGACGGCTCCCGCCGCATCACGCATATCTCGGAGGTGCTGGGCATGGAGGGCGATACCCTCGTGACGCAGGATCTCGTGCTCTACAAGATCACCGGCGAGGACAAGGACGGCAAGCTGATCGGCAAGCACGTCTCGACCGGCATCGGCCAGCCCGCCTTCTGGGAACGCGCCCGCGGGTACAACATGGACGTCGAGCTGCAGGATGCGCTCGCTTCGATGGAAGAGGATACGACCGGATAGGTCGATGCCGGGCGATCCACGCTCGACGGATGGCGATCCGTCTATACGGAATATCAGGCAGTGGCCGCTACCCTGGCCCCCGCATACCCCGATGAGGAGACCCCCATCATGTTCGAGGCCCTGCACGTCGCCCTCGGCCCGACCGGCCTTCGATGGCTGACGGGCGCGCTCGCCTTCGCCTCCGTCTACGGGTTCATGTACGCCCTTCTGGGGATGCGCACCGCCGTGGGCGGCGTATCCCGCCTCGGCCTCGCTACATCCAAGGACGCGAAGACGCGCGGTACCATCGCCGACAAGCGCAAGGACATCCAGGAACAGCTGCGCAAGCAGGAGGAGGCGACCCGCCGGGGCAACAAGGCCTCGCTGGACATCATGCTGGTGCGCGCGCGCATGGATATCTCGGCGCTCAAGCTGCGCCTCGTCTGCGCGGCGATCGGCGTCGGCCTCGTCGCGCTGCTCACGGTCCAGGGCGTGCCGACCCTCTTCGCGGCCGCCATCCTGCCCGTCATCGTCTTCCTGCTGCCGGGCAGGATCGCGAAGTTCCGCATGAAGCGGCTCCAGAAGAAGTTCATCGCCCTGTTCCCGGACGCCATCGACATCCTCGTGCGCGGGGTGCGTACCGGCCTGCCCGTGAACGAGGGGATGCGCCTGGTCGCGCGCGAGATCCCCGAGCCGGTGGCGACGGAGTTCAAGCTCCTGACCGATGCCACGGCGGTCGGGGTGACGCTGGAGGACGCGCTCCAGCGCATGTTCACCCGCATCCCGCTTCCGGAGGTCAACTTCTTCAACATCGTGCTGACGATCCAGAAGCAGACGGGCGGCAACCTGTCCGAGGCGCTGGGCAACCTCTCGACCACCCTGCGCGACCGCAAGAAGCTCAAGCTCAAGATCAAGGCGCTGTCGTCCGAGGCGAAGGCCTCGGCCATGATCATCGGCTCGCTGCCCTTCGTGCTGGCGGTCCTGCTCTACCTCGTCGCCCCCGACTATCTCGGCCTCCTCTTCACGACGGACATGGGCAACATGCTTCTGGCGGGGGGCGGCTTCTGGATGTCGATCGGCATCTTCGCCATGTACTCGATGATCGACGTCGAGATCTGAGGGAACCCGCGCCATGATGTCTCTTCTGCAGTCTCTCGGCCTCGACCAGGGCCTCCTCGCCCAGGTCTTCGCCGGCCTTGCCGTCTTCCTCCTCGTCGTCGCCTTCCTGCCTAGGGTGGGGGCGGGCCGGATGGCGCGCTCGCGGGTCGCGGGCGTCGTCCAGAAGCGCGACGCGATGAAGGAGAAGATGCGTGTCGATGCGAAAAAGAAGAAGAAGGGCGATCTGGACGACAGCACCATCCGCGTCATGCGCCGGACCATCGAACGGTTCCGCATGCAGGAGATGCTCGACAATACCGAGTTGCGCATGAAGCTGGCCCAGGCGGGCTTTCGCGGGACCAAGGCACCGATCGTCTTCCTGTTCTTCCGCCTCGTCGCGCCCTTCCTGATGGGCGGCTTCGCGATGTTCTACTTCGCGGCGATCTACGCCGCGCCGTTCGAGCCGATGCGCCACTCGATCATCTCGATCGTCGTGATCCTCGTCGGCTACGCCCTGCCCAACGTCCTGCTGAAGAACAAGACGCAGAAGCGGCAGGTCAGCCTGCAACGGGCCTTCCCGGACGCGCTGGACCTGACGGTGATCTGCGTGGAGGCGGGGATGTCGATCGAGAAGTCGTTCCACAAGGTCTCTGAGGAGATCGCCCTCCAGGGACCGGAACTGGCATCGGAGATCGCGCTGACCAATGCCGAGCTGGCCTATCTCGGCGACCGCTCGCTGGCCTACGAGAACTTCGCGCGGCGCACGGGCCTGCCGGCGATCAAGGCCCTGACCGGCGCGATGGTGCAGGCCGAGCGCTACGGCACGCCCATCGCCTCGGCGCTGCGCGTCCTGTCGGAGGAGAGCCGGGGCGAGCGCATGTCCATCGCCGAGCGCAAGGCCGCCTCGCTGCCGGCCAAGCTGACGGTGCCGATGATCGTGTTCTTCCTGCCGGTCCTGTTCGTGGTCATCATCGGCCCGGCGGCGATCCAGGTGATGGCGGGGTGATACGTCGCCATGGGGGAGCTACCCCAGGCATCGCGATCGGTGAGCGGGCCCGTCACCCTCTGGCTCGTCCCGAAGGTCCACCTCCCGACCCGAGCGATCGTCGGGGGTGAGGCATGGATCGTCGGAACGGGTCCGACGATGACGGAGTGTTGCGCCCTCCGATTCTGACCCTCAGCGCCCCTCCATCCGCCAAGCCCCGATCAGCAACGCCCCCGCGATCAGCAGGGCGAGCCAGCCCGGTGCCAGCGGCGTCAGGCGGCTGTCGCGCACGACGTAGGCCCCGCGCTCGCGCAGGCCGATCCAGTCGGTGCCGTAGGCCCGGCGCGACCCGCTGACCCGGCGCAGCGCCGGGATGCCCGCCTCGCGCAGCATCAGCATCGCCCCGCCCGTCGCCTGGGCCACCGGGGCCAGCAGGTCGAAGGTGGCGAGCGGGTTCTCGAACTCCTTCGGCGAGGCCGGGCCGACCGCCGCCGGGGTCTCCAGGATGCCGTCCGTGATCGAGTACAGCCCCTGCTCCTCGGCCTCGAATTCCGCCCGCCAGCGCCCCGGCCCGCTGGCCACGAAGGGCGCGGTGAAACGCGTGCCGGAGGGGGCGACGATATCGGCGACGGTCGGGGCCTCGCCGAGCGAACGGCGCACGACGGTCACGGTCGCGCCGGTGGCCGAGGCGGTCAGCGCGTCCTCCTCAAGCTGCGGCTCCTTCATCAGCCAATGCGCGACCCGGCGCAGCATCTCGGCCAGCGGCCCGCCGCCCTCGTAGCCGCGCGACCAGAGCCACGCCGTATCGGTCGCCAGCATCGCCACCCGCCCCTCGCCCACCCGGTCGAGCACCAGCAGCGGCTGCCCGGCCTCGTCCGACATCAGGATATCGCCCGAACGCGGCGCGATCTCGATGGTGCGCATCCAGCGGCCCCAGGTCGGGTTCGCCGCATCCGCCTGCGGCAGGGTCGCGGTCACGGGATGCTTCTCGCCCGTCTCGGTCAGGAGCGGCGTGTAGAGCGCGTTGAGCGAGCCGCCCGTGGGCGTCGCGGGCATGATCTCGGCCAGCGGCGAGCGGTAGAGGCTGCTCGGCCCGCCGAAATCCGGCCCCGCCGCCACGAGGACGGCCCCGCCCCGGCGCACGTACTGCGCGACGTTGGCGAGATAGGCGGGCGCGAGCACCCCGCGCCGGACGTACTTGTCGAAGATGACCAGATCGAAATCGTCGATCTTCTGCATGAACAGTTCGCGCGTCGGGAAGGGGATCAGCGAGAGTTCGCGAATCGGCGTCCCGCTCATCTTGGTCGGCGGACGCAGGATGGTGAAATGCACCAGGTCGACCGACGGGTCGGCCTTCAGCAGGTTGCGCCACGCCCGTTCCCCGGCATGGGGCTGGCCCGAGACCAGCAGCACGCGCAGGCGGTCGCGCGCGCCCTGCACGGTGAAGAGCGCGCGGTTGTTGCGGGTCGTGATCTCGCCCGCCAGCTCCTCCACCTCCAACTCGAACACGTTCGCCCCGCCCTTGTCGAGGGGGGCGGCGATGGTGGTGGGGGTGTCGAGGGTGACGGTATCGCGGCGCACGGGGCGGCCGTCGATGCTGAGCGTGATGCGCGCCGGGCGGGCGGGCGCGGGGCCGCGATCCGCGACCTGAAGACGGATCTGCACCTCCTCGCCCACGATGCCGAAGCTCGGCGCGCTCTCCAGGATCAGGCGGCGGTCGTAGGCCCCCTCGCGGCCCGTGGAGAGGACGTGGACGGGGCCGGGGAAACGCTCGGCGACGGCATCCTCGTCCATGGCCGAGAAATCCGGCGCATCGTGGGCGCGGCCGTCGGTGACCAGCACGGCCCCGGCGATGCGGTCCTGCCCCACATCGGCCAGCGCGGTCTCCATCGCGTCAAACAGGCGCGTGCCCGCATCGTCCGTCGCGCTGGCGGCGCGCGAATCGACGGTGACGGTGCGCAGCTCCAGCGGCGCACGGCGGTCGAGGCTTTCGGCGGCGCTCCGAATCGCCTCCGCCGCCCGGGCGGTCAGCTCGGCCCGCCCGTCGATGGTCTGGCTCGCGCTCTCGTCCACCAGCAGCAGCGCCACGTCCGTCAGCGGCTCGCGATCCTCCTGGGTCAGCTTGGGATCGGCCAGCCCGGCCAGCAGCGCCAGCCCGGCCAGCAGCCGCAGCCACGCCCCCCGCGCCCCGCGCACCAGCCCGAAGACGAAGATGGCCGCGATGAGCAGGGCGAACGCCGCGATGGCCCAGAGCGGGACCACGGGGGCGAAGACGATGCCGGTGGCGCTGTTCATGTATTCATTCTCCGCTGCCCCGGCCTCGGGCCTATGCTTTCTAGAAAAGCGTTCTTCGGGTCGAAGAACCCCGACATCGAAACGAGTTCGTCACCCCCGGGCTCGACCCGGGGGTCCATCTCTCCGCTCCCCTGGATGCCCGGATCAAGTCCGGGCATGACAGCTTCGCGTCATGTCGACGCGTTGCCCGATCACTGCCCCAGCCTCTGCAACAGCGCCGGGATATGCACCTGATCGGACTTGTAGGAGCCGGTATAGGCGTACATCACGAGGTTGATGCCGAAGCGGTAGGCCATCTCCCGCTGGCGCTCGCCGCCCCGGCCCGACATGGGCAGCATCGGGCGGCCCGTGTCGGTCATGGCCCAGGCGCCGGCCCAGTCATGGCCGCCGACCACGATGGGCGACACGCCGTCGTTCTTGAAGCCGCCCTCGCGCGCGACCTCCTCCATGTCCTCGGGCGGGGCCGCCTCGACCCAGACCTTGCCGCCCTGCCAGCGCCCCGGAAAGTCGTCGAGCAGGAAGAAGCTGCGATGCAGGACGTGGCCCTCAGGCACGGGCGAGAGGGGCGGCAGGTCGAGACCCGCGGTCAGACGGCGCAGCGCGCGGGTGCCCGGCGTCTCGCCGCTGCCGAGCGCGAGGTTGCGGTCGCGCGTGTCGATCAGCAGCATCCCGCCCCGGCGCATGTAGTCGTTGAGCTTGGCGATGGCGATATCCGACGGGATGGGCTGGCTCTCGCTCACGGCCCAGTAGAGGAGCGGGTAGACGGCCAGCTCGTCCGTCTCGATGTTCACGCCCTCGGGTTCCGCCGGCTCGACCGAGGTGCGCTCGATCAGCACGCGGGTCAGGCCGTAGAGACCGGCCGCCGCGATCTCGTCGGCGCGCGGGTCGCCCGTGACGACGTAGCCGAGCGCCCCGTCGAGGGCCGCGCGCAGGGCCTGCTCCTCCGCGTCGTCGGCCAGGGCGGTCCCGGGGGCGAGGAGGCCGAGCGCCAGGATCGTCGCAGCGGCGGTCGCCACCACGCGCCCGCGCAGCTTTCCGGCGAGGAAGAGCGCCGCGAGGGCGTCGAGCATCAGGAGTGCGAGGGCGGCGGCGAGGAACCAGGGCTTCAAGTCGGTCTCCTTGCGCGCGCCGAGGCTCTCGACCACGGCCCCGGCGGGGGGCGGGGGCGCGGCGGTCAGCGCGGCATCGGGGGGAAGAAGGTTGTGCGCGCGGACGGCCCCGGCCTCGCCGCCCCCCACGGCGCGGTAGAGGCCCGGCGGCGCATCGACGCTCGCGCCCCCGCCGATCAGCTCGCCCGCCACGGTGCGCGCGTCGTCCGGGGCCTCGCGCAGCGCGCCATCCGCGCCGATCAGCGAGACGGGGGACCAGAAGCCGGTCGCGGCGGCGGTCGCCCGCGCCCCGCCGCCCACGCCGAACCGCACGATCCGGTCGAGCATCTCCACGAACAGGCCCGAAAGCGGGATGGTGGACCAGCGCGGGTCGGCGCTGGTGTGGAACAGGACGATCCGCCCGTCGCCGCGCGTATCCGAGGTCACGAGCGGCGCGCCGTCCGTCAGCGACGCCCAGGTCCGCGTCGGCAGGTCGATATCCGGCTCGGCCAGCACCTGCCGCGTCACGCGCGCGTCGTCGGGCGAGCGCAGGCCCGCGAAGGGGCTTCCCTCGCCCCAGGAGGCGATCCTCTGCGGCTCGCCCCAGCTCATCGCGCCGCCCAGGTCGCGCCCGCCGGGGCGGATGCGCACGGGCAGCAGCGGGTCGTCCATGCGCCCGAAGCCCGCGCGCTGCTCCTCGACGGTGGCGGCCAGGGTCGGCCCGGCGAAGCGCACGAGCACGCCCCCCGCCTCGACCCAGTCCAGCAGCGCGGCGGCTTCCTGCTCCGGAAAGACGCCCACATCCACGAGGACGAGCGTGTCGACCTCCTCCTCGATCAGGCGCAGCACCCCGCCCTCGCGCAGTTCGGTGCGCCCTTCGAGGGCCTTGCGGACGTAATGCGCGCCCGAAAGGAGCCGCTGCCCCCCGTCGCCGCGCTCGCCGGAGACGAGGCCGACCTTCTTGCGCCGCCAGCGGTCGTCGATCAGGGCCGTCGCCCCCGCATGGGCCGCGCCCTCGATGCCGAGGACGGCGATGCGGTTGCGCAGCTCCAGCGGCGCGTCGAAGGGGGCCGAGGCCCGGGTCTCGCCGTCCTCGAAGGCCGCCTGCGCGACGGCGAGCGCCCGGCGCGTGCCCGCATCCTCCGCCGAGAAGCCGACCACTTGCGCCCCTGCCGTGCCGCCCGCATCCGCGCGCAGCACGTCGGCGACCAGCGCGCCCTGCACCTGTCCCTCGCCATCGGGCGAACCGGGCAGGACGGCGCGGGCCGTGCGCTCCGGCGCGATCAGGCGCAGGCTGCCCGCCCCGGCAAGGGCGGTGGCGAGGGCGTCGAACGTGCCGCCATGGTCGAGGCCGTCATGGATCCAGACCGCCTGCGTCCCCGGCTCGATCCGGTCCAGCAGATCCGCGCGCAGGGGCGGCCAGGGGGCCGGCTCCAGCGCGTCGAGCCGGGCGCGGGCCTCCGATGCGGTCATCACCTCGGCCTCGCGCCCCTCCGGCACGGGCCGGGCCAGCACGTCGAGGCGCACGGGCACGTCGGCGCGGTCGGCCCGGTCCAGCAAGTCGGCGGCGGTGGCCATGCGGTCGTCCCAGTCCGGCGCGCTCGCCCAGCCGCCATCGACGATCAGGTGCAGCGGCGCATCCCCGGCGAGGTTCTCGCGCGGGTTCAGCAGCGGCTGCGCGAAGGCGAGGATGGCCAGCGCCGCGATGAGCAGGCGCAGCAGCAGCAGCCACCACGGCGTATGCTGCGGCGTCCGTTCGGGCGGCTCCAAGCCCAGAAGGACGACGATGCCGGGAAACCGCTCCCGCACCGGCGCGGGCGGGGTCGCTCGCAGCAGCCAGTAGAGGACGGGCAGCGACAGCAGGGCGAGCAGCAGGAGGGGCGAGGCGAAACCGAGGGCACCGATCTGGATCATGGGCGGCCTCGCGAAACCGGCGCTCTGCCCCGCACGCGATGCGGGGCCTGTCGCACCGATGCGCCTCGCTCGCAAAGGCCCCGCATCGGGTGCGGGGCAGAGGGAAATACGGTCATCCCGCCCCCCGCGTCGCCTGCAGGGTCTGGTGGATCATCATCAGGGCCGGGGTGGGGGGCGTGTCGGTGCGGTGGATGGCGAAGGACCAGCCCGCCTGCCGCGCGATGGCGCGCAGGCGATCCCGGCGGGCGGCGAGGCGGTCGCGATAGGCGTCGCGCAGGGATTCGGCCCGGTCGGCATCGTAGCGCATCGCGCCACCGACGCTCTCGAACAACACGCGACCCGAATAGGGGAACGCCTCCTCCACCGGATCGACGATCTGCACCAGCATCCCCCGCACCCGCCGCGCCACCGCCGCCGACAGGGCATCGGACAGCGCGTCGAGATCGCCGAAGAAATCGGATAGGAACAGCGCCCGCCCGCCCATGGTGTAGGACACCTCCGGCGGCGTGCCGGTCTCGGCCCCGGTCCCGGAGGTCAGCGACAGGTGATCGGCCAGCCTAGCGACGCCCGTGCGCCCCTGCATGGGCCGGGGCGGGGCACCGGGGCGCATCAGGGCGAACCGCTCGTCGCCGCGTTCGAGCAGGATGGCCGTCGCCAGCGCCAGCAGCGCGGCGCGGCGGGCCTTGGTCGTCGCGACCCCCTTCGAGGCGAAGGCCATGGAGGCCGCGTCGTCGGGCCACATGAACACGCTCTGCGCCGTCTCCCACTCCGTCTCCCGGACGAACAGGTCGTCCGACATGCCGGAGCGCCGCCAGTCGATGCTGCCCAGCGCGTCGCCCGGCTGGGCGTGGCGGTATTGCCAGAAGGTCTCCCCCGCCCCCGCCGCGCGGCGGCCGTGCACGCCCCAGATCGACGCCGCCGCCCGCTCGGCCTCGGCCAGCAGGGGTGGCAGGGCGGCGGTGGCCGCGCGGGAATCGGCGTCGAGGCGGGTGGCTGCGCTCACCCGACGGCCCTCGTCACCGCCTCGTCGATCACGCCTTCGAGCGTCACGCCCTCGGCCTTGGCGGCGAAGCCGAGCGCCATGCGGTGGCGCAGGGCGGGCCGGGCCAGCGCCGCCACATCCTCCAGCGACGGCGCGAGCCGGCCGTTCAGCAGCGCGCGCGCCCGGGTCGAGAGCATCAGCGCCTGCGCCGCGCGCGGCCCCGGCCCCCAGGCGACCGAATCGGCCACCTGCCGCGACGCGCTCGCGTCCTCGGGGCGGCAGGAGCGCACGAGGGACAGGATGGCCTCGGTCACCTTGTCGCCCACCGGCGCGCGGCGGATGAACCCCTGCAGCCGCATCAGCCCCTCCGCGTCGAGCACCGCCCTGGCCTCCTCCTGCGCCGTGCCGGTGGTGGCGAGCAGGATCTGCCGCTCCTCCTCCAGCGTCGGATAGTCCACGACGATCTCCAGCAGGAAGCGGTCGAGCTGCGCCTCGGGCAGCGGATACGCGCCCTCCTGCTCGATGGGGTTCTGGGTCGCCAGCACGTGGAAGGGCGCGGGCAGGTCGCGCATCTCGCCGGCCACGGTCACCTGCTTCTCCTGCATCGCCTGGAGCAGCGCGGATTGCGTGCGCGGGCTGGCGCGGTTGATCTCGTCGGCCATCAGGAGCTGGCAGAAGACCGGCCCCTGGATGAACTTGAACGCGCGCGACCCGTCCGACCCGGTCTCCAGCACCTCGGAGCCGAGAATGTCGGCGGGCATCAGGTCGGGCGTGAACTGCACGCGCTTGTTGTCGAGGCCCAGCACCGTGCCGAGCGTGTCCACCAGCAGCGTCTTCGCCAGCCCCGGCACCCCGACGAGCAGCCCGTGCCCGCCCGACAGGATTGCCGCGAGGGTCAGCTCGACCACGGCGTCCTGCCCCACGATGCGCTTGGCGATCTCCCGGCGGACGGCGGAGAGGGTCTCGGCGGCCCCTTCGGCCTCGGCCACGGGATCGGCATGCTCTGCGGCGGGGGCGGCGTCGGCGGTGATGCTTTCCAAGGGAGTGGCTCCGTTCTCGTTCGTTCGTGCGATCCGCCGCGCGGGCTGCGGGTTGCTGTATCCCGTCCCGGACACCATGTCAGAAGGCGAGCGGGCGGGGCGCGGTTTTTCCTGCGTCAAGATGATGCGCCGCCGTCGCCTGTCCAGATTTCGCTCCCGCCGCGCGCGATCGACCGTGTGCATCGCAATGCGCCCAACGCGCCGCATAATTGAGGCCAGATAATGTCAACGGACGATCAACAAGACGCGACGAACGGCGGGCACGCGCCCTCGACCGCCTCCCTCCTCGCCAGCGCGAAGGAGATGGTGCGCAAGGGGCCGCCCCCCGTCCACCTGTGGAACCCGCCCTTCTCCGGCGACATGGACATGCGCATCGCCCGCGACGGGCGGTGGTTCCACGAGGGCGCGCCCATCAACCGCCCCGCCCTCGTGCGGCT
Organism: Paracoccaceae bacterium; assembly: GCA_020629115.1. GTDB lineage: Bacteria > Pseudomonadota > Alphaproteobacteria > Rhodobacterales > Rhodobacteraceae > JAHDDY01. The sequence continues at coordinate 24,341 of JAHDDY010000007.1, read as the reverse complement.
CTTCGCCTCGATCCTCAAGCGCGAGGGGGACGCCTACTTCCTCGTCACGCCCGTCGAGAAGGTCGGCATCGTCGTCGAGGACGCGCCCTTCGTCGCCATCGACTTCGAGGTGGAGGGGAGCGGCGCGGACGCGGTCCTCGTCTTCGAGACCAACGTGGGCGATACCGTGCGGGCGGGGCCGGAGAACGCGATCCGCGTGGAGACCGACCCGGCGACCGGCGAGCCGTCGCCCTACCTTCACGTGCGCCGCGACCTGCACGCGTTGATAGATCGTAAATCTTTCTATCGTCTTGCTGAGCGAGCCGAACCGGGCGAGACTGGGGACGGGCCGCGCATGCTCGTCCGTTCCGCCGGCACGGCATTCGCCATCGGCCCGGCCGACTGATCGCCCATAGCCCGAGGATACATGATCTCCGAAGCCGACATCTTCCGGGCGCTCCAGCCCGTCGACCGCGACCGCGACGACGCCCTGCCCCCCGCGCGGAGCGCGCGGCCCCGGCGGCGGGCGGCGGTGCTGTGCCCGCTGGTGCGGCGCGAGGGCGGGCTGCACGTCACGCTGACGGTGCGCTCGGCCCAGCTAAAGGTGCATGCGGGGCAGATCGCCTTTCCGGGCGGCAAGATCGACCCGACCGACCCCTCCCCCCTCGCCGCCGCCCTGCGCGAGGCGGAGGAGGAGATCGGGCTGGCCGCCGACCGGGTCGACATCCTCGGCACGCTCGACCCCTACGACACCAGCACCGGCTTCGTCGTCACCCCCTTCGTCGGCACGGTCGATCCGCGGTTCGTGCCCGTGCCAAGCGAGGGCGAGGTGGCGGAGGTGTTCGAGGTGCCGCTCGACTTCCTGATGGACCCGGCCAACCACGAGCGCATCGAGAAGGTGCACGAGGGACGGCGGCGGCATTTCTACCAGATGGTCCACGGGCGCTACCGCATCTGGGGCGCGACGGCGGGGATGCTGCGCAACCTGGCCGCCCGGCTGTGGTCCGCCGAGGGGGGCGACATGCGGCAGGTCGGATGAGCGGCATGCTCTCGCGCCTGCTGTCCGGTGCCCGGCGCACCGGCCCGGACCCCGCCGACGCCCCGCCCCCCCGCGCCCCGCGCCCCGTCTTCGCCGTGGGCGACGTGCACGGCATGGCCGGCCTGCTCGACAGGACGCTCGCGCAGATCGAGGCGCGCATCGCCCGCAAGGGGCTGTCGGATGCGGCGGTCGTCTTCCTCGGGGACCATATCGACCGCGGCCCGGACGCGCGCGAGACGCTCGACCTGCTGATGGAGGCCCCCGCGCGGCTGGGGGTCGAGACGGTCTTCCTGCGCGGGAATCACGAGGCCTTCGCCGTGCGCTTCCTCGACCGGCCCGAGGTGCCGACCCGCTGGCTCGACTTCGGCGGGGACACGACGGTGGAATCCTACGGCATCGACCCGCACGACTACGACGATACGGCGGAAGGGCGTGCCGCGCTGTCGGCGGCGCTGGCCGAGGCGATGGGACCGGCGCATCGGCGCTTCCTGCGCGAGGCGCTGGTGACGCATCACGACGCCTGGCCCTACTTCTTCTCGCATGCGGGCATCGACCCGGACCTGCCCCCCGGGGACCAGCCCGCGCAGGCCCTCGTCCACGGCAAGCCGGGCTTTCGCAAGCGCGGCGGCTGGGAGGGCGGCTTCGTCGTCCACGGCCACTTCGCCACCGACACCCCCGATTTCGGCCCCCGCCGCCTCGGCGTCGACACGGGCGCCTATCGCAGCGGCGTCCTGACGACCGCCCATTGCCACGACCGGGGGATCAGCTTCATGGTGGCGGCGGAGTAGCCTTCGCCCCCGGAGCTTCCTTCGCAACCATCCACCCTACCCGTCGTAATCCACCACCACCCGCTCGCCGACCGGATAGCTCTGGCAGGTCAGGACGTAGCCGCGGGCGACCTCGTAGTCCTCCAGCGCGTGATTGGCGCGCATCTCCACCTCGCCCTCGACCACCCGGGCGCGGCAGGTGGAGCAGACGCCGGCCTTGCAGGCGTAGGGGGCCTCCAGCGCGTTCTCCAGCGCGGCGTCGAGCACGCTCGTCTCGCGGTCCATGCGGAAGCTGCGCGTCGCGCCGTCGAGCGTGACCCGCGCCTCCGTCGCCCCGCCCGTCTCCGCCCCGGCGACGGCCCTGCGCCTGGCACGGCCCGGCTGGCCGCTGGCGAACAGTTCGTAGAGGATGCGGTCCTCGGGCAGGCCGTGCTCCCGCAGCGCCCCCGCGATGGCGAGCATCATCGGCTCCGGCCCGCAGATGAAGGCCAGGTCGACCGAGGCTACGTCGATCCACCCCGCGAAGAGGCGCGCGCATTTCTCCGCGTCCACCCGGCCCGTGAACAGCTCGATCTCCTGCGCGTCGGTCTCCAGCACATGGACCACCGTGACGCGGCCCATATGCGCGTTCTTGAGATCCTCCAGCTCCTCGCGGAACATGATCGTGTTCACCGCGCGGTTGGCGTAGACCAGCGTGACCCGGCAATGCGGCTCGCGCGCCAGCACGGTGCGCAGGATCGACAGGACCGGCGTGATCCCGGACCCGCCCGCGAACATCAGGTAATGGCGCGCCGCATCCGCATCGAGCGGCGCGTGGAAGCGGCCCATGGGCGGCATCGCCTCCAGCACGTCGCCCGGGCGCAGGCCCTCGTTGGCCCAGGTCGAGAACGCCCCGCCCGCGACCTTCTTGATCCCCACCCGCAGGGCGCCGTCGTCCAGCCCCGCGCAGATGGAGTAGGACCGGCGCAGTTCCTCGCCGTCGAAGTCGCGGCGGAAGGTGAGGTACTGGCCTTGCGTGAAGTCGAACGCGGCGGCGTCCTCGTCGCGCGGGCGCAGGGTCACGATCACCGCGTCGCGGATCGTCCTGCGCACGTCGGTTACGGTCAGGGGATGGAAGCGGACCATCGGCGCGGCTCAGGCGTGGCGAAAGAGCTTGGCCGCGATGCGCCAGGTCCCGTCGCCCAGCCTGACGAGCTGGAAATGGTTCACGAAAGCGAGGCCGAGGAGGTTCGTCTCCCGCAGTTCGGCGGTGGCGATGGAGCCGTCCTCCTCGACCGCGAACACCTCGGCGGTATAGTCCGGCCCGACCTCGTTGGCCTCCAGCGCGCCGTAGAACGGCTCCGGCCCGCCGACCAGCAGGTCCGGGCCGAGCCAGCCGGTCATCACCGCGTCGCCATGGAAGATCGTTTTCAGAAGCGCGATGTCGCGAGTGCGCGTGCCGGTGACGTAGGCGTCGACGACGGCGCGGGGGGAGGCGGTGTGATCGCTCATCGGAATATCCTCTCTGCTACAGGCACTTGAAGTAGTCGAACGGTTCGAGGCAGTCGGCGCAGCGCCATTGCGCCTTGCAGGGCGTCGAACCGAACCGGCTGATCCGGTGCAGGTCGACGCCGTGGCACAGGGGGCACCGTTCCGGCCCCCCGGCGGGGCGCGGCGGGGCGATGCCGTAGTCCTCCAGCTTCGCGCGGCCCTTCTCGGACAGCCAGTCGGTCGTCCAGGCGGGCGAGAGCTGGCGCGTGACGGCGACGTCCGCGATGCCCCGGTCGCGCAGGGCCGTCTCGATGTCGAGCGCGATGACGGAGGTCGCGGGACAGCCCGAATAGGTCGGCGTGACCGCCACCTCCAGCGTCTCGCCCCGCCATGCGACGCCCCGCACGATGCCGAGATCGACCACGGAGATGACGGGTATCTCCGGGTCGGGCACGGCGTCGAGCCATTCCCAGACTGTATCGGTCGAGGGGCGGGTCATGGCGCTGCCGCAACGAGACCGCGGTCATCACCCGGCTTGACCGGGTGATCCAGGGCAACCGACAACGGTATTGCCCCCCTGGATTGCCCGGTCGAGCCGGGCAATGACAACCTCGATATCACCACGACGCCCCCGGATACGCCCGCTGCAACCATTGCATCTGCGCCAGCATCGGTCCCAGATGCTCGCTGTGCCTCGCGCCGGACTTGCCGCCCGTATGCGCGAAATCGCCTTCGGGCACGGCCAGCGTCGCCTCGTCCAGCGTCGCCCGCACCGTCCGCTCCCAGCCGGGGGCGAGGGTGGCGGGGTCGGCGCCGAGGCCCGCCGCCGCGATCGCCTCGTCCACCGCATCGGCGCGCAGCATCTCGCCCGCATAGGGCCACAGCGCGTCGAGCGCGGCCTGCATCCGGGCGTGGCTCTCCTCCGTCCCGTCGCCCAGCGCAACGACGGTCTCGGCCGAGCGTTCGAGGTGATAGCGCGCCTCCTTCGACGCCTTCTCCGCGATCTCGGCGATGCGCGGGTCGGCGGAACCGGACAGCGCGCCGAGCAGGGGGACGTGGAAGGCGTCGAACAGGAACTGCCGCATCATGGTATGCCCGAAATCCCCGTTCGGGCGCTCGACCAGCAGAAGGTTGCGGAAATCCCACACGTCGCGCAGGAAAGCCAGATCGTCGGCGCTGCGCCCGCTCCCCTCCACCTCCGCCGCATAGCCCAGCCACATCTGCGCCCCGCCAATGAGATCGAGCGCGGTGTTCGCGAGCGCGATATCCTCCTCCAGCACCGGCCCCCGCCCGCACCATTCGGACAGGCGATGGCCCAGTACCAGCGCGTTGTCGCCGAGGCGCAGGAGGTATTCGAAGCGCGTATCGCCCTCCGGTCCCACCGCGCCGTCGACCGGGGCCGATCCGCTCACATCGCCCCCACGTCGTCGGGAATGTCGAAGAAAGTCGGGTGGCGGTACACCTTGTCGTTGGCCGGTTCGTAGAGCGGGCCTTTCTCGTCCGGCGAGGACGCGGCGATGGCCGCGCTCTCCACCACCCAGATCGACACCCCCTCGTTGCGGCGGGTATAGACGTCCCGCGCGTTCAGGATCGCCTTCTCCGCATCGGGCGCGTGCAGGCTGCCGACGTGGCGGTGCGACAGGCCGTGCTGACCGCGGATGAAGATCTCCCACAGGGGCCATTCGGCGCGCTTCGGCGCGTCGCCCTCGGGGGCGGCGGTCTTGGCATAGGGACCGGGCGCGGGGGAACTCACTCCGCCGCCATCCGCGCTGCGCGCTTCTTCTCGGCATGGGCGAGCATCCCCTCGCGCACCCAGGCGCCCTCGTCCCAGGCGGTGCGGCGGGCCTCCAGCCGGTCGGCGTTGCACGGGCCGTTGCCCTTCAGGACGTCGTAGAACTCGTCCCAGTCCGGCTGCGCGAAGTCGTAGCCACCCTTCTCCGCGTTCCACGCCAGCGTGTCGTCGGGCACCGTCAGGCCGAGATATTCGGCCTGCGGCACGGTCTGGTCGACGAATTTCTGGCGCAGTTCGTCGTTGGTGTTCATCTTGATCTTCCACGCCATCGACTGTGCGGAATGCACGCTGTCCTTGTCGGAGGGGCCGAACATCATCAGCGAGGGGTACCAGAAGCGGTCCAAGGCATCCTGCGCCATGCGCTTCTGCGCTGGGGTGCCGTTCGCCATCTTCATCATGATGTCGAAGCCCTGCCGCTGGTGAAAGCTCTCCTCCTTGCAGATGCGGACCATCGCGCGGGCGTAGGGACCGTAGGAGGTGCGTTGCAGCGGCACCTGGTTCATGATCGCCGCACCGTCCACCAGCCAGCCCACCGCGCCCATGTCGGCCCAAGTCAGCGTCGGATAGTTGAAGATGGACGAATACTTCATCTTGCCGCTGTTCAGCATCTCGAACAGCTCGTCCCGGCTGACGCCCAGCGTCTCGGCGGCGCAGTAGAGATAGAGGCCGTGACCCGCCTCGTCCTGCACCTTGGCCAGCAGGATGGCCTTGCGCTCCAGCGTGGGCGCGCGGGTGATCCAGTTGCCCTCGGGCAACTGGCCGACGATCTCGGAATGGGCGTGCTGGCCGATCTGGCGGATGAGGGTCTTGCGATACCCCTCGGGCATCCATTCCTTCGGCTCGATCTTCTCGCCCGCGTCGATGCGGGCCTGGAAGGCGGCAAGGCGCTCGGGATCGTCCTGCGTCGCCTCGGATCTGATCATCTGTGCGTACATCGCCCTACACCCTTTCCAGTATCATCGCCGTGCCCTGCCCCACGCCCACGCACATGGTGCACAGGGCGTAACGCGCGCCGCGTCGTTTCAGTTCATGCGCCGCCGTCAACACCAGCCGCGCGCCGGACATGCCCAGGGGATGCCCCAGCGCGATGGCCCCGCCGTTGGGGTTCACGTGCGGTGCATCGTCCGGCAGGCCGAGTTCGCGCAGGGTGGCGAGGGCCTGCGCGGCGAACGCCTCGTTCAGCTCGATCACGTCCATGTCGGCGAGCGACAGGCCCGCCCGCGCCAGCACCTTGCGCACAGCCGGCACGGGACCGATGCCCATCACGCGCGGTTCCACCCCGGCGGAGGCCATGCCGACCACCCGGGCCATCGGCGCCAGCCCATTCGCATCCGCCGCCGCCCCGCTGGCCAGCAGCAGCGCCGCCGCGCCGTCGTTGACGCCCGAGGCATTGCCCGCCGTCACGGTCAGGCCGGGACCGTTCACGCCGCGCAGCGCGGCCATCTTCTCCGCCGTCACGTCGGGGCGCGGATGCTCGTCGCGATCCACGACGACCGGCTCGCCCTTGCGGCGGGGAACGGCGACGGGCGCGATCTCGTCCGCGAAGACGCCCGCCTCCTGCGCCGCCTGCCACCGCGCCTGCGAGCGCAGGGCGAAGGCGTCCTGATCCGCGCGGGAGATAGCGTATTCGGCGGCCACCTCGTCCGCCGTCTCGGGCATGGAATGGGTGCCGTACGCCGCCTCCATCGCCGGGTTGACGAAGCGCCAGCCGATGGTCGTGTCGTACATTTCGGCCCGGCGGGAGAAGGCCGTCTCGGCCTTCGGCATCACGAAGGGCGCGCGGCTCATGCTCTCGACGCCGCCCGCGACGACGAGATCGAGGTCGCCCGCGCGGATACCCCGCGCGGCCATGCCCACGGCATCCATGCCGGAGGCGCAGAGACGGTTGAGGGTGATGCCCGGTGCGGCGACCGGCAATCCGGCGAGCAGCGCGGCCATGCGCGCCACGTTGCGGTTATCCTCGCCCGCCTGGTTCGCGCAGCCGAGGATCACGTCGTCGATATCGCCCCAGGCGACGCCGGGATTGCGCGCCGTCAGCGCCCGGATGGGGTGCGCGGCCAGGTCGTCCGCCCGCACGGAGGACAGCATCCCGCCGTAGCGCCCGATGGGCGTGCGCACCGCATCGCAGATGAAAGCGTCCAAGGCATCCCTCCCGCAGGCGCGTGACCGACGCGCTGCACGGAAGATAGGCCGTCCGCCCGGGACCGACAAGAAGAATGTTACAGACCGGAAGGCGTGAACCCTCGACCTGTAACATGTCGCGGAGCGGAAGCCCTACTGCGTCGTCGTCGTGCTCGAACTGTCATCGCTGTCGGATGCGATCAGCGCCACGATGCCGGCCAGCGCCAGAACGCCGACCCCGCCGGCGACGAGAGCGGTGTTGCTCAGGCCCGCCGCCGCGATGGGCACCGGCGCGACGACCGGCGGCGCGGCGGCGATGGGCGCGACCGGCGGCGGGGGAGGCGGGGGCGGAGCCTGGACCACGACGGGCTGCGGCGGGGGAACGTAGGTCTGGACCACCGGGGCCGGCTCGACCACGGCGACATCGGGCACGCAGGTCGTGCCGGCGGGCGAGACGGTGAAACCCTCGCCGCAATAGGGCCGGATGTTCGACAGCCCCGCCGCCGTCCGATCGACGTTGCGCACCGTGGTCAGGGCGTCGTTGCCGGCGAGCGAGTTGGTGCCGGGCGCGCGCTCGTAGTTGATGACCGGGGCGGGCGTCACGGTGCCGAAGGTGGGAACGGATTGCGCGGAGGCGACCCCCGTCCAGCCGATGCCGCCCGCCGCCAGCAGAGCGAGAATGCCCGCGCGGCGCGGTGTTGCGAGAAGTGTCGATATGAGCATGATGGCCCCCTTTCCTGAACGATCGTCGCGGTGGATACATGGTGTAGCGACACGGTAGCGGATCAAGCCTTTTCGAAGTGCTAACCACGTTCGCCCCCTGTCAATCCGCCGCCGCCTCCCCTACCCTTCCGCCCGTCGGGAACAGCCGGAGCGGTGCGCCATGCCCCAGATCTACGCCTATGACGACATCGTCCCGGTGATCGACCCGTCGGCCTACGTCCACGATGCGGCGGTGGTGATCGGGGACGTGGCGATCGGGGCGAATTGCTATGTCGGCCCGGGCGCGGTGCTGCGGGGCGATTTCGGGCGCATCCGCATCGGGCGCGGCTCGAACGTGCAGGAGACCTGCGTCGTCCACAGCTTTCCGGACAGGGACGTCACCCTCGAACCGGACAGCCATATCGGCCATGGCGCGGTGCTGCACGGCTGCCATATCGGCGAGAATGCGCTGGTGGGCATGAACGCGGTGGTGATGGACGGCGCGGTCGTGGGGCGCGACTGCATCGTCGGGGCGCTGGCCTTCGTCAAGGCGGGCGCGGCGTTCGAGCCGGGGCAGATGATCGCCGGTTCCCCCGCCCGGGTGCTGCGTGCGCTGAGCGAGGAGGAGATCGACTGGAAGCGGCGCGGGACCGGCGTCTACCAGTCCCTTGCCCGGCTCGCGCCGGAGAAGCTGCGCCGGGCCGAGCCGCTCGCGGAGGAGGAGCCGGACCGCCGGCGCGCGACCGCGCCCGCCTACGATCCGCTGAGCGTCGAGCGGGCGGGGCGGCGGGGCGGCGGCTGATCGACGGCGCTTCCTTCCTCGCCCTCCGGATCGAACGGTGCGAGCCGATGCACGAGTATCTGCATGATCTCGGCGCGGTCGACCGGCCGCCCCGACAGCGCCCGCGCCTGGCGGAGCCAGTCCGTATGCCTCTTCGTCCGCTCCCGGCTCGCGCGGCTCATCTCCCGCAGGGCGATGCTGCGCTCGCGCAGGGCGGCGCTTGAAAGGGCGATCTCCTCCATCATGTCGGTCAGCGGCATCAGGATCGGGGCGTCGTGTCGGGTCATGGTCATCACCGGGGGCAGGAAGTCGATTGGAGGACCTAAAAAAGCCCTCGAATGATAAAAGATGCCTTCACGGTCGTGGTTAATTCTCCCATATTAACCAGCATTTTCAGCACCTTGAGTTAACACCGCAACCCAGCCCGCCGCGAGGCCCGATCGACGAATACATCGCGCGACCCCCTTACGCCGACACGGCCGGCGGGCTATGTTGCACCGCATACAGGATTTTCACGCAGCCAGGATCGGACCGGCATGGCCATTCAAGCGAGCATCCATCACCTGACCCATTACCGCTACGACCGGCCCGTGACGCTGGGGCCGCAGGTCATCCGCCTGCGCCCGGCGGCCCATTCGCGGACCCGGGTCGTCTCGCATTCGCTTCGCGTCGGGCCGGAGCCGCATTTCATCAACCACCAGCAGGACATCTACGGCAACTGGCTCGCCCGGGTCGTCTTTCCGGAGCCGGTGCGCGAGTTCAGGGTCGAGGTGGACCTGACGGCCGACATGTCCGTCTACAACCCCTTCGACTTCTTCATCGAGGACGACGCGAAGGAATGGCCGTTCGCCTACCCCGACGCGATTCTGGACGACCTGGCCGTCTACCGCCACGCCGAACCGCCCGGCCCGCGCCTCGCCGCCTTTCTCGCCAGGGTGCCGCGCGAGCCGATGCAGACCATCGACTTCCTCGTCATGCTCAATCGCAAGGTCGCGGACGAGACCGGCTACGTCATCCGCATGGAGGCGGGCGTCCAGACGCCGGAGGAGACGCTGGAGCGGGGGACGGCATCCTGCCGGGATTCGGCGTGGCTGCTCATCAACGCGCTGCGGCATCTGGGCTTCGCGGCGCGGTTCGTGTCGGGCTACCTGATCCAGCTCAAGCCGGACCTGAAGGCGCTGGACGGGCCGTCGGGGACGGAGGTGGACTTTACCGATCTGCACGCCTGGACGGAAGTGTACCTGCCCGGCGCGGGCTGGGTCGGCCTCGATTCCACGTCCGGCCTGCTGGCGGGGGAGAGCCACATCCCGCTCGCCGCAACGCCGCATTACGCCAATGCCGCGCCCATCGCCGGGGTGGCGAGCTATGCCGAGGTCGATTTCAATTTCGACATGAGCGTGACCCGCGTGGCCGAACATCCGCGCATCACGAAGCCGTTCTCCGAGGAATCGTGGCAGGCGCTCGATGCGCTGGGGCACAAGGTGGACGCCGCGCTTGAGGCGGGCGACGTGCGCCTGACCATGGGCGGCGAGCCGACCTTCGTCTCCATCGACGATTTCGAGAGCGACGAGTGGAATTCCGGCGCGGTCGGCCCGGCCAAGCGCGCGCTGGCCGATACGCTCATCCGCCGCCTGCGCGAGCGCTTCGCCCCGGGGGGCTTCCTGCATTACGGGCAGGGCAAGTGGTATCCCGGCGAGACCCTGCCTCGCTGGACCCTCTCGCTCTACTGGCGCAAGGACGGCAAGCCGATCTGGCGCGACGGGGAGCTTGTCGCGCCCGAGGATGCCGAGACGGGCGCGAAGAAGGAGGATGCCGAGGCGCTGCTATCGGCCATGGCGCGCAACCTGGGCATCGCGTCCGAAATGGTGCAGCCCGCCTACGAGGACCCCGCAGAGTGGGTCATCAAGGAGGGCAACCTGCCCGAGAACGTGACGCCCGAGAATTCCAAGCTGGACGACCCGGAGGAGCGCACGCGCATCGCGAAGGTGTTCGCGCGCGGCCTGACGCAGCCGTCGGGCTACATCCTGCCGGTGCAGGCATGGCAGTCGAAGGCGACGGGACGGTCGTGGCGGTCGGAGCGCTGGACCGCGCGGCGCGGTCACATTTACCTCGTGCCGGGGGACAGCCCGGTCGGCTACCGCCTGCCCCTCGGCTCGCTGCCGCATGTCCCCCCGACCCAATATCCACACGTCTACACGGGCGACCCTACCGTGCCGCGCGGCGACCTGCCGGACTACGAACGCCGCCGCATGGATGCCGCGGACAGGCCGACCGCAGAGGCCAGGCGCGCAGACCGCGAGCAGGCCCGCGCGTCCTTTACCCCCGGCGGCCCGGTGCAGGAGCGGGTGGAGCAATCCGTCGGCGAGGTGGGCGGCGAGGTCCGCACGGCCCTGTCGGTCGAGCCGCGCGACGGGCGGCTGTGCGTCTTCATGCCCCCGGTCGAGGAATTCGAGGACTATCTCGACCTGATCGCCGCCGCCGAGGAGGCCGCCGCCGAGGTGGGCCTGCCGATCCATATCGAGGGCTACGCTCCGCCGCACGATGCGCGCGTCAACGTCATCCGCGTGGCCCCCGACCCCGGCGTGCTGGAGGTGAACATCCACCCCGCCGCCACCTGGGACGAGTGCGTCGCCATCACGGAGGGCGTCTACGAGGATGCCCGGCAATGCCGGCTCGGGGCCGACAAGTTCATGGTTGACGGGCGGCATACGGGCACGGGGGGCGGCAACCACGTCGTCGTGGGCGGGGCGACCCCGCTCGACAGCCCGTTCCTGCGCCGCCCCGACCTGCTGGCCAGCCTCGTGCTGTACTGGCAGAGGCATCCGTCGCTGTCCTACCTGTTCTCCGGCCTGTTCATCGGCCCGACCAGCCAGGCCCCACGCATCGACGAGGGGCGCATGGACGCGCTCTACGAGCTGGAGATCGCCATGGCGCAGGTGCCGCTGCCGGGCGAGGGGGACGCGCCTGAGCCGTGGCTGGTGGATCGCCTGTTCCGCAACCTGCTGATCGACGTGACCGGCAACACCCACCGCGCGGAGATCTGCATCGACAAGCTCTACTCGCCGGACGGCCCCACCGGACGCCTCGGCCTCGTAGAGTTCCGCGGCTTCGAGATGCCGCCCGACCCGCGTATGAGCCTCGCGCAGCAGCTTCTGATCCGGGCCATCGTCGCCCGGCTGTGGGACGACCCGATCGAGGGGACGTTCACCCGCTGGGGCACGGCGCTGAACGACCGCTTCATGCTGCCGCATTACGTCTGGGCCGATTTCCTCGACGTGCTGGGCGACCTAAAGGCGCACGGGTTCGACATGCGCCCCGAATGGTACGAGGCGCAGGCCGAGTTCCGCTTCCCGTTCTGCGGCGAGGTGACCTACGAGGGCATGACGCTGGAGGTGCGCCAGGCGCTGGAGCCGTGGCACGTGCTGGGCGAGACCGGGGCCATCGGCGGCACGGTGCGCTATACCGACAGCAGCGCCGAGCGGGTGCAGGTAACGCTCAAGGCCGCCGACCCCGCGCGCTATGCGGTGACGTGCAACGGTCGCCCGGTGCCGATGCAGCCGACGGGCACGAACGGCGAGGCGGTGGCGGGCGTGCGCTACAAGGCGTGGAAGCCGCCCCTCTCGCTGCACCCCGTCCTGCCGGTGGACGCGCCGCTGACCTTCGACATATACGACACCTGGACGGGCAAGGCGCTGGGCGGCTGCGTCTACCACGTCGCCCATCCGGGCGGGCTGAGCCACGAGACCTTTCCGGTCAACGGCAACGAGGCGGAATCGCGCCGCCTCGCCCGGTTCCAGCACCACGGGCACACGCCGGGACGCTACGAGCCGTCTGCCGAACGCCCGCACCCGGCCTTCCCCCTCACCCTCGACCTGCGCCGACCGCCGGGACTGTAGTTGGCGTTAAACCCGTAGTGAGGGCATCGGGGTAAAAGGAGAGCGTACTCTCCCGGAGGTTCCGATGCGTCATCCCCTAGCCCTCGCCGCCCTTCTGTCCCTGTGCACCACCGCCCAGGGACATGCCGGGACCATCTTCGCCGACGATTTCGAGAGCACGGTGAACACGCGCCCGTGGCAGGTCTACAACCAGATCTCGAACGGCGCGTGGCGGGCCACCCAGGGCAACGGCATCGAGATCCAGACCTCCGGCGGCGTGACCACCGCCCATTCCGGCAACCAGTTCATCGAGCTGGACAGCGACCACCGCAACGGCGGCATCGGCCCCAGGGGGCAATCCAATTCGGCCATGACGCGGACGCTGACGAACCTCGACGCGGGCGAATACCTGCTCACCTACGCCTATCAGGCGCGCACGAACCGGGCGAACGACAACACCATCGGCGTCTATTTCGACGCGGGCAGCACGCTGTTCTCCGATCTGGTGGACACGGCGAACGGCGTCGGCGCGAATGGCTGGATCGAGCATTCGGTGCCGCTGTTCGTGGCGGAGGACGGCTCGACCCGGCGGCTCTCCTTCCGGGCCGAGGGGATCGAGAACACCCTCGGCGGCCTGATCGACACCGTCAGCCTGACCCGCACGGGCGGCGTGCCCGAACCCCTGCCCCTCGCGCTCGTCGCGCTGGCCGGCCTGTTCGGCTGGCGACGGGCGCGCTAGAGTGAAACGCGATCAAGTCGGGTCAGGAATTGCGCCAAGACGTGCGCATTTCCTGACGCTCTGTGGCTCAACCTGATCGCGTTTCACTATAGCCCTTCGCCCCCTCGCGGAAGCGCGTCAGGGCGCTGGCGGCGACGCTGCGCAGGCTGGGCTTGGGTAGCGCGCGGAAGGGCAGCGGGCGGCAGACCTCCATCGCCGCGATGCCGATCCGGGCGGTGAGCGCGCCGTTGATGGCCCCTTCGCCCGCCCGGCGCGACAGCTTGGCCAGCGCCCCGCCGCCGAGGATGGCGCTGAAGAAATCGTCGCCCAGCGCGATCATCCCGGTCGCCGCCAGATGCACGATCACCTGCCGCAGCAGCCGCCACGAGCCGAGCCACCCGGCCCGCCCGCCGTAGACCACCGCCACCTCGCGCACCATGCGCACGTTGAGATACAGGACCGCCACCGCGTCGAGCACGCCCGAGGGCAGCAGCGCGGTCGCCGCCGCCACCCGCTGCGCCGCGCGCCGCACCGAATCGGCCGCCCTTGCGTCGAGCGGGCGCATCGTCTCGGTCTCCACCAGCGTCAGCAGCGTGGCGGCGTCGGGAGCGTCGTCCCTGCGCATCGCGATGGCCTCGCGCGCACGGTCCACATCCTCGCGGCGGCGGTAGAGACCGTCCAGCTCGCCCCGCACCTGCTCCGCGATCCAGCGGTCGTCCGCCTCCCAGGCGTCGCGCGCCCGGCGGCGGATATCGTCCACCGTCTCGATGCGCGACACGGCGGCCAGCTCCCGAAAGACGAAGAGCATCAGCCCAGCCACCACGATGGCCAGCAGCGCGAGCACCAGCCGCCCCAGCCAGACGTTGCGCGCGGCCATGGACGTGAACAGCTCCCACGCCGCCGCCGACAGCGACAGGACGATCAGCCCCAGCAGCGCCGACCAGACCAGCGCGCGGAAGGCGGAGAAGCGGGGCGGCGGCGTGGCGAACGCCTCCTCCGGCGGCAGGGTCGGGTCCTCCTCGATCGCCGTCGGCGCAGGGGCCTTCGTCAGCGCCGGGTCCCCGACCTTGAAAACGCGCGGTGCGCTCATCGTGCCTCTCCCTTCGCCGCTTCGCCCCGGGCGGGGGACAGGCGCGGCCAGGCCATCTCGATCGCCACGCAGCCCAGCACGAGCGCGATGGCGAGCATCTGAAGCCCCGTGATCGGCTGCGACAGGATCGCCAGGGCCAGCCCCGCCGCGATGACGGGCTTCAGGAAGAACAGGTAGGACGCGCGGGTGATGTCCGCCGCCGCCGCCAGCCCCCCGATCCACAGGACCTGCGTGACGGTCGTGTTCCACAGTCCCAGCGTCAGCAGCGAGCCGGCCTCGCCCGCGGGCCGGTCGAACAGGGTCGCGGGGTTCACCCAGACGCCCCAGCCGAGGCCCACCGTCACCCACAGCCCCGCCGCGCCGATGACGAGCGACGACGTGGTGACCGTCAGCGCGCCGTGCGCGGCGATGAAGGGCTTGACCAGCACCGAGTATACCGCCGCCAGCGCCGCGCAGACGAGGGCGAGGAAGACGCCGAAGAGCGAGCGCCCGCCCTCCCCCGCCAGATCGACGAGATACCCGTCCGTCAGCAGCACGAAGACCCCCAGCGTCGCCAGGATGCCGGTCGCGACCTTCACGCCCGAGAGCGGGACGCCGTTGATGGCGTAGTTGCTCAGGCCCACGAAGATAGGGATGGTCGTGACCAGGGTCGCGACCTGCACCACGGAGGCGAAATCGAGCGACCAGTGGAAGGCGAGATACGCCCCCGTCACCCCCATGAGCGAGAGCAGCACGAACCGCACCGGCGCATCGCGCAGCGGGGCCGTCAGGTCGCGCGCCCCGGGGGTCAGCAACGCCCAGACCACCAGCCCCGCCGCCCCGATGACGTAGCGCCAGACCGACGCCTCCGGCCCCGCCACGCCCGACAGGACGGCGAAGAACTCGGACGACGCGTGGCCGCACACGCCGACGAAGGCGGCCCAGTAGGCCAGATGCGCCGGTAT
>JAHDDY010000007.1:0-8963 GCA_020629115.1 Paracoccaceae bacterium | reverse complement strand
CTCATGCCAGCCGCTCCCCGAAGGCCGCCAGCGCACCGGCCAGCTTTTCGGGCCGCTCCTGGGGCACGAGATGCCCGGTATCGGCCCAGTCCTCCCGCGTGGCATCGGGCAGGCGCGCGTAGAGCGCGTCCACGTCCGCCCGGTCGAGGAACACCCGGTCCTGCAGCCCCGTGACGACGTGGACGGGCAGGATCAGGCGCTCGTAGGGGATATCCCAGTCGGCGGCGGTGGAATGGGCCATCAGGTTCATGTGCCCGTGCGCGGGGTCGAGCGGTTCGTAGGGCGCGTCCGACAGGAACGCCTCCCGCGCCCCGGCGGCGAAATCCTCGTTCACCAGCAGCGGGAACATCGCGTCGAGGAACAGGCGCACCCCGCCCCGCGCCACCAGATGCGGCAATGCGTCGTTGACCCAGGCGATGCGCGGGCCGATGCGGCGCAGGGTGTTGAGCAGCACCAGCCCCTCGGTCCGCGCCCCACGCAGGACCGCCTGCGCCGCGAACAGCCCGCCGATGGACAGCCCCACGAGGACGGGCCGCGCGGGCGCGATGGCCTCCAGCAGCGCGCACAGGTCGTCCACGATCAGATCGGGCGTCAGGGCGATCCCGTCCCCGAAGGGCGACCCGTCCTGCCCCCGGAAATTGTAGCTCAGCGTCCCGAAGCCCTTCTCGCGCAGCGCGGGCGCGACCGCCGCCTCCCACGCGTCGGTATTCCCGGTCAGCGCGTTCACGAACACGAAGGTCACCGCCCCCTCCCGCGTGGGGGGCGTATGCTCGTGGTACAGGGCATTGCCGGAGGAGAGGGTCAGATGCGCCATGGCGGGCCTCGCGGGCGGGGTGGGACAGGGTGCCGTATCCTAGACCCGGCGACGCGCGAGCGATAGGGCCTTCGGTGCGATGCCGCGGCGTACGAAAAAGCGACTTGAGTGCCCCGCCCCCCCGTGACAAGGAAAGGCATGAGCAGCGTGCAGACCGATCCCGCGCCCCGCGCCGCCGCCTTCGACGGGCGGGTGACGGCGGATGCGTCCCTTGCGCCCTACACGTGGTTTCGCGTGGGCGGGGCGGCGGAAATGCTGTATTCCCCGATGGATACGGACGCTCTGGCCGAGGCGATGCGCGCTTGGCCCGGCCCCGTGCTGCCCGTGGGCGTCGGCTCGAACCTGCTGGTCCGGGACGGCGGAATCGACGGCATGGTCGTGCGGCTCGGGCGCGGCTTTGCGGGGATATCGGTCGAGGGCGACACGATCCGCGCGGGCGCGGCGGTGCCCGACGCGAAGCTGGCGCAGGCCGCGCAGCGGGCGGGCCTCGCGGGGCTGGAATTCCTGCGCGGCATCCCCGGCACGGTGGGCGGAGCGGTGCGCATGAACGCGGGGTGCCACGGCACCGAGACGGCCGACCGGCTGATCGAGGCGACGGTCGTCTTCCGCGACGGGAGCGTGCGCACGCTCCCGAACGCCGCGCTCGGCTTCGGCTACCGCCACAGCGCCCTGCCCGACGACGCCGTCGTCACGGAGGCCGTCTTTCGCGGCACGCCCGACGCGCCCGGGGCCATCGCCGACCGCATGGCCGCGCTGATGCAGGCGCGCGAGGCGGCGCAGCCCGTGCGCGAGAAGACGGGCGGCTCGACCTTCCGCAATCCGCCGGGGGAGAGCGCCTGGCGGCTGATCGACGCGGCCGGATGCCGGGGCCTGCGCATCGGCGGGGCGCAGGTGAGCGAGAAGCACTGCAACTTCCTGATAAACCACGGCGAGGCCAGCGCCGCCGACCTGGAGACGCTGGGCGAGACCGTGCGCGAGCGCGTGCGCGCCGCCTCCGGCCACGACCTGCACTGGGAGATCCGCCGGGTGGGACGCCCCGCGCGGGGGGCGGCGGCATGAGCGCCCGCGTCGCCGTGCTGATGGGCGGCCCCTCCGCCGAGCGGGAGGTCTCCCTCGTCTCGGGCCGCGAATGCGCCGCCGGCCTGCGCGCGGCGGGCTACGAGGCCGTCGGGATCGACGCGGGAGGCGACCTGCCGGAGCGGCTGGCCGAGGCCCGCGCGGATGTCGTCTTCAACGCGCTGCACGGGCGCTGGGGCGAGGATGGCTGCGTGCAGGGCATCCTCGAATGGCTGGGCCTGCCCTACACCCATTCGGGTGTCCTCGCCTCCGCGCTCGCCATGGACAAGGAGAAGGCCAAGACCGTCTTCCGCGCCGCCGGCCTGCCCGTGGCCGAGAGCCTGCTGGCCACGCCCGACGCCATCGCCCGCGCGCATCCGATGCCCCCGCCCTACGTCGTGAAGCCCTACAATGAAGGGTCCTCGGTCGGCATCCATCTGGTGCTCGCCGGATCGAACGGCCCGCCCCGCCTCGCTGGACCGGAGGCGCCCGCGCGCCTGATGGTCGAGCGCTACGTGCCGGGGCGGGAGCTGACGGTCGCGGTGCAGGACGGCGAACCGCTCGGGGTGACGGAGATCTTCGTGGACGGATGGTACGACTACGATGCGAAATACGCGCCCGGCGGCTCGCGCCACGTCATCCCCGCCGACATCCCCGAGGCCCTGGCCCGGCGCTGCCGCGACGCGGCGGCGGGGGCGCACGTGGCGCTCGGCTGCCGGGGCATCTCCCGCGCCGATTTCCGCTACGATCCGGACGCGGACGACCTGATCCTCCTGGAGGTGAACACCCAGCCCGGCATGACCCCCACCTCCCTCGTCCCCGAACAGGCCGCCCATCGCGGCATGGACTTCCCCGCGCTCGTCGCCTGGATGGTGGAGGACGCATCGTGCGGGCGGTAGAGGAGGGCGGCAGGCGCGGCGCGCCCCCGGCTCCCGTCCCCGTGCCCGCCACCCGCGCGAAGCGGCGCGCGCCGAAGCCCCCGCGCGCGCGCCTGTTCACGCTGCGGCGGCTGGCGCTCGGCGCGCTCCTCCTGATCCTCCTCGCCGCATCGGCGGCCATCGCCTACAACTGGTCCGGCATCCGCAGCGAGACGCTTTCCCGGGCCGAGGCGGTGCGGACGGCGGTGGTGGATCATCCCGAATTCGCCGTGACCGACCTGGAGGTCAGCGGCCATATCCAGCTCTCGGTCCACGAGATCGCCCGCATGGCCGGGATCGAGCCGGGCACGACCGCCATCTCCTCCCTGCGCTTCGATGCGCGGCGGGCGCGCGACGCGCTGCTCCTGAACCCCTGGATCGAGCGGGCATCGGTGGCCATCGACCCGTCGGGCGTCATGCGCATCGCCATCGACGAGCGGGTGCCGGTCGCCATCTGGCGCAACGACGACGGCTTCTTCCTGATCGACAAGGGGGGCGCGCTCATCGTGCCCGTGGCCGGACCGGAGGAACGGCTCGACCTGCCGCTCCTGATCGGCGACGGGGCGGCGGCGGCGGTGGGCGATGCCCGGGCGCTGCTGAAGGCCGCCCCCATCCGCGCGCTGCCGCGCATCGCCGGGCTGATCCGGCGCGGGGGGCGACGCTGGGACGTGGTCACCGATAGCGGGCTGGTGATCAAGCTCCCCGCCGAGGACCCGCTCGCCGCCCTGCGCCGCTTCGTCGACGGACGGCTGGAGGAGCAGGTCGCCCCCTTCGCCGTGACCGGCATCGACCTGCGCCTGCCGGACGATCCGCCCGTGATCCGCCTCGAACCGGGGGCGGGCGCGATGCGCGAGGAACTGCTCGACACGCTGCGGAAGCCCGCCCCGTGAGCGGCATCGCGGTCCTGCGCTCCTACGAGGCCATCCGGAACCGGGTCGCCTCGGCGCTACAAGGAGAGCGCCTGCTGGTGATCGACCTGGGCGGCGGGCGCGTCTCGGCGCTGGTGGCGGAGATCCGGCACGCGCTCCTGAACCGCAGCCTCGCGGACCGCGACGTCGACGTCTACGCCGCCCTGCGCGTCATCGCCGCCGCCAGCGTCCCCGCCGCCGGGATGCGCGCCGGCGCGATCGAGGACGAGGGGGCCGTGGCCGGGGCGGTCGACGGGGTCCTGCGCGACCTGCGCCGCCGGGCCGGGGCCGTGCCCTCCCGGGCGCTCTTCGCCCTGTCCGGCGGCTCGCCGCGCACGCTCCAGGCGGAGGGGGAGACGGCGATCCCCGTGCGGCTGGTCGACGACGCGACCGTGGGCCGGGTCATGGCCTCCTGCCGTCAGGAGATCGCCCTGCGCATCCGCCGCCCCCTGCACATCGAACCGCTCGACTTCTCCCGCAACGGCGTGCCCGGCATCGCCGACCCGCGCGGGCACGGGGCGCGGACGCTGGGCGTGCGCTTCGGCATCGTCACCGTCGAGCGCGCGTCGCTGGAGCGGCTCGGGACGGTCGCGCGGCATGTTGGGCTGTCGGTGGCGGGGGTCGCCTGCGCCCCGGCGGCCAGCGGCGTCGCCGCGCTCACGGAGGACGAATTGTCGCTGGGGGCCACGGTCGTGGATATCGGCGCGCAGGCCACCGGCGTCGCCAGCTTCCTCGGGAACCGCCTGCGCTCGGTGCACAGCATCGGCATCGGCGGCGAGACCATGACCCGCGACCTGGCCAGCGCCATGGGCGTCTCCTTCGACGAGGCCGAGGCGATCAAGGTCGCCGCCGAGGGGGGCGGGATCTCGGCCGATCCGTCCGTCCTGGGCGGGGCGGGGCCGGGCGAGGCGACCACGATGCTCACCGGCATCATCCGCCCGCGCGTGGAGGAGGTGTTCGAGCTGGTCCGCGCCGTCCTGCCTCCCGGCGATCAGCGGTCGGTGGTCCTGACGGGGGGCGGCAGCCGGATGCGCGGCATGGTCGAGGCGGGCGGGGCCGTGCTGGGCCGCCGGGTGCGGCTGGGCCGGGCGATCCGCACGCGCGGGGCCGCCAAGGGCACGCTCGGCCCCGAGTTCGCCGCCGTCCACGGCCTCCTGGCCCATGCCGTGCGGCTTCATTGCGAGCCGTGGTCCGATGCCATGGCCACCGTACGCGATGGCGAGCAGGCATTCGGCGGTTTGCGCCAATGGCTTCGGGAGAACTGGTAAACTTTTCTCTCAAGTACTTCCCGTGTTCCGAGCAGAACAGAACGCCGTAAACGGCATTTTTCCCGGTGACATTCGTGAAAATTCGGTTACGATTCGACTCACGCAAGAGCAGAAAAATAAAACTAACAACCATCAACATACAGGCGGAACCATGGCATTGAACATCGGGGCGGTCGACGACCATGACATGAAGCCGAAGATCACGGTCTTCGGCGTGGGCGGCGCGGGCGGCAACGCCGTCAACAACATGATCAACAAGAACCTGGAGGGCGTGGAGTTCGTCGTGGCGAACACCGACGCGCAGGCGATCGAGCAGTCGCGCTCGTCGCGCCGGGTGCAGCTCGGCTCCGGCGTCACCGCCGGCCTCGGCGCGGGCATGAAGCCCTCCGTGGGCCGCGAATCCGCCGAGGAGACGATCGACGAGATCATCGACCACCTCAACGGCGCGAACATGTGCTTCATCACCGCCGGCATGGGCGGCGGCACCGGCACGGGCGCGGCTCCCGTCATCGCCAAGGCGGCGCGTGAACTCGGCGTCTTGACGGTCGGCGTCGTGACGAAGCCGTTCTCCTTCGAGGGCGCCAAGCGGATGCAGCTTGCCGAGGACGGCCTGGACGAGCTGCAGCAGTACGTCGACACGCTGATCATCATCCCCAACCAGAACCTCTTCCGCATCGCGACCGAGAACACGACCATCATGGACGCGTTCAACCTCGCGGACGACGTGCTCTACCAGGGCGTCAAGGGTGTCACCGACCTGATGGTCATGCCCGGCCTCATCAACCTCGACTTCGCGGACGTGCGCACGGTCATGGGCGAGATGGGCAAGGCGATGATGGGTACCGGCGAAGCCGAGGGCGAGGGCCGCGCGGTCGAGGCCGCCGAGAAGGCCATCGCCAACCCGCTGCTGGACGACGTGTCGCTCAAGGGCGCGCGCGGCGTGCTGATCAACATCACCGGCGGGCCGGACCTCAAGCTGTTCGAGGTCGACGAGGCCGCATCCCGCATCAAGCAGGAAGTGGACCCCGGCGCGAACATCATCGTCGGCTCCTGCTTCGACGACGAGCTGAAGGGCCATATGCGCGTCTCCGTCGTGGCGACCGGCATCGAGGCCGAGACCACCACCCAGCGCGGGGCCGAGCCGGCCCGCGCCGGCGCGGGCGCCCGCCCCCGCCGTGCCATCCCCGCGCCCCGCTACGCCAGCGAGGCGGGCGTCGCCCCCGGCACGCGCCACGCCGTCAAGCAGGCGGTCAGCACGCGCAGCGAGCCGGCCGAGGACGCGCGCCCCGAGGAGCAGGTCGAGGAACAGACCTTCGCCGCGACCGGCACCGACGGCATCGCCGCCCCCGTCGCCACCGTGATCGACCCCTCCGTCGCGGAGCCGACCATGAGCGCACCCCGGAGCCAGGCCCCCGCCGCGCCCCAGGCTCCCGCCGGGCGCAGCGGGCTGAGCATGATCCGCCGCTTCACCGAGAGCCTCGGCTCGCGGGGCACCCCCCCGTCGGCGGAGGCCGCCAAGCCCCCCTTCAAGGGCGACAGCATCGACGGCGACGGCTCGACCGACGAGGACGCGCTCCAGATCCCCGCCTTCCTGCGCCGCCAGGCCAACTGACACGCGGGCGGCGCGGCCGCATCCTGAAGCGAACAATAAAGGCCGGGTCCAGACCCGGCCTTTATTGTGTCTGCAATAAGGCAAACCATGATTAACCACTTTTCAACGAAGTTGTTCCGTCGAACTTCGACTCGGAAAGACGTTGCAAACTGACATAAAGATTGAATTGTCGTGCCCTGTACTCGTTGCTAGGTGAAGATCGACTTCACCGTGACACGAGGTAATTCGATGCAACGCACGCTCGCTCGCAAGGCCCGCCTATCCGGCATCGGCGTCCATGGCGGCCACCCGGCCACCGTAACCGTCCTGCCCGCCCCTTGCGATACCGGCGTGCGCTTCGTCCGGCTCGACGTGGAGGATCGCGACAACCTGATCGACGCGCGGTTCGACGGCGTGACCGACACGGCCCTGTGCACCTGCATCGGCAACGACGACGGCGTGAAGGTCTCGACCATCGAGCATCTGATGGCTGCGCTCGCCGGATGCGGCATCGACAACGCCCTCGTCGAGGTCGACGGGCCGGAGGTGCCGATCATGGACGGCAGCGCGAAGCCCTTCCTCGCCGCCCTCCTCGCCGCCGGCACCATCGAGCAGGACGAGCCGCTGCGCGCCATCCGCATCCTCAAGCCCGTCAGCGTCAGCCTCGGCGACAAGACCGCCGAGCTGCTCCCCGCCGAGCGGTTCGAGATCGAGTACGACATCGACTTCACCGACGCGGCCATCGGCCGGCAGCACCGGGCAGAGCGGTTCACCGGCGACGCCTTCATCCGCGACTACGCCGATTCGCGCACCTTCTGCACGCTGGGCGACGTGGAGGCCCTGCGCAAGATGGGCTTCGCCCGGGGCGGCACGCTCCAGAACGCCATCGTCGTGGACCGGGGGCGCGTCCTCAACCGCGAGGGGCTGCGCCACCGGGACGAGTTCGTGCGCCACAAGATGCTCGATGCCGTGGGCGACCTGGCCCTCGCCGGCGTGCCGATCATCGGGCGCTATCGCGGCGTGCGCGCGGGTCACGACATGACCAACCGCCTGCTGCGCGCCCTCTTCGCCGACCCGACCGCCTGGCGGTACGAGGAGATCGAGGACCGCGGTCTCGTCGCCCTCGACCACGCGACTCACCACGCCCCGCCCCGTCGCGCCGTGGCCTGACCCGGTAGCGTCCCCCCGCGCTTGCACGCGCGGCCTGCACCGTCCATAGAAGGGGCGGGGTACGGAGGGGACATGGCGGCGCTCGAACGCATCGGAACGATCCTCGGCGGCCTCGGCGCGGCCATCGCCGTCCCGGCGAGCCTGGCGGCGACGCCGAGCGCCGTCGCCACGGCCGTCGCCCTGCCCGCCCTTGGCACGGGCCTCACGGTCGCGGCGCTGTGGAGCGCGGTCCGGGAGAGCCGGCGCGGCGAGGTGAAGGCGCATATCGCCGAGGCCATCGCCGACGTGCAGTCCGGGCTGGACCGCGACACCGCCTACGGCCGCATCGCCGCCGCGAACCGCCGCGCGCTGGAGGGGGCCGTGGCCGATGCGCTGGAGGGCGTGACCGCCGACCGCGCGATCCTCGGCGCCCTGGCCGCCGAAGCCGACCTCGACGGCGAGCGCCTCGCCGTCCGGCTCCACGCCCTCGCCCCGCCCCACGACCCGGCGGGCCGCTTCGCCGACCCCGACTCGGACGAATCGCGCTTCTTCCGCACGGTCGTCGCGACGATGTGGGAGGGGCTGCGCGCCCATCCGGCGGTCTACGCCACCCTGCGCGCGGCCATCGACGCGGAGGCGCTGTCCCGCCTGACCCGGATCGAGGGGAAGCTCGACCGGGCGCTGCGCGAGACCGGCACGCTCACCCGGAGGCTGGGCCTGCGCGAGGGACTGGTGATCGGGGTCGCGCGGCGGTATCTGGCGGACGAGGCGGCGGATTTCGACGCGGCCCTGCGCGGGATCGAGGCGGCGTTGCAGGAGGCCGCCGCGATGCGCGCCGCCGATGCCCTGCCCGCCAATACCGAGGCGGCGGTCGAGGCGGTGCTGGCGCGGGTCGCCGACCTGAACGATGCGGGACGGATGGGCGAGGCGACGGCGGCCCTCGATCGCGAACTCGCCGCTCGCGCCGAACGCCGCGCCGCCGAGAACGCCGCCACCGCCCGCCTCCTCGCCCGCGGCGTCACCCAGGCCCGCCTGACCAACGCGCCGGAGAAGGCGGCGGCGTACCTGCTGGAGGACCTGACCCTCGACGCCCCGCCCGATCCGTTCGGTGCGCTGCGGACGGTGTGGCACGAATGGTACGAGCGCGGCCGCGACAAGGGCATCGCCTTCGACCTGGAGGTCGCCATCGCCCTCGCCGAAGAAACCCGCATCCGCGCCCGGGATGCCGACCAGCGCGGGACGGCCTCGAACGACTTGGGC
>JAHDDY010000082.1:11129-16470 GCA_020629115.1 Paracoccaceae bacterium | reverse complement strand
GCACAGCCGCAAGACGCAGGAGGAGACCGTCAGCCCCGATATCGGGGTCGAAGGCGGCAAGGTCGCGCTGGTGCGCAATCCCGAAGCCGATATCCCGGACGATCCGGCGCGCATCCCCGACCTGCTGGTCCGGCTGCACGACGCCATCGGCGACCTGCTCGACCTGCTGGCGCTCAAGGCCAATGCCTGCCCCGTGGCCGTCCCGCCGCTCGTCCGCTACCGCGACCACCTCGACCGTCATGGCCCGCGCCCCATGCTCGGCAGCCTCAACGACCGGCACGCCGTCGTGAAGGACGAGTATGCCGACCTGCGCCGGGACGGGTTCTTCGACGCCGAGCGCGGCCTGCGCCGGGCCTTCCTCACCTTCCTGCAACTGCACAAGGAACTGCGCGAGGCTTTCGCCATCGACGCGCTGCGCGAGAAGGCGATCCGGGATTATCGCCTCGACCGGGGCGCGGTGGACGGGGCGGGCCTGCGGGACGCGCTCGATACCGTCGCGGCGGAGACGGCGGCGATGGCGGCGGACGGCCTCGCGACGGAGGAGGTGCCCGAATACGTCGCCGAACTGGCCGATGCCATGCGCCTCGCCCTCGACACGCCGGAGCCGCACGCCCCCGCGCCGCTCCCCCCGGACGACCCGCCGACCGATCCCGTCCCCGGCGAGACGCTCTGGCCCGTCCGCATCCTGCTCAAGGGCGCGGCCTTCGCCGCGCGGTTCCACAGGTTCCTGACCGACCCCGTCGGGACGGTCGCGAGCGTGGTCGGCATCGTCGGGTTTCTCGACAGCGACCGGGGACAGAAGCTGCTCCAGGGCCTGCGCGATATCCGGGACGCTGTCTACGGCAAGGATGACGGCGCGGAAGACGGGTAGCGGGCGCGTCCGTTCCTATCCCACCGCCTTCCCCCGCGCATCGAAGGTCAAGCCGACCGGGGCGCCCCGTTCGGCGAGGCGGTCCGGGATCGCCTGTCCGGTGACGGCGCACGGGCTAGATGGTCCGGTCGATCCGCCGCGAAGGAGCGACCCCCATGACCACGGCACCGCACGCCGTCCCCACGGCATCCCTCTTCCTGCTCGGCTTCGCGCTGAGCGGCTTCTTCGATGGCATCCTGCTGCACCAGATCCTGCAATGGCATCATCTGCTGAGCGCCTTCGAGGCGGATTTGCGGTTTCAGGTGATCGCCGACGGGTGGTTCCACCTCGGGATGTACGCGGTCGGGGCCGCCGGGCTGTGGGGCCTGTGGCGGGGGCGGCGCGGGCTGGCCGGGGGCGGGGCGGCGCGCGTGTCCGGCTGGGGGCTGATCGGGTTCGGGGCGTGGCACGTGGCCGATGCCCTCCTGTCCCACTGGCTGCTCGGCATCCACCGCATCCGCATGGACAGCGCGGTGCCGCTGGCCTGGGATATCGGCTGGCTCGCCCTGTTCGGCCTCGCGCCGGTCGGCCTCGGCCTGTGGCTGCGCGGGCGGGGCGATGGCGGCGGCACGGGCGGGATGCGGGCGGCGGCGGCGATGCTGGCCTTCGCGACCGTCGGCGCGGGCGGATGGACGACCCTGTCGAGCCTCGACCGCCCCTTCGCCACCGTCGCCTTCGCCGGACACGTCACCCCCGACCGCGCCCGCGCGCTGGCCGGATCGGTGGGCGCGCGCATCGCCTGGGCCGACGAAGGCGCGGGCGTCTTCGTGGTGTCCGACCTGCGCCCGGGCGGCGCGCTGACGCTCTACCGCCGGGGAGCCGTGTTCGTGGGCGGGTCGGGCTTTCCGGAAGGATGCTTCGGCGGCACCGCGCTCTGAGGGCGGGGATCACCCCTCGTCGCGCCGGCTCCAGAGATACCAGGCCAGCCCCAGCCCGCCGAGGATCGCCCCGCCGAGCAGCAGGTGGCGGGGGCGGATGCCGCGCCCGGTGCTGGTCGGCTCGCCCACCTCGAAGCGCGGGTCCAGGAGGCGGTTGTCCGCGAGCCACCGACCGGCCATCGTCTCGGGCAGGGTGACGATGGAGCGCAGGCCCCGCCCCTCCGACGCGTCGAGCGCCTCGATGGCGGCGATCATCGAGTCGCGCTCCTCCCACGCGGCGGCCACCGCTTCCGGCTCCGACCCCAGATGCTCGGCCAGGAGGCGCAGGTGAAAGGCGCGGATCACGCCCCGGGTCGCGTCGTCCCGGCCCTCCACCGCCACGTCGCATTCGGTGTCGAACCCCATCGAGCGGTCGTCGATATTGCTCGACCCCACGTGGAGCAGCCGGTCGTCGGTGATGAAGACCTTGGCGTGGACGTAGATCGGCTCGCCCGCGGCGTTGACCGGGTGAAGGACGCGGAAACGATCCTCCCCGTCCGCCGCGCGCAGCCGGTCGACGGCCCGCCCGCGCAGGGAATGCATGGCCGCGTCCTCCAGCGCGCTGTCGGCGCTCTGCGGGTTGACGACGACGATCTCCGGCCCGTCCGCCTCGCACAGCCGCGCCTCCAGCGCGTCGAGGATCGAGCGGGCGGTCAGGTATTGCGATTCGACGTAGATCGTCCGCCGCGCCGCGCGCACGGCGTCGAGGTAGAGACGCTCGATCTCGTTCACCATCTCCTCCCCCGCGAAGGGGGGGTAGGTCCGGGCGATGGCGACGGGCACGTCCCGGGCGGCGACCGCCACGCCATCGGGCCAGATCGCGTCCGCGTCGGGCGATGCCGCGCCGGGGTCGAGGGCGGGAGCCTCCAGCGCCTCGTCGGTCGCCCGGTGCCAACGCGCACGAGCCAGCTCGCCCAGGGCGGCCGCCACGGGGCCGGTCAGGGCGGTCGTCGCGTCGTGCCACGGGCCGGCGGGCGTGCCGTCGCGCAGGGTGCGGCGCGGATCGCCCGGGGCGTGCTCGGACGTGTCCCAGCGCCGCTCCGTCACGTCGATCCCGCCGCAGAAGGCGAGCGCGTCGTCGACCACCACGATCTTCTGATGATGGCACGCGCCGAAGGGGTGGTGCCCGTCGAGGGCGAAATGGATCGCCTCCCCCGCGAAGAGCCGCAGCCGCAGCCCCGGCAGCACGCGCCCCGGCGCGGCGAGGACGGCTCCGTTCCACTTGAGGAGGTAGAGGTCCAGCTCCGGCGTGCGCTCCGCGAGCGCCTCGATGAACGGGCCGAGCCGGTTGGGCAGGCCATCGGGCGCGAGGCCCTCGGCGTCGCCCTCGCCCGGCAGCATCTCGATCTCGAAATCGAAGTCCCAGCCGATCAGGATCACCTGTCGCCGCGCCGCGATCAGCGCCCGGCGCAGGGCGGCGAAGTAGTCCGCCCCGTCGACGATCAGGCCGAGCCGGTCCGCCCGCTCGACGCGCCAGCAGTTGCGTCCCGGCTCCAGCAGGGGGCCGTCCGGGTCGATGGTCCCGTGCGCGTCGTCGATGTCCATCCGATCCTCCTTCGTCGGCCTGTCGGGGCGCTCAACCATCTGAAAGCCGGCCGAGCGCCGCGGCCAGGGTCTCCAGCCGCAGCCAGCCGGTCGTCCGTCTCGCCCATGCCATCCAGCCGCGCGCGGATCGCCGCGGCGACGGCCCGGGCGGCGCGGACCACGTCGCGCGTCTCGCCCTTCGGATCGTATTCGCGCGAGAGGGGAAAGCTCTCCCGGCTCTCGGCGAGGCCGTGGGCATCGGCCGCCAGCGCCGCCGACCCGTCGAGCAGCAGCGCGGTTCCGGACGGTGCCGTCAGCGCGCGCAGCAGCGTGTCGATATCGCCCAGACGCAAGGCCATCGTCCGGGCCGTCACCGCGATCTGGCAGACGTTGAGGATGAACGACACCGCCAGGGTCAGCACCACCATCCCCGTGATCGAGGCGACGACGGTGCTCACATGCACGAAGCCCGCCTCCGGGGTGACGACGCCCATACCCATCGTGCTGATGGTCGAGCCGGAGAAGGCGATCACGTCGACGACATCCACCGGCGCGCCGTCCGGCCCCGTGAGCCGTCCGATCGCATCGCCGAACACCAGCGACCATCCGCCCCACAGCAGCACGATCCAGACCAGCGCCACGGCCATCAGGCTCGTCGGCCCGCTCCAGCCCGACAGCGGGCGGGGCAGCATCCGCACCACGCGCCCCGCGACCGTCGCCGTCCGCGCGGCGATCGGGCCGGAGCGTCGCAGGCTCACGGTCGTGACGAGGAAATCGAGCATCGCGAGCACGATGACCGCCCCGCCCAGCAGGGTCAGAACGCCGAGACCGCCCATGGCGACCTCCTTTCGATAAATCGGTTCGCGCACCATGTAGAGCGCGGATGCGCCGGGGCACCCTCTTTGATGGGATGGAAGAGGCGGCACATGCGAAACCGGCGCACCGGCGGCCTTGCCCCTTCGCGGCGCCCCGTGGCCCGAGACCCCTCGCGGATGCCGCCTAGAACATCAGCGCCTTCCCTTGCGCATCGAAGGCATGCAGGTCCGCCTCCTCGAAGGCCAGGCCGACCGGGGTGCCCGGCTCCAGGATCGTCGGGCCGGTCTTCACGATGACCGGCTCGGCCGCGCCCGCGTCCACATGGACCAGCGTATCCGCGCCCAGCGCCTCGCAGAAGACGACCGTGCCGTCCAGACGCCCCGCGCCGGGGGCGGCGAGGGTCAGGTTTTCGGGCCGGATGCCGCAGGTCGCCGCGCCCTGCGCCGCGCGGTCCAGCATCGCGGGTGCGAGAAAATTCATCGGCGGCGAGCCGATGAAGCTGGCCACGAAGACGGAGGCGGGGTTGCGGTAGATGTCCATCGGCGGGCCGATCTGCTCGGCGACGCCGCCGTTCATCACGACCACCCGGTCGGCCAGCGTCATCGCCTCGACCTGATCGTGGGTCACGTAGAGCGCGGTGATGCCCAGGCTCCGCTGAAGGGTGCGAATCTCCATGCGCATCTGCACGCGCAGCTTCGCGTCGAGGTTCGAGAGCGGCTCGTCGAAGAGGAACGCGGCCGGCTCGCGCACGATGGCCCGGCCCATGGCCACGCGCTGGCGCTGTCCGCCCGAGAGCTGGCGCGGCTTGCGGTCGAGATAGTCGCCGAGCTGGAGCATGGCCGCCGCCTTCTCGACCCGCCGCGCGATCTCGTCCTTCGGTGTCTTCGCGATCTTCAGGCCGTAGGCGAGGTTCTGGCGGACGGACATGTGCGGGTAGAGGGCGTAGTTCTGGAAGACCATGGCGATGTCGCGCTCGCGCGGCTCCAGCTGGTTCACCACCCGACCGCCGATCTCGACCGTCCCGTCCGTGATCGTCTCCAGCCCCGCGACCATGCGCAGGAGCGTGGACTTGCCGCAGCCGGACGGGCCGACGATGACGATGAACTCGCCATCCGCCACGTCGAGGTCGACCCCGTGGATGACGGGCGTGCGGTCGTAGGACTTGCGCACGTCC